>CAYSHC010000086.1:0-11823 GCA_964430855.1 uncultured Vicinamibacteraceae bacterium
AGGATCATGAATTCCTGGAAGTCGACGTTGTTGTCGGCATGGGCGCCGCCGTTGAGGATGTTCATCATCGGCGCGGGCAGCAGCGTGGCCTGGCCGCCGCCGGCCAGCGCGTGGCGCAGCGCGCCCACGTACTCGTAGAGCGGCACGCCCTTCTCGGCCGCGCCCGCGTGGAGGGCGGCCATCGACACGCCCAGCAGCGCGTTGGCCCCCAGCCGGCTCTTGAACTCGGTGCCATCGAGCTCGATCAGCAGCCGGTCGAGCGAGGCCTGGTCGAGGTCCTTCCCGACGACGGCGCCGGCGATCTCGCCGTTGACGTGGCTCACGGCCTTCAGCACGCCCTTGCCCAGGTACCGGCCCTTGTCGCCGTCGCGCAGCTCGAGCGCCTCGCGCTCGCCGGTCGACGCGCCCGAGGGCACGGCCGCGCGGCCGAACGCGCCGCTCTCGAGCGTGACGTCCACTTCCACCGTCGGATTGCCGCGCGAGTCGAGGATCTCGCGGCCCACCACCTTGCTGATCTTCACGAAGAGCTCCTGAGGACGCTGTCGGCGGCCTGCTCCCGGCGGCGCAGGTCGCCATCTGGTTGCTGGATGAATGGCTCGTCGGTTGCCGTGACCACGACGACGCCGCGTTCGGTCACGGTGTGCCGCCGGCGATCTTCCTCGGGGTCGAAGCCGATGACCGCGCCGCGCGGGATGAAGACGTCGCGGTCGATGATCGCGTTGCGGATGCGCGCGTGACGGCCGACGCGCACGCCGGGCATAAGGATACTCTGCTCGATGGTGCAGTAGCTGTGCACGCGGACGTTCGGGCACAGGACGCACCCGCGCACCGTGCTGCCCGACACGATGACGCCGTTGGAGATGATCGAGTCGATGGCCGACCCGCACCGGGTGCCGGCGTCGCCGAAGACGAACTTGGCGGGCGGCGCCTGCGGCTGGTGCGTCCGGATGGGCCACTCGGGGTCGTACAGGTTGAACTCGGGGTTCACCTGCACGAGGTCCATGTTCGCCTCGTAGTACGCGTCGAGCGTGCCGATGTCGCGCCAGTACTTGGCGGCCTTCTTGTTCTCGTCGGTGAACCGGTACGAGTACACCGGCACCTGGTCGATGAGCGCCGGCAAGATGTCCTTGCCGAAGTCGTGCGTGCTGTCCTCGCGGCGGGCGTCTTCCTCCAGCGCCCGGAACAGGACCTCCGACTCGAAGACGTAGATGCCCATCGACGCCAGCGCCGTGTCGGGCATGCCCGGGATCGGCCGCGGCTCGGCCGGCTTCTCCTGGAAGCCGACGATGCGCTCGTCCTCGTCCACCTGGATCACGCCGAAGCGCGTCGCCTCGGCGACGGGCACCTCGTAGGTGGCCAGCGTCACGGCCGCGCCACGTTCCTGGTGCCAGCGGACCATCTTCGAGTAGTCCATCTTGTACACGTGGTCGCCCGAGAGGACGACGATGTGCCTGGACGGCTCGCGGACGAGGGAGTAGAGGTTCTGGTACACGGCGTCGGCCGTGCCGAGGTACCAGTTGTCGCTCACCCGCTTCTGCGGCGGCAGGATCTCGATGAACTCGCCGAGTTCCTCGGCCACGACGCTCCAGCCCATCCGGATATGGCGGTTCAGCGACAGGCTCTTGTACTGCGTCGCGATGAAGATCCGGCGCATGCCGGAGTTGATGCAGTTGCTGAGCGTGAAGTCGATGATCCGGTAGGGCCCGCCGAAGTAGACCGCCGGCTTGGCGCGGTCCCGCGTCAGCGGCGAGAGACGCTCCCCCACGCCCCCGGCCAGGATGATGACCAGCGAGTCGTTCATCATGGGCCGATGATATCCTGTCCGTTACCTGTCAGGTGGCCGTTGCCGCGCCTGGCGCATCGCCACTCTCTCGGAGTCCTCTGCCCATGGGCACCCTTTCGCGTTCGATGACCTGGTCCGCTGCCGCGCTTGCCGTGGCCGTGGCCGTCTGGCCCATCTCGGCCCAGCAGAAGCAGGACGGCGACAAGGACGCCGCGATCGACCCGCGGCAGGCACTCATCGGCTCGCTGGTCGTCGCCTCGGACCTGGCCATGGCCGGCCCCGAGGGCGTCTCGGTCTACACCTACGACCCGGCCGCCGAGACCCCGGTGACGGCCGATCCGGCCGCCTCGGCCGACATGTCGGTCCGCTTCGACTTCCTGAAGGCCTCCGACCAGAAGGTCTACGTGCCCTTCACCGTCACGGTGGCCCAAGGCGCCCTGGGCAGCGGCAGCAGCCTGGCGGCCTACCTGCGGCTGGCGCCCGCCGGGACGCCGCCGCCCGAGGCACCGCCTGCAGAGGAGCCGAAGGCGCAGGACCGGAAGAAGAAGGATCGCCGCAAGAAGGGCAAGGAGAAGCAGGACCTGGCCCCGGAGGCCGTCTCGGGCGTCCAGTACCCCTGGGAGGACCTCTACGAGCTGACGGCGACGCCGACGGCGCCGGGCGGCCCGCTGACCTTCAGCCGGCCTTTCAGCGTCCCAGCCGGCGACTACGACGTCTACATCGCCGTCCGGACGTCGGATACCACTACGCCGCTGAAGGTGGCCGTCCTCAAGCAGAAGCTGACGGTGCCCGACTACTGGGGCTCCGAGTACACCACCAGCAGCCTCTTCGTGGCCAGCCAGGTGACGCCGCTCGACAGGGTCCCGACGGGCGACGAGCAGCGCGAGAAGCCCTACGTCATCGGGAACCTGGAGCTGAAGCCGAACTTCGACGGGAAGTTCACGGCCCGTGACGAGCTGGCGATTTTCTTCGTGATCTACAACCCGGCCCTGACGCCGGCGAAGAAGCCCGACGTGACCATCGCCTGGCAGCCCTACAAGAAGGGGCCCCTGGGCGAGTCGAAGTTCAAGGCCGTGGAGCCGCAGGTGCTCAACGGCGAGACGCTGCCGGCCGGGTTCGACGTGGACCAGGGACACCAGCTGGTCGGCAGCCTGAACCTGCCGGTATCGGCGTTCGAGCCCGGCGACTACCGGATGGCCATCACCATCACGGACAATGTGAGTGGCAAGACGCTCGAGCGCGATGTAGACTTCTCTGTCACCCCCTGATCCGGGTCGGGGTGCGCCCCCGGCCCGGTGGAGCAGGACTATGAACCGAACGATGACGCTCGTGGCGGTGTCGCTCGGCTTGAGCCTCGTCACGGCGGCTCACGCCCAGCCCCTGCTGCGCGCGCAAGCGTCATCGTCTCAGGCGCGTCCCGCGGGGCTGGTGTCGGGCCGGATCGAGGGCGTGGTCACCGACGACAAGGGCGTGCCGCTGAGGGGCGCTGCCGTGTCGGCGGTCGGTCCGGACGCGCTGTTCGGCGTCACCGACGAGGACGGGCGGTTCGTCTTCGCCGCCGTGCCCGTCGGTACCTACCTCATCAGGGCCCAGCGGGCGGGCTTCAAGGCGTCGGCCCGCGACTTCCTCGAAGTCGACCCGTCGTCGACGTCCATTCACCACGTGGCGCTCAGCCCGACCGAGCCCGCCGTCGACGCGAGCACGCCGGCCGCGCCGGACGAGCAGATCGTCATCGCTGCCGGGTTCGGGGGGAGTACCATCGCCTCGGCACCGCCCGCCCCCGCCGACGACCACGACCACACCCCGCGCCTGTGGCGCCTCCGGCACCTGAAGCGGTCCGTCCTGCGCGACGTCGACACGATGGTGGTGCTCGACGCGCTCGCCGACGAGCTGTCGTGGGAGGAAGACCGCGCCGGGCGGCCGCTCGCGACGCGGGCCTCCGCGCGGGCGACGACAAACGTCCTGGGCGACGCGTCGCTGTCGGGCCAGGTGCAGCTGCTGACGAGCACGGCCTTCGACGGCGCCTCCGACGGCGACGGGATGTTGTGGGAGCGCGTGCCGAGCGGCGTGGCCTATGCCACGGTCGGCGCCCCCGTCGGCGGCACCGCACATTGGTCGGTGCGCGGCGCGCTCAGCCGCGGCGACCTTTCGTCGTGGATCGTCGCCGGCAACTTCACGCGGGCCGTCGAGCGTGGCCACGCGCTGGATGTCGGCGCGTCGTTCGCTCTCCAGTCCTACAGCAACGAGACGCCGGCCGCCCTCGTCAGCGTGGCCGAGCAGCGGCGGTCGGCCGGCACCATCCATGCGTTCGACACCTACCGGATGCACAGGCGCGCCGCCATCACGTACGGTGCCCGCTATGCCTGGCACGACTATCTGGATCGCAACGCGCTCCTGAGCCCGACGGTCACCGTGTCGGTCGCGCCCATCGACAGGACATGGCTGCGCGTGGCCGTCACGCAGCAGATGCTGGCGCCCGGCGCCGAGGAGTTCGATCCGCGCAACGTGTCGGCTTTCTCGCTGCCGCCGCAGCGCACCTTCACCGCGGCCAGCGCGTCGGGTCGGCTCAGCGCCGAGCGGACGCGGCACGTCGAGATCGGGCTCGAGCGCGAGATTGCCAACCTCGTGGTGGGCGTGCGGCACTTCCGTCAGGCCGTCGACAACCAGCTCGTGGCGATGTTCGGCATCGGCCCGCAGGGGGCCGAGCCCGACCTCGGCCACTACGTCGTCGCCAACGGCGGCAACGTCGAGGCGCAGGGCTGGGTCATCGGCGTCAGCCAGCCGGTCGGTACGCGCTTTGTCGGCGGTGTCGAGTACACGATCGCGACGGCCTCCTGGAGCGGCCTCGGCGAGCGCGGTATCATCCAGCGGCTCGCCCCGTCGGCCGCGCGGATCGGCGACGAGCGCATCCACGACCTGACCGCGCGGGTGACCACAGAGATTCCCGAGACCGCCACCCGCGTGAGCGCCGCCTACAGGGTGAACTCCGCCTTCGCCCGCCGGAGCACAGCGCTCGAGCACGCGTCGGCCGACGCGAGGTTCGATATCCAGGTCAGCCAGCGGCTGCCGTTCCTCAGCGTGAGCGGCGCCGAATGGGAGCTGATGGTGTCGGTGCGCAACCTCTTCCGTGACGGCATGAGCATCGGCTCGATCTACGACGAGCTGCTCGTCGTCCGGCCGCCGAAGCGCGTCATCGGCGGCGTGCTGGTCAAGTTCTGAGCGTCTCCGCGGCTCCCGCCCCCTCCTTCGACGCCGCCCCCGTCCGCCATGCACGACCGCGCGACAGACGGCACGCCCCTTCGGATCCGGAATCTTGTTACACTGATCCCGAACTTTGGACAGGCCCTGCCAGAGCCTTCCCTGCACAGGACATAAGTCATTGAAAGACATGGTTTTGTGCAGCCGAAGCGGCATTCGTCATGCGTGGTATGTCCTTTGCTCTCTCGACTGGTTCCAAGGCACTGACCCACGCACGTAGATGAGCGAGTTTCAATGGCAGCCCGGCAGCGACCGGCGAGGATCGCAATGGGGCAGGACCGCGATGGCGGTCCTCGTCACGTCGCTCCTGCTGGCCCTGGTGGCGGCCAACGTCGTCTCGCGCACGACGTGGCGCGAGGTGGAGGACGGGATCCTCTGGGAGGTCCGTGCCGA
This sequence comes from uncultured Vicinamibacteraceae bacterium, assembly GCA_964430855.1. Taxonomy (GTDB): domain Bacteria; phylum Acidobacteriota; class Vicinamibacteria; order Vicinamibacterales; family Vicinamibacteraceae; genus JAEZDP01. Next base: position 5,435 of record CAYSHC010000086.1, read on the forward strand.
GGGCGTCGTCGCGGCGGAGGTGCTCGAACAGGGCGCCGGCGCGCGGGCCGGCATCGCGCCGGGTGACGTCCTCGTCGCGATCAACGGCCGTGGCATCGACAGGGTCGAGCAGGTGCTCGACGCCCAGCATGGCAGCCAGCGTGGCCAGGCCCTGACCTACGTCATCTCGCGCGCCGGCCTCGGCACGCCGATCCGGCTCGTCCTCGAGCCGGTGCCCGACGGCCATCGGACGCTGTACTACGCGCTGGCGCTCGTCGCCGTCCTGGCGCTGCTCGTCGGCTGTTCGGTCCGCATCCAGCGCCCGAGCGATCCCGCCACCCTTCACTTCTTCTGGCTGACGGTCGCTTTCTTCGGCGTCTGCGGCTTCTCCTACAGCGGTCGCCTCGACCGCCTCGACTGGGTCTTCTACTGGGCCGACGTCGTCGCGTTGCTCGCGTTGCCGCCGCTGTTTGTCCACTTCGCGCTGGTCTTCCCCGAGCGGCAGGACGCCTGGGTGCGCACGGCTGCGGGCCGCGCGACGGTGCCGCTGCTCTACCTGCCCGCCGTCGTGCTCGGCCTGTCGCGCGTCTGGGTGCTCTCCAACCCCGACGTCGTCGGCGCGGCCTTCAGCCGGTGGATCTTCGTCCTCGACCGCCTCGAGATGCTCCAGCTCGTCGTGGGGGTGATCGCGGGGCAGGTGATCATGAGCCGCGTCCTCGTGCGGCTCCGGTCCGTGACGGCGCGGCGGCAGCTGCGCTGGATTGTCTGGGGCACCATGGCCGGCGCGCTCCCGTTCGCGCTGGCCTACGGCCTCCCGTACGCGCTCGGCTACGAGCCGTGGCCGGTGGCGGGGCTGCTCGTCATCCTGCTGGCGCTCGTCCCGCTGGCCTTCGCGTCGGCCGTCGTGCGCTACAGGCTGATGGACGTCGAGGTCATCATCAAGCGCACGGTCGTGTACGCCACGGCGCTCGTCGCGATTGCGGCCATCTACAGCACCATCCTGCGGCTGGCGAGCGAGTTCTTCCTGGGCGGCTCCGAACAGCACAACTCGGTGATCGCCGTGCTGGCCACGATTGTCGTCGTGCTGCTCGCGCCACTGCTCAAGAGCGGCATCCAGAACGCGCTCGATTACGCGCATTACCGCGACAGGTACGACTACAGGCGTGCGCTGCTCGCCTTTGCGCGCGAGCTGAACAGCGAGCTCGACCTCGAGAGCCTCAGTGCCAGGCTGGTGCACCGCCTGTCGGAGACGTTCGGCGTCGACCGTCTGGCGCTGCTGCTGGCGGATCAGCCCGCCGAGGGCGGCGCGTTCACGCCGGTGCGCACCGTCGGCTTCGACGAGCAGCCGATGCCGCCGCTCAACCGGTTCTCCGGCATCGGCACGCGCATCGAGGCGGGTCAGGCCGTCAGCCTCGACGATCCCTTCACCGTGCGCCGCTTCTCGCAGGACGAGGTGCGCTACTGGCGCGAGCGCGGCGTGCAGTACTTCGTGCCCTGCGTGGCGAAGGACGGTCCGATCGCGGTGCTCGCGCTCGGGCCGCGGCCGAGTGGCGAGCCGCTCAGCAGCGAGGACCTCACGCTGCTCAACGCCGTCGCCGCGCAGGTGGCTACCGCCATCGAGAACAGCCGGCTCTACCAGCAGCTGCGCGAGAAGGCCGACGAGCTCGACCGGATGCGCGAGTTCAGCGAGAACATCGTCCAGTCGCTGCAGGACGGGATGCTCGTGGCCGACCTCGAGGGCGTCGTGCTCCGGTGGAACCCGGCGATGCACAGGATCTACGGCATCGCGCCCGAGGACGCCGTCGGCCGCCGCCTCGACGAGCTGTTCGACAGCGAGTTCCTCCTCGCGCTCAGGACCGCGCCGCGCGACGAGGACGACGTGGCGATTGCCTACCGGACGGGCGTGGCGTCGCGCCATCCCGACGGTTCGCGCCGCCTCCTGGTCAACGCCGCGCTCATGCCGCTGCGCACCTCGTCGAGCGGGAACGCCGGCAGCGTGCTCATCCTCGAGGACATCACCTCCCGCGTGCAGCTCGAGGAGCAGCTCCAGCTGGCCGACAAGATGGCGTCGATCGGCCTGCTCGCCGCGGGCGTCGCGCACGAGGTGAACACGCCGCTGACGGGCATCTCCAGCTTCACGCAGATGCTGCTCGACCAGGCCGATCCGGACGACCCCCGGACGAAGCTCCTCGAGAAGATCGAGCGGCAGACATTCCGCGCCGCCAAGATCGTCAACAGCCTGCTGCACCTGTCGCGGCCCGCCCAGAGCGACGCGGCACCCGTCGATCTCCATGTGGTGGTCCACGACGTGCTCGCGCTGCTCGACCACCAGTTCCGCGCCGCGAACATCCAGGTGCGCCGCGACCTGTCGCACCCGGCACCGATCGTCCGCGCCGTCGAGCACAAGCTCCAGCAGGTGCTGCTGAACCTGTTCCTGAACGCCCGCGACGCGATGCCCAACGGCGGCTGGCTCTCGATTGCCACCCGCGACGAACAGGGCCGCGTCGTCATCGAGGTGAGCGACACGGGGGCCGGCATCCCTGCCGAGCACCTGGCGCGCATCTACGATCCGTTCTTCTCGACCAAGCCCATCGGCCAGGGCACGGGACTGGGCCTGTCGATCACCTACGGCATCGTGCAGGAGCACGACGGCACGATCACGTGCGACAGCCGTGTCGGCCAGGGCACGACGTTCACCCTTTCGTTCCCGGCATTCGCGCGCGCCCGGGGCGCGACAGGTGCCGGCGCGGCCCCGGCGCCGCAGGCGGGCTGATCCCGCACGAGACCCATGGCAACGGCCCCTGGAACCATCCTGGTCATCGACGACGAAGAAGTGATGCGCGACGTGCTCGACGCGCTGCTGACGCGCGAGGGCTACGAGGTGCGCCTGGCCTCCGACGGCCAGGCGGGCCTCGAGCTCGCCCGCTCGATGGCCTTCGATACCGCGATCGTGGATGTGATGATGCCCGGCATGGACGGGCTCACCGTCCTCTCCGAGCTCAAGGCGATCGACGAGGACCTGCCCGTCGTGATGGTGACGGCGTTTGCGTCGGTCGAGACCGCGCTCTCGGCGATGAAGAAGGGCGCCTTCGACTACATCACCAAGCCCTTCAAGAACGACGAGGTCGCCGCGGTCGTCCGCAACGCCGTCGAGCGCACGCGGCTGCAGCGCGAGAACCGCATCCTGAAGCAGAACCTCCAGACGCAGGGCAACAGGTTCGCGAACATCATCGGGCGCAGCCCGAAGATGCGGCAGGTGTTCGACCTGATCATGCAGGCCGCGCCGAGCCGCACGACGGTGCTCATCAACGGCGAGAGCGGCACCGGCAAGGAGCTCGTCGCGCGGGCGCTGCACAACAACTCGAACCGCGCCGACAAGGCGTTTGTCACCGTCAACTCGGGCAACCTGCCGCCCGACCTGCTCGAGAGCAACCTGTTCGGCCACGTCAAGGGCGCCTTCACCGGCGCCGTCGCGCCGAAGAAGGGCCTCTTCGAGGTCGCCGACAAGGGCACCATCTTCTTCGACGAGATCGGCAACGTGCCGCTCGAGACGCAGGCCAAGCTGCTGCGCGTGATCCAGGAGCGCGAGTTCATGCGCCTCGGCGGCGTCGAGAACATCAAGGTGGACGTGCGCATCATCGCCGCCACCAACGTCGACCTCCGCACGATGATGGAGGAGGGCAAGTTCCGCGAGGACCTGTACTACCGGCTCCACGTCATCGCGGTGAACCTGCCGCCGCTGCGCGAGCGCAAGGACGACATCCCGCTGCTCGTGCAGCACTTCCTCGAGAAGTACGGCGAGGAGAACGAGCGGCGCGGCCTGGAGCTGGCTCCCGAAGCGCTCGACCTGCTCGTCGAGTACGACTGGCCCGGCAACGTCCGCGAGCTCGAGAACGTCATCGAACGCGCCGTCGTGCTGTGCCCGGGCACGCGCATCGGGGTCGACCTCATCCCGGACCACGTCCGCACGACGCGGCGGTTCCAGCTTCCGACGTTCGTCCTCCCGCCGGAGGGCATCTCGTTCAAGGAAGTCACCGGCGACTTCGAGAAGCGCCTGATCGAGACGACGCTCGAGGCCTCGGGCGGCGTCCAGAAGCGCGCCGCGGAGCTGCTGCACATCAAGCCGACGACGCTGAACGAGATGATCAAGCGCTACGACATCCGCCCGCGCCGCCGGAAGCAGGCGTCCGACGAGAACGAGCCCGCCGGTTCCAAGGCGTAGCGCCCGCCCCGCGCGGTCGCGGGACGAGCGATCCCACAACCGGACACCCGGCGCCGCCGCCATCGGGCGTGCTGGCCGCGGCACGACGATCCGTGCCGCGTGGCGTCTGGCGCGGATCTTGTACCTGCCTCAGGCGTGCCCGATGTCGCCCTGTCTCCCGAGGCCCGCCGCCGCCGCCGCTGGCAGCGCGTGCGCCTGCCGCTCATCGTCGGCGTGATGGTCGTCGCGGCGGGCGTCGGCGCCTCGCAGCTGTCGCCGGCCATGCCGTCCATCGAGGGCGGCGGCCTCTGGATCGACACGGTCAGGCGCGGCGAGCTGGTCCGCGAGGTGCGTGGCACCGGGACGCTCGTGCCCGTCGACATCGCCTGGATTCCCGCGGCGGCCGACGGCCAGGTGCAGCGCGTGCTGCTGCGGCCCGGTGCGGCGGTCGAGCCCGACACGGTTCTCCTCGTCCTCCACAACCCGTCGCTCGAGCAGCAGGTCACCGACACGCGGCTCCAGCTCGAGGCCGCCGAGGCGCGCCTGCGCAAGGCCGAGGCCGACGCGACGCTGGCCCTCCTCGCGCAGGAGGCGCTCGTGGCACAGGCCGAGGCGTCGCTCGAGGAGGCGCGCAGCGAGGCCGAGGCCGACCAGCGCCTGCTCGAGGACGGCCTCGTGTCCGAGCTGCAGCACCGCAAGTCGTCCTCGCGGGCGCGCGCGATGCAGGCGCAGCTCGAGGCCGAGCGCAAGCGGCTCGCCCTCAGCACGCGCATGCGCCCGGCGCAGCTGGGTGAGCAGGAGGCGGAGGTGCAGCGGCTGCGGACGCTCCTGCGCCTTCGCGAGGACCAGCTCGAGGGCCTCAACGTGCGCGCGGGCATGCACGGTGTGCTTCAGGCGGTGCCCGTGGAGGTCGGCAGCCAGGTCGCGGCAGGCACGAACGTCGCACGCGTCGCGAATCCTGACGACCTCAAGGCGCAGGTGCGTGTGCCGGAGACGCAGGCGCGCGACGTGCAAATCGGCCAGACGGCACGCGTGGACACACGCAACGGGGTCGTGGCCGGCCAGGTGACGCGGGTCGATCCGGCCGCCGTCAGCGGCACGGTGCTCGTGGACATCACGCTGACCGAGCCGCTCCCGCGCGGCGCGCGGCCCGACCTCTCGGTGGATGGCATCATCGAGATCGAGCGCGTCGGCGACACCCTGTACCTCGGCAGGCCGGCGGCCGGCCAGGAGCAGGGCACGCTCAGCCTGTTCCGCCTCAACGACGACGGCACGGCCACGCGCGTGCCGGTGACACTCGGCAAGGCGTCGGTGCGTGCCATCGAGATCGTGGACGGCCTGCGCGAAGGCGACCGCGTGATCCTGTCAGACATGTCAGCCTGGGACGAGTACGACACGCTCCGTGTGCGCTAAGGGGACCAGACGCATGACCACACCGCTGATTCGACTGGAAGGCGTACGCAAGGTCTTCGTGGCCGACGAGATCGAGACGCACGCGCTCGACGGCATCCACCTCGACATCGACGTGGGCGAGTACGTCGCCATTGCCGGGCCGTCCGGCTGCGGCAAGTCGACGCTGCTCTCGATCCTGGGCCTGCTCGACACGCCGACGGAAGGCACCTACCTCCTCAACGGTCGGCGGGTCGACCACCTCTCCCTGTCGGAGCGCGCGCGGACGCGCAATCGCGAGATCGGGTTCATCTTCCAGAGCTTCAACCTGATCGGCGATCTCACGGTGTACGAGAACGTCGAGCTGCCGCTGACCTACATGGGGATGCCCGGCGCCGAGCGACGCCGCCGCACCGAGCAGGCGCTCGAGCGCGTGGGGATGGGCCATCGCGCGCGGCACCTCCCCGGGCAGCTGTCGGGAGGCCAGCAGCAGCGCGTGGCCGTCGCCCGCGCCGTCGTCACGCAGCCGTCGATCGTGCTGGCCGACGAGCCGACAGGCAACCTCGACTCGCACAACGGCGAGCTGGTGATGCAGCTGCTGCGCGAGCTGCACCGCGACGGCGCGACCATCTGCATGGTCACCCACGACCCGCGCTACGCCGCGCACGCGAGCCGCACCGTGCACCTGTTCGACGGGCGGATCGTCCAGGAAGGGCACCCGGGGCTGCAGGGGGTGACGGCGGTGCTGGGGGACGCGTAGGGGCAGGCGTCATGGCTCATGCGTCATGCTTGATGCCTGATGCCTGATGCCTGATGCCTG
>CAYSHC010000086.1:11923-16664 GCA_964430855.1 uncultured Vicinamibacteraceae bacterium
CTGGTGCCTTGTGCGTAGTGCCTGATGTACCAATGACCGATGGCTGAACCGCGTGTGCTGGTGGCCGACGATGATGCCGATGTCCTCGAGGCGGCGCGGCTGCTGCTGCGGCTGGAGGGGTACGCGATCGAGACGGCGGGGTCGCCCGGGGCGGTGCTTGCCGCCGTGGAGAAGGGCGAGTTCGACGCGGCCCTGATCGACCTGAACTACGCGCGCGACACGACGTCAGGCGCCGAGGGGCTCGAGCTGCTGACGCAGCTCCGGCAGCTCGACGAGACGCTGCCCGTCGTCGTGATGACGGCGTGGGGCACCGTCGACCTGGCCGTGGACGCCATGCGCCGCGGCGCCGGCGACTTCGTGCAGAAGCCGTGGGAGAACGAGCGGCTGCTGGCGGTACTGCGCACGCAGGTGGAACTGGGGCGCGCCCTGCGCCGGGGGCGACGGCTCGAGGCGGAGAACGCGCTCCTGCGCCACGCCGACGGCCCCGCGATGGTGGCCGAGTCGCCGGCGATGCGACCCGTGCTCCAGGTGCTCGCGCGCGTGGGGCCTTCCGACGCGAACGTGCTCATCACCGGCGAGAACGGCACGGGCAAGAGCCTGCTGGCCCAGGCGCTGCACGACGCCTCGCCTCGCGCCGCACGTGCCTTCGTCGTCGTCAACGCCGGCGGCATTTCGGAGGGGGTGTTCGAGAGCGAGCTGTTCGGGCACGAGCGTGGCGCGTTCACCGACGCACGGGCCGAGCGCATCGGCCGCTTCGAGGTGGCCGATGGCGGCACGCTGTTCCTCGACGAGATCGCGAACGTGCCGCCCGCACAGCAGGCCAAGCTGCTGCGCGTGATCGAAACCGGCGAGTTCGAGCGGCTCGGCTCGTCGCGCACGCGACGCGCCGACGTGCGGCTGATCTCGGCGACCAACGCCGACCTGCACGCCGAGGTCGCCGCGGGACGGTTCCGCCAGGACCTGCTGTTCCGCCTGAACACCGTCGAAGTGCACATGCCGCCGCTGCGCGAGCGCGGGCCCGACATCCCGAAGCTGGCGGGGCTGTTCCTGGAGCGCCACGCTCGCCGCTACAGGAAGGCGGTCGAGGGGTTCACCACGCCGGCCATGCAGGTGCTCATGGAACACCCCTGGCCCGGCAACATCCGCGAGCTCGATCACGCCGTCGAACGCGCGGTACTGATGACGGACGGCCCTCTCATCACGCCTGACGACCTCGCCCTCCGGCCCGGGCGGCGCGATGCGGTACGCCTCGAGGACATGAGCCTCGAGGAGGTCGAGGCGTTCCTGATCAGGAAGGCACTCGACAGGCACCAGCAGAACGTCACGCTCGCGGCCGGCGCGCTCGGCCTGAGCCGCAGCGCCATGTACCGACGGCTGCAGCGCTACGGCATCTCCACGGAGCGCTGAGGACGCGGCGCGTTTCGCCGTAAGCTGGCTGCACCGATGTCTCACGAGAAGCACGCCGCGCTTGTCGCCATTCTCGCCGGCGTGCCCGCCCTCGTCGTGGCTGCGGGCCTGGCGTGGGCGTCCGACCTCGCCCTGCCCGTCAGGCTCCTGCTGGTCGGGGTCCCGGCCGCCGCGCTCGTGGCCGGTGCCGTGCGCGTGCACAGGCGGGTGCGCGACCCGCTCCAGACGGTGGCCAGCCTGCTCCAGGGCCTGCGCGAAGGCAACTACTCGGTCAGGGCGCGTCCCGGCGGCGACGACGCGATTGGCCAGGTGTGGGGCGAGCTGAACCAGCTCGCCGACGTGCTCCAGCACCGGCGCCTGACCGAGGTCGAAACCAGCGCGCTGCTCGCCTCGGTGATGGCGGAGCTCGACGTCGCCGTCCTCGCCTTCGACGGACACGGCCGGCTGCGCCTCGCCAACCCCGCGGCGGCGCGCCTGTTCGGCGAGCCGGTGACCGACCTGCTCGGGCGAAGTGCCGAGACGCTCGACTGCGCCGACCTGCTGACGGTGACCGGGCCCCGCATCGTGACGCTGAACTTCCCGCGCGCAACCGGGCGCTGGGAGGTGCGGCGCACGTCGTTCAGGCAGGAGGGGCTCTCCCACCAGCTCCTCGTGCTGAGCGACGTCAGCATCGCGTTGCGCGAGGAAGAGCGGCAGGCGTGGCGTCGCCTCATCCGCGTCATCAGCCACGAGCTGAACAACTCGCTGACGCCGATCAAGTCGATTGCCGCGAGCCTCGCGCAGATGCTGGCACGCCAGGGCAGCGTGCCAGCCGACGACCTCTCGCGCGGCCTCGGGGTGATCGGCAAGCGGGCCGACAGCCTGAACCGCTTCCTGCACGGGTACGCGGTCCTGGCCAAGCTGCCGCCGCCACGCGTGTCGTCCGTCGACCTGGGCACGCTCGTCGCGCGTGTCGTGCAGCTCGAGCCGCAGGCGCCGCTGACCATCCGCCCGTCGCCGCGGGTCGAGATCGAGGCGGACCCCGACCAGCTGGAGCAGCTGCTGATCAACCTCGCGCGCAACGGGCTCGACGCCGTGCAGGGACGCCGCGACGGGCAGACCGACGGCGCTGCGCGCCCGGGGACGGGCGTGTGGATCGAATGGACAGTGGACGCCGGGGCATCACTCGTGGAAGTGCGCGTCGAGGACGACGGGCCGGGCATTCGCGAGGGCGCGGACGTCTTCGTGCCGTTCTTCACCACGAAGCCCGGCGGGTCCGGCATCGGGCTCGTCCTGTGCCGGCAGATTGCCGACGCGCACGGCGGCAGCGTGGCACTCGCCAACCGCCCCACGGGCGGATGCGTGGCGACCGTCCGGCTGCCGCTGCGGCAGTCGCAGGCGCGTGCGCCGTCCGCGGCGGTGCCTACCGCAGCCCGGCGATGAGGCGATCGTACTTGCCGAGGATGACGTCCCAGCGGTAGTTGCGCTTGACGTACTCGCGCCCGTTGCGCCCCATCCTGCGCCTGAGCGTCCTGTCGGCAAACAGCAGGCTCAGCGCCTCGACGAACTCGTCGCGGTCCGCGTAGTACAGCCCGGCGTTGCTCTGGCGGCAGTGGTCCACGAGCACTTCCGCGCGGGCGTTGCACAGGACGGGCGTCTCCACGGCCATCGCCTCGAGCGCCAGCAGTGACAGGCTCTCGAGCGGGGACGGCACGATGACGACGTCGGCGGCGGCGAGCGCTTCCATGCGCTCGACTTCCGAGAGCATCCCGGCGAAGCGGATATAGGGCCGCTCGGGGATCGGCATCAGCTTCGCGCCCATCAGCACGAGCGTCGCGTCGCCGCCGCTCTCGGCGTAGGTGGTGAAGTATTCGAACAGCTCCTCGCAGCCCTTGCCGGGATCGATGCGTCCGCCGTAGAGCGCCAGCGGCCCCCACAGCCGGTGCCGCCGCCTGAAGGCGACGCCCCGTGGTGCGTCGTCATCGGGGGCCTGCGTACCGCCTTCGCCCGAAGTTCGACGCCCGCGGCCCCGCCCGCGTCCGCGCCGTCGCCCGCGGCCCTCACCCTCCCGGCGCGGGCCCGCCGCGCCGTTGGCGTCGCCGGCCTCGTCGCGCGGCTCGTCGGATGGTGCGGCGTCCGCCGTGTCGGTGCCGGGCTCGGCGGGGACCAGCGGCCCCTCGAGCGGCGCGTCCACGCCGCGGCGCGGCTTGCCGGGACCTTCGAGCTCGGGCAGGTCCACGCCGCAGCCGACGATCTCGACCGCGCGGGCGGTGATGTCGAACGTGCGTGTCAGGAACGCCTTCTCGGACGCCGTGTTGTAGGCGATGCCCGCGGGGGCGCGGAACACGTCGCGGTAGATTCCGAGGTGGATGGCCGGCTCGTCGTGCGCGGTCGGCACGAGGATGCTCTTGCGCGGGTTCACCCGCAGGCCGAGGACCGTCGGCGCGTAGAGGTACGTGAAGAAGATCAGGACGTCGTACTGCTTCTCGTTCGCGGCCAGGTAGTCGAGCAGCCCGGGTGCCCACGGACCCTGCTCCTCGAGCCAGCGCATCTCGTCCTCGGGCGTGTGCGGGTAGTTGAAGATCCAGTCCGAGAGACGGTTGAACGACTCGATGTCACGAGTGCGGGTGGTCGGGAACCGCCGGACGTTGACGCCGCGGACGCGGTCGGTGCCCTCCGGGTAGACGTTCTCCCAGGTGATGTAGTCGCGCGCGCACGTCGTCAGCACGTCCACCTGGTGGCGCGTGGCCATGCGCTCGGCGACGAGACGGCAGTGGTACTCGGATCCGCCGAGGATCTCGGTGCCGTACCGCTGCACGATGAAAGCAATCTTCACAGTTCGTCCTTCCGGATTCTCAGGCGAAGGGCGCCAGCATGCCGTCGAGGTGCGCGTCGAGCCGGGCGTCGCTGAAGGCCTCGAGCCGTGCCAGCTGCCCGTCGATGATACGGGAACGCAGGCGGTCGTCGTAGGTGAGCAGCCCGAGCAGCTCCCCGGCGACGGCCAGGTCCTTGGGCGTGAACACGCACCCGGCGCCGCCCATCGTCTCGGGCACGGCCGCGGCGCCATAGGCCAGCACCGGAACCCGCGCCGCCATGGCCTCGACCAGCGGCACGCAGAACCCCTCGTGCTCGCTCAGCGACACGTAGACGCTGGCGTACCTGTAGAACGCGGCGAGGTCGGTGTCGGGGACGGGACCCGTGAACCAGAAGCGGTCCGCCGGCATCTGGTAGCGCTCCATCAGCGCCCTGATGGTCTGGTAGTAGCGGGGCACCGCGTCGGTGCGGCCGACGAAGATGAAGCGGTAGTACGTGTCGACGTACCGCTTGTAGTACTCGGCCAGCCGGATGTGGTCCT
>CAYSHC010000087.1:0-16403 GCA_964430855.1 uncultured Vicinamibacteraceae bacterium
GAAGCTGCAAGAACGACACCAGAGAGTGCCGTCCCCGTACCGCGGTTGCCTGCGCTGCGTCGTCCGCCGATAATCGCGCGCATGTCCTCCAACGTGTGCGCCTCTGCGGTCCTGGGCGTCTGCCTGCTGGCCGCCGGCGCGTCGGCTGCCGCCCGTGAGGCGACAGCGCCGCCACAGCCTCCGGCATCATCGCCGCCTTCCGCGGCAGCGCTGCCCGATGCGCGTACGGCCAGCACGCGCGCCATCGCCACGGCGCTGCTCGACGACGGCGTGAGCCAGCAGGAACGTCAACGCCTGGCCACCGAGGCGGCACCCCGTGCCGCGGAGGTGGTGCTCGCGCTCGCCGATGGCCTGCCGCCGGACGACGAAGCCGAGGAGTACCGACGCATCCCGTGGATCTGGCGTGTGGCCGTCGCTGCAGGGCGGGCCAACGACCACGCCGCCCTCGTGCCGCTGCTCGACGCGTCGATGCCGCGGCGCGACGAGCCCCTGCGCGACTGGCAGGCCGTGGTCCTCGGCGGCGGCATCGTCATGGGGCTCTCGCAGGCGGGTGAGTGGCCGCGCGACGTGATGGCGCCCTGGCTCGCGGCCGACGCCGCGCGCGCCGCGCGCTGGGAACGCTCGCTCGACCTCGCGATCCGCATGGCCGACGACGACAGCGTCCGCAACGGGACGCGCTACGACGCGCTGCGGATGCTGGCCGTGCTGCCCTGGGACCGTGTGGGCGCGCAACTCGTGCGGTACCTCTCGGCCGACGTGGACGCCGAGCTGCAGATGGGGGCGATTGGCGGCCTCGCGGACCTGCAGGATCCACGCGCCGGCAAGGCACTCGTGGGCCATGCGTCGCAGTACGCCGAAGCGAACCGGCGCCACGCCATCAACGCGCTGCTCAGGACCGACGAGCGGAAGGCGCTGCTGCGCGCGGCGCTGCGCACCGGCGCCATCCCGGAGGCGTGGCTCTCGGCGGAGCAGCGGGAGCGCCTGTGAACGGGGCACACAGGAACGACCGCCTGCCGCTGGTCATCGTCGGCGCGGGTTTGTGGGGCGCCAATCATGCGCGGGCGCTGCTCGCCCATCCCGGCGTGCGCATCGCGCTCGTCTGCGACAGCGACGAGGCACGGGCGCGCGCGCTCGCCGACACCTGCGGCTGTGCCTGGACGACAGACCTCGACGCCGCGGCACGGGCCGACGTCGTGGCCGCCACGGTGGCCACGCCCGATCACCTTCACGCCGGTCCCACGCTTGCGATGCTTCGCGCGGGCAAGCACGTGCTCGTCGAGAAGCCGCTCGCGACGACCACGGCCGAGGCCCAGACGATGGTCGACGCGGCCGAGTCACGCGGGCTCAAGCTGATGGTCGACTTCCACGCGCGCTGGCACCCGCTGTTCATGGGCGCGAAGGGCTACGTCGAGCGCGGCGAGCTCGGCGCACCGGTCATGGCCTACGCGCGGCTTGCCGACACGATCCACGTGCCGACCGAGATGCTGTCGTGGGGAGGGCGGTCGGGACCGGAGTGGTTCCTGTTCCCGCACACGATGGACGTCGTCCGCTGGCTGTTCGGCAGGGAGCCGGTCGAGGTCTTCGCCCGCGGCCACCGCGGGGTGCTCGCCGCGAAGGGCATCGACTGCTGGGACGCCATCCAGGCGTCGGTCGCGTTCGAGGGCGGCGCGTTCTGCACGTTCGAGACCTCATGGATCGTGCCCGACTCGTACACGAACGTCGTGGACAACCGGCTCTCGTTGTACGGCACGACGGGAGGGCTGGAGCTGCGCAACGAGCCGACGCTGTGGGCGTTCACCGACCGCTATCACACGCCCTTCACGTCGGCGCCGGTCACGCGCTACGGCAAGGCCTGGGGCTTCCAGTACGAGTCGATCCGCTACTTTGCCGACTGCCTCGTGGACGACGTGACGCCGGAGGCGTCGGGCCGCGACGGCCTGATCGTGACTGCGACGATAGAAGCCGTCCTGCAGTCGCTCGCCGAACAGCGGCCCGTGCGCGTGGACGACGTGCTGGCCAGGGCTGCAGGGACTGCCGCGAAGGACTCAGGAGCATGAGCGTACTCGACAGATTCCGCCTGGATGGCAAACGCGCCCTCGTCACCGGCGCCAGCCGCGGCCTCGGCCGATCGATGGCGCTGGCGCTTGCCGATGCCGGCGCCGACGTCATTCTGACCGGCCGCACGGCCGACACACTGGAGGCGGCCGCCGACGAAGTGCGGGCCCGCGGCCGCGAGGCCTGGACGGTCGTGGCCGACATGGCCGTCCCGGAAGCGTGCGAGCAGGTCTGTACGCAGGTGGTCGCCGGACACGGCCCGATCGACATCCTCGTCAACAACGTGGGGAACCGCGAGGGCGCGCAGCCCATCGTCGAGGACACGCTCGAGACGTGGCGGCGCGTGATCGACCTGAACCTCACGAGCTGCGCCGTCGCGACGCGCATCGTCGGCGCGGCGATGCTGGCGCGCGGCGCGGGCGGACGGATCATCAACATCGCGTCCATCAGCGCGCTCATCGCGAACCGCGGGATCGGCGGACGTGGCTACGAGACGGCCAAGGCCGCGGTGCTGCACTTCACGCGGTGCGCGGCCGTGGACTGGGCGCCGCACGGGATCACGGTGAACGCGATCTGTCCCGGGCTGTTCATGACGGACACGAACCGGGAGTGGAACGAGCGGCGTCCCGAGGTCATCGAAGAGTTCGTCAGGCACATCCCGATGGGACGGCCGGGCGAGCCGGACGAGATCGGTCCGCTGGCCGTGTACCTGGCCAGCCCGGCGTCGGCCTACGTCACGGGCGCCGCGTACCTGATCGACGGCGGCTACACCGCCTGGTGAGCGCGGGCGCGCCGGTACGCGGGTGCGGGTTGGCGGGCGCCGCGCGAAGGTGTGGCGCGAAGCCCGGGCATGACGGATGATGTGCGTCATGCGAAACCTCGTCCTCCCCCTGCTGCTGGCCGGTGTCCTGTCCGCGGGCCCGGTCGTGGCCCAGTCCACGCCGCCCCTCGAGTTCGTGCCGCTCTTCAACGGCAAGGACCTGAGCGGCTGGCGCAACATCAACACGGCGCCCGAGACGTGGTCGGTGCGCGACGGGATGATCGTCACGTCCGGCGAGCCGATGGGCGTGCTGTGCACCACGAAGCAGTACGAGAACTTCGTGTTCGTCCTCGAGTGGCGGCACACGCAGCCGGGCGGCAACTCCGGCGTGTTCATGTGGAGCGACGCCGTGCCCCAGGAGGGCAGCGTCTATCCGAACGGCCTCGAGGTGCAGATCCTGGAGCTCGACTGGCCGAAGCTGAACACCCGCAACGGCGTCACGCCGCCAGAGGCCTACGTGCACGGCGAGCTGTTCGGCGTCGGGTCGATGAAGATCACGCCCGACAACCCGCGTGGCGCGCGGAGCAAGTCGATCGAGAACCGCGCGCTGGGCCGTGGCCACTGGAACACGTACCACATCGTCGCCGTGGACGGCGTCGTGAAGCTCGCCGTCAACGGCAAGTTCGTCAACGGCATCTCGCAGGCGAGCCACAGGAAGGGCTACCTGTGCCTCGAATCGGAGGGCGCCGAGACGCACTTCCGCAACCTCCGGATGCTGGAGCTGCCGCCCGGGGTCATCACCCCCGAGCAGACGCAGCCGCTGCTGCCGGAAGATCGGCGCTGACCCTGCGGAGGCGATGACCCGCGTACCGTCGCGAGCGTCGGGCGGCTCCGCATGACCACCCTGCTGGCGGTCCTCCTGGCGGCACACGGGGGGCTTCACCTGCTCGGCGTCGCGAAGGGGTTCGGGCTCGCCGAGCTGCCGCAGCTCACCAGGCCCATCACCCCGGCGCTCGGCACGGTGTGGCTCGTGGCAACGGTCCTCTTTCTCGCGTCGGCCGCCGCGCTGGTCGCGGCCCCGCGCTGGTGGTGGCCGCTGGCCGCGTGCGCCGTCCTCGTCTCGATGGTGGCCATCGTCCCGTCGTGGAGCGACGCGAAGGCAGGGGCGGCCGTCAACGCCCTCGTCGCCGTGGCGGCAGTGTTCGGCGCCCTGGCGTACGGGCCCGGAAGCCTGCGCGGCACCTACGATCGCGACGTGGCGCAGCGCGTCGCGGCCGCGGCCGCGGTGCCCGCGCCGCCGATCACCGACGGCGACCTCGCGCGCCTGCCCGAGCCGGTGCAGCGCTACCTGCGAGCGAGCGGGGTCGTCGGCCAGCCCGCCGTGCGCAGCTTCCGCGTGCGGATGCACGGACGCATCCGGAGCGGGCCCGATGCGCCCTGGATGCCGTTTGCCGCGGAGCAGCACAGCGTCGTGGGCGATGCCGCACGCTTCTTCTACATGACGGCCCGGATGCGCGGGATCCCCGTCCAGGGGCTGCACCGCTACGCGGACGGCGAAGCGTCGATGCGCGTGAAGGCCGCCGCGCTCGTGCCGGTCGTGGACCTCTCCGGCCCCGAGCTCACCCGCGCCGAGACCGTCACGCTGTTCAACGACATGTGCATCATGGCCCCCGCGACGCTGGCAGACCCGGCCATCGGATGGGAGACCCTGGACGCGCGCACGGCGCGCGCCACGTTCACCAGCGCGGGGCACGCGATTCGGGCCGAACTGGTCGTCAACGACAGCGGCGAGCTCGTCGACTTCGTCTCCGACGACAGGTTCCGGACCTCGCCGGATGGCCGGCAGCTGATCAGGGCGCGCTGGTCGACCCCCGTCGGCGGCTATCGCACGTTCGGGGCCGTGCGCCTCGCCTCCGAGGGCGAGGGGCGCTGGCACGAGCCCGGGGGCGACTACGCGTACCTGGAGCTGCACATCGACGACGTGCGCTACAACGTCGCGCCGCCCTGAGCGGTCACGGCGTCGCGCGCGCGGCGATCATCGCGTCGATCGTCTCGTCGGCGACGCCCAGCTCCGCCCGGAGCCGCGGGCGTTCCTGCGTGAGCCACGTCGCGAAGTCGGCCTCCATCTCCGGCGTCCACTTCGCACCGTAGGTCTGCGCGAGCGTGTAGGTGCCCTCGGCGATGCGCTGCTTGCGGAAGGTGTCGGTCAGGCGCGTCTCCTCGGAGCGGCGCACGACCTGCTCGACGAGATGCGGCGGGATGAAGAGCACGCCGCCCTCGGTCGCCAGCACCACGTCCCCGGGCAGGACGACGGCGTGCCCGACGCGAATCGGCCCGTTGATCGAGGCGAGCATCATCTCGCGGATGTAGGACGGGTGCCACGCCTTGACCCACGCGTTGAAGCCCTCGATCTCGCGCAGACCGGCCAGGTCGCGGGCCGAGCCGTAGAGCACCGGACCATTGCCGGAGTTGCGGAAGATCGCCTGGCCCAGGTTGTCGCCGATGAGCGTCCCGTCCTCGACCTTGCCGAAGCCGTCGGCCACGTACACGTCGCCGGGCGCGAGCATGTAGATCGGGAACTGGTTCATCGCGCCCTGGAGGCCCGCCTCGCGGGCGGCCGCGGCCATGCGCTTCTCGAGCTCGGGGCTCGACGGCAGGAACGCCGCCGTCAGCGCCCGGCCGACCATCGGCCGGTCCGGGTACATGACGTGCCAGTCGCCCTCGAACTTGTTGCGGTGGCCGGCGGCCGTGACGATGCCCCAGGCCTCCTCGAGCGAGACGTGGCGCAGGCGCCGGAGCAGGCCGTCGGGCACCAGCGGACGCCCGTACCGGTCGCGGTCCCCCTCCCATTCGCGGGTCAGGAACTCGACCTGCTCGCGCGGCGTCAGCTGCACCTGCGCCAGGGCGGGCGCCGCCGCGAGCCACGCACACGCCACGATGCCGACAATCACGAGGGACCTGCGCCGCGTCATCGTTCCTCCGGGCCGGGCGCATCGTAGCACGGCGCGGCGCGGGCGCCGGGCACTACAATCACGCCGCATGAACTGGCAGATCGCCGGCATCGGCGCCTACCTCGCGCTGCAGCTTGCCATCGGCCTGTGGGTGTCGCGCCGGGTGCGCAACGAGACCGACTACATCCTCGCCGGCCGATCGCTCGGGCTCGGCCTGGCGTCGTTCTCCATCTTCGCCACGTGGTTCGGAGCCGAGTCGATCCAGGGCGCGGCAGGCGCCATCTACCGGGACGGGCTGTCGGGCGGCTCGGCCGATCCCTTCGGCTACGCGCTGTGCATCCTCTTCGTCGGCCTGGTGTTTGCCCGCCCACTGTGGCGCCGCGGCTTCACGACGTTCGGCGACCTGTTCCGCGAGCGCTACTCCACGGGCGTCGAGCGCTTCGTCATCCTTCTCATCGTCCCGACGTCGGTCATCTGGGCGGCCGCGCAGGTGCGGGCCTTCGGCAACATCGTCGCGCATGCGTCCGGCCTGCCGTTCGAGTGGGCCATCACCGGCGCGGCGTCGTTCATCGTGCTCTACACGGCCGTCGGCGGGCTGCTGGCCGACGCGTGGACCGACGTCGTGCAGGGGGTGACGGTCATCGCCGGCCTGGCCATCCTGGCGCTGCTGCTCGTCGTCGGGGGCGACCTGGCGCGGGCCTGGCAGCAGACGCCGGTGGAGCGGCTGGCGATGTTCGGCGGGCCGCTGCCCTGGTACGAGCGGCTCGAGGCGTGGGTCGTCCCGGTCGTCGGCTCGATGCTCGCCGTGGAGGTGATCTCGCGCGTCCTCGCATGCCGGACGGCCGACGTGGCGCGCCGCGCGTGTCTCGTGGGGGGCGGCCTCTACCTGGCGGGCGGGGCGATCCCGGCCATCATCGGCGTGTGCGGACCGCTGCTCGTCCCGGGCCTCGACGAGCCGGAGCAGCTTGTGCCGGAGCTGGCGCGGGTGCACTTCGGCACCTGGCTCTACGTCCCGTTTGCCGGCGCGCTCATCGCGGCGCTCCTCTCCACGGTCGACTCGTGCCTGCTCGCCGGGTCGTCGCTCATCACGCACAACGTCGTGCTGCCGCTGCAACCTGGTCTCTCCCAGCGTGCACGTCTCCTCGTCTCGCGTGCGGGCGTGCTGGCGCTGGGACTCGTGGCCCTCGTGCTCGCGCTGCGCGCCGAGCGCATCGCCGATCTCGTCGAGTTCGCGTCGGCCTTCGGCAGCGCCGGCGTCTTCGTCGTGGCGTGCTTCGGGCTGTTCACGCCGCTCGGCGGCCGCCTGAGCGCCTGGGCGACCCTGTGCGCCGGCTTCGTCGTCTGGGGCATCGGCGGGTGGCTGGCGTGGCCCGCGCCTTACGCGACGGCGCTTGCCGCCTCGTGCGCCATCTACCTGCTGACGACGCCGTTCAGCCGGCCGCGGGCGGTGGCGGGCGCGCCGGCCAGCGGGCGCGAAACGCGTGACCTTGCGCTAACCTGACCGCATGACGACCATCCGACTCCTCCCCGTGCTCGTGGCCGTGATCGCGATTGCCGGCGTATCGCTCGTCGCCCAGGACTGGCCGTTCCCGTGGCCCGAGGAGCGCATCGCCACCTACACCGCCCGCCGCGCGACGTCGCCCATCGTCGTCGACGGACGGCTCGACGAGCCGACGTGGCTCGCGGCAGAACGGTCGCCGCGCTTTGCCGACCTCGTGCACGGCAAGCCCGGCATCCACGACACCCGTGCCGCCGTCGTCTGGGACGACGAGCGGCTGTACGTGGGCTACTGGGTCGAGGAGCCGATCGTGACGGCGACGCTGACCGAGCGCGACTCGCCGATCTACAAGGACAACGACGTCGAGCTGTTCATCGCGGGACGCGACGCGTACTACGAGTTCGAGATCAACGCCTTCAATACGATCTACGAGGTCTTCTTCATCTGGGAAGAGGCGTTCGAGTCGTCGGGGTACGCGACGCGGCCCGAGTTCGACCGCACGCGCGAGGGGGTGCGCCCGTTCAACGGCGTCGGCTTCAGGAACCACCCGCGCGGCCGCCGCATCGGCTACTGGAACTGGGACATGCCGGGGCTCCAGACGGCGGTGCACGTGGACGGCACGCTGAACAGGAACGACGATCGCGACCGCGGCTGGACCGTGGAGCTCTCGATTCCGTGGGCGTCGCTCGAACCGCTGGCGATGCCGGACGGCCGGGCGCTGCCGCCGCGCGACGGCGACATCTGGCGCATGGACTTCTCGCGCTTCAACACGTACAAGGAGGCGCCGCCCTCCGAGGACCCGGGCGGCTGGGCCTGGAGCCCGCACGGCGTCTGGGACTCGCACGTGCCGGAGCTGTTCACGAAGGTCCGGTTCTCCACCGAGCCCGTCGGCAGCGGCGACGCCGCACGGCGCTGAGCTCGCTGGCAGGGCGCGGCCACGGCCGTGCTTGACGCCAGCTACCATGGTCCATTACCGTTCGGTTATATTGCTCTGAGGTGATAGTGTCCGCAGGTCTCGACGCCACGTTTCTCGCCCTGTCCGACCCGACGCGTCGCGCGATCCTCGCGCGCCTGGCGAGCGGCGAGGCGACGGTCTCCGATCTGACCCGGCCGTTCTCGCTGAGCCAGCCGGCCATCTCGAAGCACCTGAAGGTGCTCGAGCGTGCCGGCCTGGTCGTCGTGGCGAAGGACGCCCAGCGGCGTCCGCGGCGGCTGAACCCGGCGCCGCTCGCCGAGGTCAGCGCGTGGCTCGAGCAGTACCGGGAGGCCTGGGAGGCGAACTTCCAGCACCTCGACGACCTGCTGGCCGGCATGCAGGCGCATGACCGGGCGGGCGCCCCGCCACGGCGGCGTGCGTCGCGCACCTCGCGGCGGGGCCGTACACGCACGAGGAGGACATGATGCCGACGATCATCGAGAAGGCCGCAGTCACGCTGCCGAGCGACAGCGAAGTCGAGGTGCGGCGGTCGTTCAGGGCACCGCGCGAGCTCGTCTACCGCGCGTACACCGAGCCCGGGCTCACGCGACGCTGGATGCTGGGACCCCCGGGCTGGACGATGCCCGTGTGCGACATGGACGTCCGCGTGGGCGGACGCTACACCTGGCGCTGGCGCAACGAGTCGGAAAATCAGGAGTTCGGCTTCTCGGGGACCTATCGCGAACTCGATCCCCCGTCGCGCATCGTGCACACCGAGGCCTTCGATCCCGGCACCATCGGCGGCCCGTACCCGACGGACGGCGAAGCCGTCATCACGACGACCTTCGAGGAGGAGGGCGGCGTCACGACCGTGACCACGCGCATGGACTTCGGCTCGAAGGAGGCCCGCGACGGCGCGATGGCCACGGGCATGACCGACGGCATGGAGCAGAGCTACGGGCTGCTCGACGGCCTGCTCGCCGAGAAGGCCGCCTGACCCTCACGGGAATGTGCCCGTCCCGCTCGGGCGGGGCGGGCGCGTCAGCGATCTCGATACAGGCGCAGGGCGACCTTGTGCCTGTCTGCCGGATCGACCGCCACGGGGAGCACCGCGCCCGGCTGGATCTGCGGAATGTCGAGCCGGCCGATGCGGGCGCGCGTCTCGGCCTGGTACGGCGCGCCGCCGGACGGCCTGACCTCGAGCGTGAACGCCACGACGGGGTCGTCGTTGATGGTCATCCCCGTGTCGCGGATCGCCAGGACGAGTGCCTCGGCCGCCGTCCCGACCTCCCGGATGCGCCGGGCCTCGCGCTCGCCGGTGATGTCGCCAAGCGCCGTGCACCCGGCCAGCGCGAGCGCGAGAACGGCGGCGCCCCACACACCGCGTCCGGCGCGTGCCCCTCGTGTCCGCACCTAGAACCCCTCGAGCACGATCTTGCCGCGCGCCGTGCCGCTCTCGATGAGGGCGTGCGCGCGGCGGAGGTTGGCGGCGTTGATCACGCCGAAGTGCTCGGCGAGCGTCGTCCTGAGCACGCCCTCGTCCACGAGTCGCGACACCTCGTCGAGCAGCGTGCCCTGCGCGTCGATGTCGGCCGTCTGGAAGACGGGCCGCGTGAACATGAACTCCCAGTGCGTCGACACGCTCTTCCGCTTGAACGGCGCGATGTCGACGACGCCGGGATCGTCGATCAGCGCCCAGCGCCCCTGCGGCGCGATGAGCTCGGCGATGTCGGCCATGTGCCGGTCCGTGGCCGTCGTCGAGAACACGAACGCGGGCGCTCCCAGGCCCAGTGCGGCGACCTCGCCGGCGAGCGGCCGCGCGTGCGACACCACGTGATGCGCACCCTGCGCGCGTGCCCACGCCTCGGTCTCCGGCCGTGACGCGGTGGCGATCACGGTGAGGTCGGTCAGCTGCCGCAGGAGCTGGATGGCGATCGACCCGACGCCGCCCGCGCCGCCTATCACCAGCACGGCTGGCGCGGCGCCCGGGACGGGCCTGCGCACGTCGAGCCGGTCAAACAGCGCCTCCCACGCCGTGATTGCCGTCAGCGGCAGCGCGGCGGCCTCGGCAAAGCCCAGCGATGCCGGCTTGCGGCCCACGATGCGCTCGTCCACGGCGTGCAGCTGGGCGTTGGTGCCCTGCCTGTCGAGGGCACCGGCGTAGAACACCTCGTCGCCCGGCCTGAACCGCGTCACCTCGGCGCCGGTCTCCACGACGACGCCGGCGGCGTCCCAGCCGAGGACCTTCCACTCCTGGCCGGGCTCGGCCCCGGCGCGGCGGCGCACCTTCGTGTCGACCGGGTTCACCGCGACGGCGCGGACCTCGACGAGCAGGTCGCGCGGGCGCGGCTCGGGGCGGGGGAGTTCGATGTCGACGAGGGCGTCCGGTGCATCAATCGGGCCCGGCGCCCGGTAACCTACGGCTCGCATCACGTTCAGCTCCACAGGCGATCCCACGTCCGCACCTGGTCCCATTCGGGGGTCGGCTCGAAGAAGCCGGTGCCTTCGACCAGGTACTCCCGCACGGCGTCGAGGTTCAGCTCGATCCCGAGGCCGGGGCCCTCCGGGACGTGCGTGTAGCCGCGGTCGAAGACGCCGGACGCGTCGCCCGCGATCAGGTTGTACCACCGCTCGTTGCCGACCGAGTGGTGCTCGAGGACGCCGAAGTACTGGCAGGCGGCCGCGGCGTGCACCGATGCGTAGAAGCCGATGGGCGAGCCCGCGTAGTGGTAGTTGGTGGCGATGCCCCGCTCGGACGCGTAGTCGTTGATGCGCTTGGTCTCGAGGATGCCGCCGGCCGACCCGAGGTCCGGGTGCACGAGATCGACGGCGCGCCTGTCGATGAGCGGCTTGAACCCGTCGAGCAGGTAGATGTCCTCACCGGTCATGGTGGGCGTCGTGGTCGCGTCGGTGATGTCCTTCCAGTCGTCCACGTGCGTCCAGGGGACGAGGTCCTCCATGTAGGCGAGCGCGTACTTCTCCATGCGGCGCGCCAGCTTGATGGCCTCGTTCCTGTCGAAGTGTCCGGTGTGGTCGATGCCGAGCTGCACCTCGTAGCCGACGTGCTCGCGCATCACCGCGACGAACTCCTCCATGACGTCGAGGCCCTTCTCGGTGATCTGGATGCGCGTGAAGGGATGCTCGACCTGGCCGTAGTCGCCGCGCTCGGAGGAGTACTGCGAGCGCAGCTCGCGCTCGCCGACGGGGCCCCAGGTGCGCGTGTTGACGAGCAGGCCCTCGCCCATGCGCGACAGCAGCTCGATGCCGAGATCCATCTTGAGCGCCGTGTACCCGGCGTCCACGCGCGTCTCCTTCATGCGCCGCGCGAAGGTGACCGGGTCGGGCGACGAGGTGGTGTCGGCGTAGAGCCGGATGCGGTCGCGGTACTTGCCGCCGAGCATCTGGTACACGGGCACGCCGTACGCCTTGCCCGCGAGGTCCCAGAGAGCGGTCTCGACGCCCGAGACGCCCCCGCCCTGCCGGCCGTGGTGGCCGAACTGGCGGATGACACGGAAGAGCTTCTCGACGTTGCACGGGTTCTCGCCGAGGATGCGGCTCTTGAGGAAGAGCGCGTATTCTTTCGGGCCGTTGTCGCGCACCTCCCCGTAGCCCGAGATGCCCTGGTTGGTGTCGATGCGGATGATCGGGCACCGGAAGGGGATACCGCCGACTTCCGCGATGCGCATGTCGGTGATGCGGAGTTCGGACGGCCGCGAGCGGCGGTTCACCTGCTGGGTGAGGAACTCGACGCGTTCCTCGAGGGGCGCAAACGTCATCGCGCCGAGCGTCAGGCCGCTCATGCCGGCCGTGCGGAGGAAGTCACGGCGTCCCGGGCGGGCGTCGTGATCGTGCGAGGATTCCATCATCGGCTCCGTGGCGGTATGGGGTCGGGTCGGACGATTTATACACCGGGCACGCGTCGGTTCATGGCAGAGCAGGCGAACAACTACATCACGCCGGCGGGCTTCCGCCGCCTCCAGGAGGAGCTGGCCCACCTGTGGAAGGTCGAGCGGCCGCCCGTCGTGGCGACCGTCGCGTGGGCCGCGGGCAATGGCGATCGGTCCGAAAACGGCGACTACATCTACGGGAAGAAGCGGCTGCGCGAGATCGACAGGCGCATCCGGTTCCTGTCCAAGCGGCTCGACTCGGCGGTGGTGGTCGACAATTCGGGCCGCGCGCCCGACCGGGTCCTGTTCGGGGCAACGGTGCGGTTCCGGTACGAGACCGGTGCCGAGCGCGAGGTGACCATCGTCGGCGTGGACGAGATCGACACCGGCGACGCGCGCATCTCGTGGCGGTCGCCGCTGGCCAGGGCGCTGCTCAACGCCACCGTTGGCGACGTGGTCACCGTACGCGCGCCGCGCGGCGAGGAAGAGGTCGAGGTCGTCGCCATCCGGTACGACCCGGCGTCGTAGGGCCGCCGCCCCGGGCGCCTGTGCCGTACACTCGGCGCATGCGCGTCAGTGCGAACGCGGCGGCGCTGCTGCTCGCCTCGGCCGTCCTCGCCGGCCAGGACGCCGCCGTCGTGCGCATCACCGTGACGGTGCCCGATGCGTCCGGCCGACCCGTCCCGGTGGCCCGGCACGCGCTCCTCGTCAGCGACAACCCGGCCAGCGGCCCGCCGAAGACGGTCCGCACCGCCGCCGACGGCACCGTGGAGCTGACGCTCACGCCCGGGTCGTACGCCATCGAGTCGGAGCGCGCGCTGGTGCTCGGCGGGCGGGCCTACGAGTGGTTCGAGTATCTCGACGTGTCGGCCGGCGACCGCGTGACGCTGACGCTGACGGAGGCCAATGCCGTCGCGCCCGCGACGGACGGGGATGCCGAGGGACGCGCCGACCCCGCGTTCGTCCTCGATCGCTGGCAGCGCAGCGTCGTCGCGGTGTGGACCCCCACCGCCCGCGCGAGCGGCACCGTCGTCGGCGAGGAGGGGCTGGTCGCCACCGCTGCCGGGGCAACAGGTGACGCGGCGGCCCCCGTGGCCGTGCAGCTGTCGCCAACGCTGAAGGTGCCAGCCGCGGTGCTGGTGTCCGACGACACGACGCGCGTCGCCATCCTGCGTGTGAACCCCCAGGCGACGGCCGGCCATCCCCCCGTGGCGCTCGAGTGTGCCGCCGCCGACCGGCGCCTGCCGGCCGGCAGCGGGCTGCTGGTCCTTGCGACGGAGCTGGGTCGTCCCGCGGACGTCACGTGGGGACGCGTGGTGTCTCCCGGCCCGCCACGCCTGGCGACCGACATCACCATGACGACGTCTGCCGGTGGCGGCCCGGTCTTCGACGACGCGGGGGCCGTCGTGGGCATGACGCTGATTCGGGTAGCCCCCGACAATCCGCGCTGGCACGAGGTGGAGGTCGTGCCGGCCTCGCGCGTCTGCGAGGTGCTCTCGCGCGCGCGGGCGATGATCGCCGAGGCCACCGTCCCGGCATCGACGCCACTGCCCGTCGAGCCCGTGCGCCCGTTCCCGTCGTCAGGCGCCTCCGCCGCCGCCGTGCCGACGGACGCTCAGGTGCCCACGCTCGAGTCGGGCGACTTCGACGTCGCCGTGCTCACGCCGGTCGACGTCCTCAGGGGCCGCCAGGGGGCCGGCCAGACCGGTGGAGCCTCGCGTGCCCCGGACGTGGCGGCGCGCCTCGGCCCCCTGACCGACTTCGGCGCCTGGAACGACTACTTCGCCGACGCGCCAGCCGTCGTCGTCGTGCGTGCGACGCCGAAGATGGCCGAGGGCTTCTGGAGGCGCGTCGCGCGCGAAGCCGCGCGGACGCAGGGCGCGAACCTGCCGCCGATGCGACGCTTCACGACGAGCTTCGCCGGCATGACGCTCGCCTGCGAGGGGAGGGTCGTCACGCCGATCCAGCCGTTCGTCCTCGAGCACGTGCTCGGCAACGACACCGTGGTGCGTGAGGGCCTTCACGTGTTCGACCCGGCCGCCTTCGACCCGGCGTGCCCGACATTCACGCTGACGCTCCGCTCCGAGCGCGGCGCCGACACCGTCGCCATCCCGCCTGCCATCGTCGAGCGCGTCGCACGCGACTTCGTGCCGTGGGGCGGGGCGGAGTCACGACCATGAAGTCCCGCGGCCGCCTGAGGCTCACGCGAGCGCAGGTCATCGCCTTCAGGCGGCATGCGCAGTCACTTGATGAGCGGCTGCCGGCGTCCAGCGACGCGGTCCGGCGCGCGGCGTGGGCGGGCCTGCAGGACAGCATGCCGCGAGCCGCCCTGCTGTCGCTGCACGCGCGCGTCGCGGGGATCACGCCGGCGTCGTGGGAGGCGCCCCCGCTCGTCCAGGTCTGGGGACCGCGCTACAGCCTGTACGTCGTGGACGAGCGCGACGTGGCCTTGTTCACGGTCGCGCGGATGCCGCCTGCGGGCGCCACGCGCCGCACCGCCGAGGACCTGGCCGCGCGCATGGTCGCGGCGATGGGAACGGGCCGGATGCCGCACGACGAGGTCGCACGACGCCTCGGCGAGCCGCCGAACCGATTGCGTTATGCGACGCTTACGGGACGACTCCGCCTGCGGTGGGACGGCGCACGCCAGGCGACGCTCTGGATGGTCGCGCCGCCGGGTGTCGAGCCTGACGCCGCGCGCCGGGAGATGGCCCGTCGCTTCCTGCACGTCGCCGGGCCGGCGCCGCCGGAGGCGTTCGCGGCGTGGGCAGGCCTCGCCGAGCCGGTCGCCCGCGCGACGTTCGCGGCGCTCGGCGACGCCCTCGTCCCCGTCCGGTTGCCGACGGGTGACGGCGTCCTGCTCGCCGCCGACGAGGACCTCGCGCGTCAGTCGCCCGACGCGCCGTCCGGCGCGCGCCTGCTGCCGAGCGGCGACATCTTCTGCCTGCACCAGCGGCAGCAGGAACGGGCCCTGCTCGTCCCGGAGCCGGAGCAGCGCGCGCGGCTGTGGACCTCGCGCGTCTGGCCGGGCGCCGTGCTCGTGAACGGCGACATCGCGGGCACGTGGCGACGCGCGGGCGCGACGGTCGTCGTCGAACCGTGGCGTCGGCTGTCCCGTATCGAACGCCAGGCCGTCGACGCCGAGGCGGCATCGCTGCCGCTGCCGGGCGTTGCCGGCGACGTGACCGTCCAGTGGCAGCCGGGATGATCGACCGGCACGCCTGAACCAGACAGGAGACCGCCATGTCCGTGCGACCGCCACCTCTTCGCGTCTCGTCCACGGCTGCCGAGGGCACGCCGCGGCCCGTGCTCGCCTCGCGCGACTGGCGGGCCGTGCTGCAGGCCCTGGCAGACACGCCTGCCCCCGGGC
Source organism: uncultured Vicinamibacteraceae bacterium (assembly GCA_964430855.1). Classification (GTDB taxonomy): domain Bacteria; phylum Acidobacteriota; class Vicinamibacteria; order Vicinamibacterales; family Vicinamibacteraceae; genus JAEZDP01. The sequence continues at coordinate 15,438 of CAYSHC010000087.1, forward strand.
TCGATGCCAGCTGGCAGATGACCGACGCCATGCTGGCCGACGTCCGCGGTGTGGAGCCGCTCGCACGGCTGGTGATGCCGGGGGCGCGCACCGTGACGGAGCGCGGCCTCCGTGCGCTTGCCGGGCACCCGTCCCTGCGCCACCTGGATCTCAGCGGGACGACCATCTCCGACGCCGTCCTGGACCTGCTGCCGACGCTGCCGGCCCTCGAGTCCGTCTCGCTCGCATGGACGCGGGTCACCGACAAGGGGATGGCCGCCCTTGGCCGCTGCGCGCGCCTGCGCGCCGTGGACCTGACGGGCACGTCCGTCGGCGACGCGGCGGTGCACGCGCTCGCCGGCCTGCCGTCCCTGTCCAGCTTCCACAGCGGCAGCGGTCTCACCAACGACGGTCTCGCCGCGCTCCGTGGGTGGCCGGTCTTCAGGACGTGGCAGGGCGGGGAGGCGTCGATGGGCCTTCTGCGCTACGACGCCGGGCCGAACTATCTCTCGCTGCGGGGCCCGTTCGACGACGCGGGGCTCGCGCACCTCCAGGCGCTCGAAGGGCTCTTCGCCCTGAACCTCGACGCGCGCGACCTTGCGATCACCGCCGAGGGGATCGCGTCGCTGGTGTCGCTGCCGCGGCTCGGATGGCTGGCCGTCGACGCGAAGGACGACTGGATGCCGTTCATCGCCAGCATGCCCAACCTGCGCTTCCTCGGGGCTCAGGACACGGTCGCCAGCGACGACGGGTTCACCGCGCTGTCGCGCTCGGGGACGCTCGAGTACATCTGGGGCCGCCGCTGCCACAACCTGCAGGGGCGCGGCTTCGTCGCCCTCTCCCAGATGCCGTCGCTGCGCGCGCTCTCCGTCAGCTGCCTCAACGTGGACGACGACGCGCTGGGCGCGCTGCCGCAGTTCCCGGCGCTGCGCGAGCTGATGCCGATGGACGTGCCAGACGCGGGCTACCGGCACATCGGCCGGTGCG
>CAYSHC010000088.1:0-16171 GCA_964430855.1 uncultured Vicinamibacteraceae bacterium
GGGGCACCAACGTGTACTTCGCCATGGCGAAGCCGCCCGCCGACGCGATGGAGATCTACGTCATCGGCAAGCGGTGGATGTGGAAGGCGCAGCACCTCACCGGCCAGCGCGAAATCAACGAGCTGCACGTGCCGGTGGGCCAGCCGATCAAGCTCCTCATCGCCTCGGAGGACGTCATCCACAGCTACTTCGTCCCGGCGTTCCGCACCAAGATGGACGCGGTCCCCGGCCGGACGACGTCGATGTGGTTCGAGGTGCAGGAGCCGGGCGAGTACCACCTGTTCTGCGCCGAGTACTGCGGCACGCAGCACTCGGGAATGATCGGCCGCATCGTCGCGATGAGCCAGCACGACTTCCAGGAGTGGCTCGCGACGGGCGGCACCCAGCCGACCCAGGCGACGCTGCCGGAAGCGGGCGAGCAGCTGTTCACGCAGCTCGGCTGCGTGACGTGCCACCGCGCCGACTCGGCCGGCCGCGGGCCCGACCTGACCGGCGTCTTCGGTTCGACGGTGCAGCTGGCCAACGGCGAGACCGTGATCGCCGACGAGGCGTACCTGCGTGAGTCGATTCTCAACCCGACGGCCAGGATGGTGGCCGGCTACCCGCCGCTCATGCCCACCTACCAGGGCCAGGTGAGCGAGGAAGGGATCGCGGCGCTCATCGCCTACATCAAGTCGCTCAGCGGCGGCGCCGCCGCGACGGCCGCCTCGGCCGCGCCGGTTGCCGCGGACGCGAGCAATTAGGGGGCAGCATGCACGACGTACGAACAAGCGGTTTCGACGCCCCGAGCGGCAGCGCGGCCGCGCTGCCACGCACGCACTACCTGAACGCCACGCATGGCGCCGCCTCGTGGTTCCTGACGCGGGACCACAAGCGCATCGCCATCCTGTACCTGCTCGGGATCTCGTTCTTCTTCCTGCTCGGGGGCATCTTCGCGATGCTCATCCGGCTGGAGCTGCTCACGCCGCGCGGGGATCTGCTGTCTGCCGAGGCCTACAACAAGGCCTTCACGGCACACGGCCTGATCATGGTCTTCTTCTTCCTGATCCCGTCGATTCCGGCGACGATGGGCAACTTCCTGCTCCCCATCATGATCGGGGCGAAGGACCTGGCGTTCCCGCGGATCAACCTGGCGAGCTGGTACCTCTACATGATCGGCGCCCTGTTCGGCCTGGCCGCGATCGTCGCAGGCGGGGTCGACACGGGCTGGACGTTCTACACGCCGTACTCGACCGCGGCCTCCAACTCGCACGTCGTGCTCGCGGGCGTCGGCGCGTTCATCGCCGGGTTCTCGTCGATCTTCACCGGTCTCAACTTCATCGTCACGATCCACACAATGCGGGCCCCGGGGATGACGTGGGACCGGATGCCGCTGTTTGTCTGGTCGCACTACGCGGCGAGCCTCATCATGATGCTGGGCACGCCGGTGGTGGCCGTCTCGCTGATGCTGATCGTGCTCGAGCGCGCGCTCGGCCTGGGGTTCTTCGATCCCGAGCTCGGCGGCGACCCGGTGCTCTACCAGCACCTGTTCTGGTTCTACTCGCATCCGGCCGTGTACATCATGGTGCTGCCCGGCATGGGCGTCATCAGCGAGCTCATCGCCGCGTTCTCGCGCAAGCCGGTGTTCGGCTACAAGATGGTGGCCATGGCGAGCCTCGGCATCGCCCTGGTGGGCTTCCTGGTCTGGGGCCACCACATGTACACCAGCAGCCAGTCGGTGCTGGCGGCCATGGTGTTCTCGTTGCTCAGCTATCTCGTGGCGATTCCATCGGCGATCAAGGTGTTCAACTGGTCGGCGACGCTCTACCGCGGCTCGGTGCTGCTGGCCTCGCCGATGCTGTACGCCCTCGGCTTCATCGGCCTGTTCACCATCGGCGGCCTGACCGGCCTGTTCCTCGCGGCCATCGGCCTCGACGTCCACGTGCACGACACCTACTTCATCGTCGCGCACTTCCACTACGTGATGGTCGGCGGCACGCTGCTCGCGTACCTCGGCGGCCTCCACTACTGGTGGCCCAAGTTCACCGGGCGGATGTACTCGGAGCCCTGGGCCAAGGTCTCGGCCGTGATCGTGTTCGTGGGCTTCAACCTGACGTTCTTCCCGCAGTTCGTCCTCGGCTACATGGGGATGCCGCGGCGCTACCACGCGTATCCGCCGGAAGAGCTGTCGTGGCACGTGCTGAACATCCTGTCGACGGCGGGCGCGTCGATCCTCGCGCTCGGGTTCATCCTGCCGCTGTTCTACCTGCTGCACTCGCTGGTGCGCGGGCCGGTCGCGGGGCCGAACCCGTGGGGCGCGTACGGCCTGGAGTGGGAGACCAGCTCGCCGCCGCCGACCGCCAACTTCGAGAAGACGCCCATCGTCACCAAGCCGGCGTATGCCTACGCCACCGAGGAGCACTAAGTGACAGTCGACGTCTCGACGCACGACGCGCACCCGCATCATCCGGCGCTCCAGCACCACTTCGACACGCTGGACCAGCAGCAGCATGCCTCGACGCTGGGGATGTGGATGTTCCTGCTCACCGAGGTGCTGTTCTTCGGCGGGCTGTTCATGGCCTACATCCTGTACCGGTGGATGTACGGCGACGCGTTCCGGGCCGCGAGCCACGAGTTGAGCATCCCGCTCGGCGCCGGGAACACGGTGGTGCTGATCCTCAGCTCGCTGACCATGGCGCTGGCCGTGCGAGCCGCGCAGACGAGCCAGCGCAAGGCCACGGTGTTCTTCCTGGTGGCGACGCTCGTGCTCGGCTCCATCTTCCTCGGCGTCAAGGTGGTGGAGTACTCCGACAAGTTCGCGCATCACCTGGTGCCGGGCGAGCACTTCCAGTTCCACGACGCGGCCCTCGCCGGCGGCGCCGAGATCTACTTCTCGCTGTACTTCGCGATGACGGGGCTGCACGCCACGCACATGATCATCGGCGCCGGCGTGATGATCCCGATCATCCTGGCCGCCAGGCGCGGGCGGTTCGACGAGCACTACTACACGCCCGTCGAGATGTTCGGCCTGTACTGGCACTTCGTCGACATCGTCTGGATCTTCCTGTTCCCGTTGCTGTACCTGATCCACTAAGCCGGTAAGGACCCGAATGTCTGGTCACGTCGCTCCGAAATCGCTCTACTACATGGTCTTCGCCGCCCTGATGGTCCTGACGGTCCTGACGGTGGCGGTGGCCTACGTCGACCTCGGCATCCTGAACCTGCCGGTGGCGCTGGCGATCGCCGTGGTGAAGGCGCTGCTCGTGATCATGTTCTTCATGCACGTGAAGTACTCGCCGCGCCTGGTGCAGATCACCGCCTTCACCGGATTTCTGTTCCTGGGGATCCTGATCGTGATCACGATGAGCGACTACCTCACGCGCGGGTACCTCGGGGTGCCCGGACGCTAGGCGCGAGACGCACCGGCATCACGACCTGCGCCGCGGCCCAGCGCCGCGTCCCACGGACTCCGAACACAGCGGCGGCCTGCTGCCAGGGAACCTGGCCGGCAGGCCGCCTGTGTCTTTGCGATTGAGGCCCAGGCCGGCCGGCTCACGGCCGGCCTGTCGCGTCAGGCCCTGCGCCGGCGCATCGCGATGGCCCCTGCGAGGCCGGCCGTGAAGAGCGTGAACGCCGCCGGTTCCGGCACGGCCGCCGCCGGCGCGCCCCGCAGCTTCGCGACCCAGCCTTCCGTCTGCCCGCTTGGGTTGATCCCCCACCCCACGATGACGGCGCCGTCGGCCGAAATGCCGGTGACCTCGCTCAGCACCCAGCCTGTCAGGTCCAGGCCGTAGTCCAGCGTCAGGACCTCGTGCAGCAGCCTGGTGCCGCCCGTTGCGGTCCAGACGAAGGGCGACGTGCCGCTTTGCCCGACGATGACCGAGCCGTCGCCCGAGACCGCGGTCGCCACGCCTATCGTGTCACCGGGCAGCAGGTCGAGCGGTACTGCCATCCAGTGGCCGGGCGTCCAGCGTACGGGCAGCCCGACGCTGGCGCCCACGATGACCGTGCCGTCGGCCGAGATGGCGGTGGCCTGGTTGCCGACGGACGGACCCTGCAGGCCGGTCAGCTCGTCGGGATGCAGGGGATCGGTCCAGCTGAGCGCGAATGAGGCGCCGCCCGGCGTGCCTGACACCCCGACGATGATGCTGCCGTCGGCCGAGACGCCCGTCGCACGCGTGGTCTCCTCGCCCGGCCTGCTCCCGAGGATGGTGACGCCGTCGGCTTCCGTCCAGCGGAAGGCCTGGTTGCCCGTGTAGCCGACGATGACCGAGCCGTCGCCGGAGACCGCTGTCGCGGCCGAGGTCCCGGGCAGCCACTCGGTCAGGTGCGAGGGAGTCCACCGGAACCCGACGCCGAACGTCTCGCCCACGATGACGCCGCCGTCGGCGGAGGCCGCCATTGCCTGGTGGGTGCCGCCGGACATCAAGAGCTCGAGGCCCCACGTCTCGGTCCACCTGACGGCGAAGCCGCCGTTGGCAGGTCCCGACACCCCCACGACGACGCTGCCGTCGGCCGAGACCCCGAGCGCGCGGCTGTAGGCCAGGCCGGGCACGATGCCGATGCCCGTGAACAGCGGCGCCGCCTGCGCGGGAACGGCGAGGAATGCGGCCAGGAGCACACCGAGTGCCAGTGCTGTCGTGTCTCTGTACATTCGTGTCATGCGAGCTGCTTGTCCTCCTGCGAGTGTGGGGATGCAGGGCCGTCAGACCGGGACACCGGTTCGACCAGGTCCACGGTCACGCCCGGATGCCGTCAGGCCGTGAGCTGGTGCGCGAGCTGCTTGAGGAACAGCCCGACGTCGGTGACGACGCCGATGGTCTGTGCCGAGCCGCGATCGGAGAGCTTCGTCACGACTGCCGGGTTGATGTCGACGCAGACGACCTTGACCCACGACGGCAGCATGTTGCCCACGCCGATCGCGTGGAGCATGGACGAGAGCATGAGCACCATGCCGGCGTTCTCGAGCAGCGCCGCGTAGCGGTCCTGAGCCTCGATCAGGTCCATCAGCGTGTCGCGGAGGGGGCCATCGTCGCGGATGCTGCCGGCAAGGACGAACGGGACCCGGTGCGTGACCAGGTCGTACATCACGCCGCCGGTCAAAACGCCCTTCTCGACGGCGGGCACGATGCCGCCGGCGCGGTTGATCCGGTTGATGGCCTTCATGTGATGCTTGTGGCCTTCCTGCACCGGGGCGCCCCTGGCCAGGTCCACGCCGAGCGAGGTGCCGAAGAACTGCGCCTCGATGTCGTGCACCGCGATGGCGTTGCCGGCCAGCATCGCGTCGACCCATCCGGCGCGAATCAGCTCGCTGAAGTAGGGGGCGCCGCCCGTGTGCACCACGACCGGGCCGGCGACGAAGACGATCCGCTCGCCGCGCCGGCGCGTCTCGCGCATCATCGTGGCGATGCGCGCGACGCTGGCCTCCACGCGTCGTTCCGACGAGATGTCGTTGGCCATGAACGCGAAGTGCTGCCTGTCGCGCTCCTGGAACTCGGGGCTGACGCGCACCCCATCGGTGCCGCACACCACCAGGTCGCCCCGGCGCACGTCGCGGAGCTTGCGGCACATCGCGCGGCCGTCCTCGACCACGATGATGGCGTCCATGCGCTGCTTCTCGACCTCGAGCCAGCGTCCGTTCACGCGCACGGCCGTGCGGTGGTTGGTCGTGGAGTAGAAGTCCTCCGGCACGGCGCCGTCCATGTCGGCCTCGCGCAGCAGCGCGTCGCGCTGCTCGGTGGGCGTGCAGCCCAGTGGCAGCAGCGCCTCGAGCAGGCGCTCGAGCGTCGTCTCGTCGCGCGCGGAGACGCGCATCTCCAGCCGCGACTCGTCGTCGTTGGTACGGCCGATGTCGAAGCGCTGGACCTCGAACGAGCCCTCGTGCGAGATGACGGTGTCGAAGATGGTGTTGAGCAGGCCGGAGTCGATGAGGTGACCGGTGGCCTCGACGACGGCGGCATGGGGATGGCTCGGCGCGGTCATGCGGGAATAGTGTAGCAGCCGGCGGCCGCGGCGCGGCCCGCGCGGTGCGCGGTAGAATCCCCCCATGCCTGCCACACGTCGGGACTTCCTGCGCGCGACGACGACCGCGTCCGCGGCGCTCGCCGCCCACTCTTTCACGCACGGCACCGCGGAGGCGGCCCAGCCCGCGAAGCGGGCCCCGGGCGGCTCGCCGAAGAAGGCGATCCTGATCTCCATGCTGCCTCGCGACCTGTCGTACGAGCAGCGGTTCGCCCTGGCGAAGGAACTGGGCTTCGAGGCGGTGGAGATGCGCACCATGACCGACGAGCGCGAGGCCGAGCAGGTGGCGGCCGCCTCGCAGAAGGTCGGCCTGCGCATCCACTCGGTGATGAACAGCGGGCACTGGCAGAACCCCGTGTCCTCCCCCGACCCTGCCGTCGTGGACGCGTGCGTGAAGGGGATGGAGGCGTCGATCCGCAACGCCCGCCTCTGGGGTGCCGATACCGTCCTGCTCGTGCCCGCGGTGGTCGACGCGGAGACGAGCTACCAGGATGCCTGGACGCGGTCGGTGAAGGTGATTCGTGAGCGCATCCTTCCCTATGCCGAGCAGCACAAGGTGATCGTCGGCATCGAGGTGGTCTGGAACAAGTTCCTGCTCAGCCCGCTCGAGATGGTGCAGTACGTCGACGACTTCAGGTCGGAGTGGGTGTCGGCGTACTTCGACGTCGGCAACGTCGTGCTCTACGGCTACCCGCAGGACTGGATCCGGACGCTCGGGCCACGATTCAACAAGGTGCACCTGAAGGACTTCAGGCTCGACCGCCAGAACGGCACGTTCGCGTTCGTGCACCTCGGCGAAGGCGACATCGACTGGCCGGCCGTCCGGGCGGCGATGCACGAGGTGGGCTACGACGGGTACGTCACGCCGGAGATTCGCGGCGGCGATCGCGCCTACCTTGCGGACGTGGCGGCACGCATCGACCGCATCCTGGCGGGGCAGACGCCGCTGGCGTGACGCGGCGCGCACAGCGTGACCGCCCGCGCACCCGCGCCGACAGCTCGCCGGGCGCGGCGGGCGGACACCCTTCTACAGATCGCGCAGCGCCGTGACGATGGGCAGGCGTGCGGCGCGGATGGCCGGGAGCAGGCCGCCGAGCAGCCCCATGACGACGGCGCACACGAGCCCCTGGAGCAGCAGCTCGGGCGTCACGCGGAACGCGAAGGCCACCTGGCTGAACGACTGCCAGTTGATGGTCGACGTCTGGTAGCCGTCAAAGACGATCCACGCCAGCAGGCCTCCCGCCGCGCCGCCGACCAGCGCCAGCAACGTCGCTTCGGCCAGCACCGACACCACGATGGGCGACGCGCCGAAGCCCAGCGCGCGCAGCGTGGCGATCTCGCGCGTGCGGCTGGCCACGGCGTTGTACATGGTGTTCACCGCGCCGAAGATGGCGCCGATCGCCATCAGGCTGGCAATGGCGATGCCGACGGTGGTGATGAGCGTCCGGATGACCGTGGACTGCGCGGCGAGGAAGTCCGTCTCGCGCTCCACCATGACGTTGAGGCGCGGGTCGGTCGTGAGCGCGTCCTCGAACGCCTGAAGCCCGTCCGGCGAGGCCAGCGTCACGTACACCGACTGGTACGAGTCGCCGCGCCGGTAGGCGCTCTGGAGCACGCGGGCGTCGGTCCAGATCTCCGACTCGGAGACGCTGCCGCCCGCCTCGAAGTGCCCGACGACCTGCCAGTCGTTCTCGCCCCAGCGGATGGAGCGTCCGACTTCGAGGCCGGAGAACTGCCCCGCCGCCGCGCGGCCGACGATGATCTCGTTGCGGCCGGGCTCGAAGCGTCGTCCTTCGACGATGCGCACCTTGCTGCGGACGTCGAAGGCGGCGGGTTCGACGCCGCGCAGCGGCACGTTGGCCTCCAGGCCGGTCGACCGCTTCGGGTGATTGACGACGACGAAGAGCTCAGCCGAGGCCTTCGGCCCGTCGGGCCCGCGAGCGATGCCGGGCGCGTCCTTGATGATCTGCGTCTGCTCGCGCGACAGGATGCTCGACATCTCCGAGTCGGTGCCCGCGCGCATGATGATGACGGTGGACGGGTCGCCCGCCGTGGTCATCGCCGCCCGGAATCCCTGCGCGATGGACAGCACGGCCACAAACACCACCACGACGCCCATGATGCCGATGACGGCCACGGCCGACGAGCCGAGGCGCTGCGTGATGCTGCGGGCGTTCACGGCGGTGACGGCGACACACTGCGACAGCCATCGAATCATGGTCAGGCTCCCTTCCTGAGCGCGTCGACGATGCGGAGGCGGCTGGCCTGGAGCGCGGGGACGAGGCCGGCGGCCAGGCCGAGCGCGAAGATGAGGCCGACGCCCAGCACGAGGTCGCGCGGCGGCAGGCGGAACGGGGGCAGCAGGCCTCCCGTCGGGTCCTCACCCTGCGTGACGAGCCACGCCAGGCCGAGGCCGAGGCCGCCGCCGACGACGGCGAGCAGGCACGACTCGAGCAGCACGAGCGCCAGCACCTTGCCGTCGGTGAAGCCGAGCGTCTTCAGCACCGCAAGCTCGCCGGTGCGCTCGCGAATCGACTGGGCCATCGTGTTGCCGGCCACGATGAGGATCGTGAACAGCACGGTGGCCAGGATGGCCATCATGATCGCGCCGATGTCGCCAATCTGGCTCGCAAACGCCTGCACGAACGCCTTCTCCGTAGACGTCTTCGTCTCCGACGGCGAGTTGGCGAACATCGCGTCGAGTCGCTGTGCGACCTGGTCCGCCTCGTCGGGGTTCTCGACGCGGATGACGTACCAGCCCACCAGGTCGGTGCCGAACTCGCGGCCCTCGTTCAGGTAGTCGTAGTGGAAGAACATCTGCGTCAGGTCGGTGCCCTCGACGCCGGCGTCGTAGATGCCCTCGATCGTGAACTCCCACGCTCCTCCGCCGACACGGTGGAAGATCGTCGGCTGCAGCGGGATGCGATCGCCGATCTGCCAGCCGAAGCGCTCGGCGAGCTTGCGGCCGACGATGGCGCCCGTCCGGTTGGCTGCCCAGGCCTTTCGCTGGTCCTCGGGCAGCACGTACTCGGGGTACATCTCGAGAAACGGCTCCGGCTCCACGGCGAGCTGCGCGAAGAAGTTGCTCGGGTCCTGGTAGATGCCGCCGAACCACGAGGCGTGCGTCACGGCGGCGACCCCCTCGGCGGAGGCAATACGTGCCTGGTACGAGAGCGGCAGCGGCTGGATGAACGACACCTTCTGGATCATCACCAGCCTGTCGGCTCCCGCCAGCTCGATGCCCATCGCGAAGGCGCCGCGCAGCGCCATCAGCGCCCCGAAGAGGAGGAACGCGACGAGGATGGACAGCCCCGTGAAGATCGTGCGCGCCTTGCGGCGCAGCAGGCTGCGCCAGACGAGGTGCAGGTACTTCATGCCGTCACCTCCTGCGAGGGCGTCGCCACGAGCAGGCCCTTCTCGAGGTGGACGACGCGGCGTGCGCTGGCCGCGGCGTGCGGGTCGTGCGTCACCATGACAATCGTCTTGCCGTGCTCCTCGTTGAGCGTGCGGAGCAGGGCGAGAATCTCGTCGCCCGACTTCCTGTCGAGGTCGCCCGTCGGCTCGTCGCACAGCAGCAACGTGGGGTCGGTCACGATGGCGCGCGCGATCCCCACGCGCTGCTCCTGCCCGCCCGACAGCTGGCGCGGGTAGTGATGCATGCGCTCGGCCAGCCCGACGACCGACAACGCGACGCTGGCGCGCCGCCGCCGCTCGGCCCGGGAGAGCTTGGTCAGCAGGAGCGGCAGCTCGACGTTGCGCAGCGCAGTGAGCACGGGCAGCAGGTTGTAGAGCTGGAACACGAACCCGACGTGTGACGCGCGCCACGCGGCCAGCGCGTTGCCGGACAGCTGGTCCACGCGCTGCCCGGCGACCTCGATCGAGCCGGACGTCGGCCGGTCGAGCCCGCCCAGCAGGTTGAGCAGCGTCGTCTTGCCGGATCCGGAGGGCCCCATGAGCGCGACGAAGTCGCCGGGCGGGATGTCGAGCGTCACGCCCTGAAGGACGTCGATCCGCTCGGAGCCCCGGTGGTAGACCTTCGTGAGATCGCGGACGCGGACGAGGGGGGCAGTGCTGGTCATGGGCGAGTCGTCTCCTCGATGGCGGCGCCATCCGTCAGCGTCTCGGGCACGCCGATGACGACGCGGTCTGTGGCAAGCAACCCGGCGAGCACCTCGACAGACGCATCGGCCGTCCGGCCGAGGGTGACGGCGCGACGCTCCGCCCTGCCGCCCTGCACGCGGTAGACGACCGCCTGCCGGCCTTCCTGACGGACGGCGCTGCGAGGCACCCACAGCGACGGGCCTGCGACGGCGGCGCCGGGTGACTCGTCGGCGGGCGTGAGGAAGGTGACCTTCACGCCCATGTCCGGCAGCACGCGCGGGTCGAGCTCGTCGAACGCGATGCGCACGAGGACGGTGGCCTTCTGGCGGTCGGCGGTCGGCACCGTGGTGATCACGCGCGCCGGGATGCGCCAGTCGGGATAGGCGTCGAGTACCGCCTCGACCGGCTGACCCTCCTGGACCCTGTTGATGTAGCTCTCGTTGACGTCCACCTCGATCTCGAGGGACGTCATGTCCACGATGGTGCAGATGCCGGTACGCGTGAAGCCGCCGCCGGCCGACACCGGCGAGACCATCTCGCCGGGCTGCGCGTCCTTCGAGATCGCCTTGCCGCTGAACGGGGCGCGAATCACCAGGTCCTCGAGGTCGGTCCTGCGCGCGGCCACCTGCTGCTCGGCGACGCGGACCTCGCGCCGCGCGGCTTCGAGGCGCGCGCGCAGGGCGTCGGCCTCGGCAGTTGCCGTGTCGAGGTCCGCAGGGGGGATCACGCCTTCGGCCGAGAGCCGTCGCTGGCGGGCGAGGACGATGTCGGCCTCGCGGATGCGTACCTCCGTCTCGGCCAGCCGGGCCTCTGCCGCGGCCAGCTGCGCTTCGGCCACCTGCAGCGCCGCCCGCGCGGTGTCGTCCTCGAGGCGCGCGAGCACCTGTCCCTGCCGGATGGACATGCCCTCGTCGACGAGCACCTCGGCGACACGCCCTGTGACGCGCGACGACACGGTCGCGCGACGCCGGGCCGTCACGTAGCCCGAGGCGTTCAGGACGGCCCGCGCGGACGTGTCGGCGGCGCCGCGTGTCTCGACGGCGGCGAGCTGTACCTGGAGGGGGCGCTCCCTGCCGACCCACCACCACGTGGCGGCGGCCACGGCGAGCACGAGGAGCGCGACGGCCACACGGCGCGGCCAGGCGCCCGCCGGCCTGGTTCGTGCGTCCCTGTCGATGCGAAGCGAAGCGAGGTCTCTGCTCAGGTCGTTCACGGGTCTACGGGAACGTACGGGGTGGATCGGACCATCGTTCTCGGCAGTCGGCCAACGACCGCCGGGGCACGGTGAGTGACGCTCGCCTTCGCTGGCCGCACCGCCTGGCCTGCGACGGCGGAGCAGGCTCGCCGCCCCGTGCGCCTGGGCCCGCGTCGAGCGACCGTCGGGCCAGCGAAGGCCGGCTGCCGTCGCCTGGTGAACATGCTTGCGACCAGACATACGGCGGGCGTGCCCCGCAGGTTCGCTGCTTCGCCAACCGGTCGTCGTGGCGGGAACGCAGGATCGCGGGCTTCTCTGACCGTGCGACACTCGACCCATGTTCACGCTGCCCGTCCTCGACCCGACCGACACCGCGGCGTTCTACGACGCCCTCGCGGGCCAGCTGGAGGCGCTGCTCGGCGACGAGCGCGACAGGATCGCCAACCTTGCCAACGCCGCGGCTCTCATCTGGCACACCGTGCCCGGCCTGAACTGGGCGGGGTTCTACCTGATGAAGGACGGCGAGCTGGTGCTGGGGCCGTTCCAGGGCAAGCCGGCATGCGTGCGCATCGCCGTCGGCAAGGGCGTGTGCGGCACGGCCGTCGCGACCGGCGCGCCCGTCCGCGTGGAAGACGTGGACGCGTTCCCCGGCCACATCGCCTGTGACGCCGACTCCCGCTCGGAACTCGTGCTGCCCCTCCGCGAGCGCGGGCACATCATCGGCGTCCTCGACCTCGACAGCCCCGAGCACGGCCGTTTCAGCGGGGCCGACCAGGCCGGGTTCGAGCGGCTGGTCCGGATCCTCGAGGCGACCTGGGACTGAACGGGTAACGGTTTGCCTGCCTCTGGCGTCTGATACTCATCAGTAACGGTGCGGCCGTCCCTGGCCGCGCCTTCTACGATCTGTCACTGACGCGGAGACGCACACCACATGCTTCGTTCCCTGTTCACGGCCCTGGGCGTCCTCGCCCTGGCCGCCCCGGCATCGGCACAGACCTGGACCATCGATCCGTCCCACTCGTCGGCGAACTTCACGGTGCGCCACATGATGGTGTCGAACGTCAACGGCACCTTCGGCCGGATGGAAGGCACCATCGAGTACGACGGCCGCGACATCAGCAGCATCAAGGCTCGCGCGACGATCGACGCGACGACCATCTCCACCGCCAACGAAAAGCGCGACGCGCACCTGAAGAGCGCCGACTTCTTCGATGTCGCCACCCACCCGACGATCACCTTCGTCTCGAAGCGTGCCGAGCCTGCCGGCGCCGGCAGGTTCCGTCTCATCGGCGACCTGACGATGCGCGGCGTGACGAAGGAGGTGGTCCTCGACGTGGAAGGCCCCACCGAGCCCTTCATGGCGCAGGGCACCGCGCGGGTCGGCGCGACGGCGACGACGACGCTCAACCGGCAGGACTTCGGCGTGAGCTGGAGCCGGTCGCTCGACGGCGGCGGCGTGGTCGTGGGCGACGAGGTCAAGGTGCGCCTCGACCTCGCGCTGGTCCGGAAGACCTCCTGACGACCTCCTCAGCCGGGCCGGATCAGCGCCTCGAGCGCCTCGATCCGGTCCGCCTCCTCCGGCCGCTTGTCCGTGCGCCAGCGGGCAATCCGCGGGAAGCGCACGGCGACCCCCGACTTGTGGCGTGACGACCGCTGCACGTTCTCGAACGCGATCTCGAAGACGTGCTGCGGCGTGACCCGCCGCACGGGCCCGAACTTCTCGATGGTGTTCGCACGCACCCAGCGGTCGAGGGCCTCGATCTCCTCGTTGGAGAGCCCTGAGTACGCCTTCGCGACGGGCACGAGCTCGTCGCCGCGCCAGAGCGCGAACGTGTAGTCGGTGAAGAGCGACGCGCGGCGGCCGTGCCCGGCCTGGGCGTACACGAGCACGGCATCCACCGTGTGCGGGTCGACCTTCCACTTCCACCAGTCGCCCTTCCGCCGCCCGGTGCCGTACGCCGAGTCGCGGCGCTTCAGCATGAACCCCTCGACGCCTCGCGTGCGCGAGGTCTCGCGCAGCGTCGCCAGCTCGTCCCAGGTCGCGGCGTCGACCCGCGGCGACACCTGGATGGCCGTCGGTCCCTCTCGTGGGGCCGGCAGCGCCCCCACCAGCGACTCCAGGGCCGCCCGTCGCACCTCGAGCGGCGACATCCTCACGTCTTCGCCCTCCTGCTCGAGCAGGTCGAAGGCGAGGAAGGCGACCGGCGCGCGCTCGAGGACTCTTTGCGTAAGCTTCTGCCTGCCTATGCGGAGCTGGAGCGTCGCAAACGGCAGCGGCGCCGCGTCGCGCCACGCGAGCAGCTCGCCGTCGAGCACGGTACCGTCTGGCAGGAACCGGGCGGCGGCCGTCACCTCCGGGAACCGCGCCGTGATCACCTCCTCGCCGCGGGACCAGACGTGCACTTCGCCGGCCCGCCGGATGACCTGCGCGCGGATGCCGTCCCACTTCCACTCCGCCACCCACTCCTCGATCGGGCCGAGTGCCTCCACGTCGCCCTCGAGCGGGTAGGCGAGACAGAACGGGTACGGCTGGGCTGCGGCGTCCGGGGCGCTCGCGTCGCTCGCGACCAGCGCGCGGTAGCCGTCCGCCGTCGGCAGCCACGTTCCCGTGAGCCGATGCGTCACCAGCGCCGGGTCGATGCCGGCCAGCGTGGCGAGCGCGCGGACGACGAGCGTCTGCGACACGCCGACTCGGAACTCGCCGGTGAGCAGCTTGTTCAGGACGAAGCGCTCGAATGTCGGCAGCTCCCGCCACCAGCCCACCACCTGCTCCCGCCGCGCCGCGTCGTCGGCGGTGCGGAGCGCCTCGAGGCGTGCGATCCATCCGGCGAGCGGCACGTCAGGGCGACGCTGCGCGTCGTCGGCCGGTGGCGCGATGCCGTCCAGCAGGAGTGCGGTCGTCTCGGCGAGGTCTCCCACGGCGGCGTAGCTCTCGTCGAGCAGCCAGTCGCTGATGCCGGCTTCCTCGACCGTCCACTGGCGGAGCAGCTTCGACGGCAGGAGGCGGAGCAGACGCCTGCCGCTGAGGAAGTACACCGCCCACGCCGCGTCGGCCGGCGGGGCCGTCCGCAGGTAGGCGATGAGCGCCTCCACCTTGGCGTTGGTGGACGTCGTGCGCTCGAGCGCGGCGTACAGGGCGGCGAAGGCGCGCACGTCAGGCCTCGCTTCCGGCCGTGGGCAGCTCCAGCGGCGCGGCCTCGAGCCCCTGTTCGCGCAGATGACGGGCGAGGACGTCCGCGTAGCCGTGTGTGGTGACGACGCGCCTGGCGCCGGTCGCGGCAGTCGTCTCGAGCAGCGCCGGCCAGTCGGCATGGTCCGAGATCACGAACCCGCGATCGACGCCGCGCCAGCGGCGCCGACCGCGCACGCGCATCCAGCCCGAAACGAGCGCCGTCGAGGCACGCGGGAAGCGCTTCATCCACGGCGTGCCCAGGGCCAGGGGCGGCGCGAGCACCACGCGGCCGGCCGTGGCCGCGCCCCGCAGCGACGGGTCGATGGCCTCGACATCCGGCAGCCGGCGGCCGGCCTCGGCGTATGCCGCGCGCATCGACGCCACGGCGCCGTGGACGAGGATGGGCTGGTCGAGGCGTGCCGCCAGCGCCTCGATCAGCCGCTGGGCCTTGCCGAGCGCGTAGGCCAGCAGCACGGACGGCCGTCCGTCGCGCTGGTTGCCGACGATCCACTCGTGCAGGGCGTCGAACTCGCCGCGGGGGGACGGCCAGCGATAGATGGGCAGGGCAAACGTGGACTCGGTGACGAAGGTGTCGCAAGGCACGAGCTCGAAGGGCTCGCACGTGGGATCGGGCTGGCGCTTGTAGTCGCCCGACACGACGGTCACGCCAGACGCGTCCTCGAGCCGGACCTGCGCCGAGCCGAGCACGTGCCCCGCCGGGTGCAGGGACACGGCGACGGGCCCGAACGTGCGGACGACCCCGTAGTCGAGCTCCTCGATCACGGCAGGCTCGGGCAGCCGGCGTCGCAGGACGGCCGCCGTGCCGGGCGTGCAGACGTACCGTCCCATGCCCGGCAGCGCGTGGTCGGCGTGCCCGTGGGTCACGACGGCCACGGCGACCGGGGCCACCGGATCGATGTGGAAGTCACCGCTGACGCAATGGAGTCCTGCTGGCGTCGGTTCGACGATCACCTTGCTAGCAGCATACGCGGGCAGCGATGCGGCGACTCAGCAGTTGCCGCCTCGCCGGCGACCGACGAGAATGCCGGCGACCTACTGACAGCTGCCGAGCGCGGTCGCGCCTGCCGCCCATCGCTGCTGGCCGACGTCCGTGTACCGGGCCCACTCCACAACCAGGGGCGCCTCCGCCGTGCCGGAGGCAGGCTCGACATGCAGGCCGAAGCGCTCCCCCAACAGCTCGGGGAACAGCCACGGGACGTCGATGTTGACGCGTGCACCGGCGCGGACGCGCAGAGACGTGGTCAATGGCGCGCCTGCCTCCCGCAGCGCGCGCAGGCGGACGTCGGTGTCGCTGTCGCCCGTGTTGACGATGAGGCCGTAGGTCTCGGTGGACGTGGTCCACTCGCCGGCGGCGATGGTCCAGCGCGGACAGGTGCCGGCGGCGCCGACGCCGTTGTGCGCGCCGTACCAGGCTTCGGGACCGGTCGGCCACCACATCGCCCGCTCGGCAAGGATGGGCATGTCGGCCTCGACGCGGATGCCCGTCGCGACGTCCGCCAGCGACCGCCCGTCGTCGAGCACCTGTTGATCCACCCAGATGGTGTGGCGCGTCTGCGGCGCCACCGTCACGAACCGCGGCGCCGAGGCGCCTTCCGGAAGCAGGTACGTCACCGCCACTGTTGCCGCGACGTCGTTGGGGTTGGCCAGCAGCAGGAACATGTCGAACCAGTGGCCTGTGGCGC
>CAYSHC010000089.1:0-15868 GCA_964430855.1 uncultured Vicinamibacteraceae bacterium
CAGAGAAGTGACCCTGCCGGCATAAGTAGCGAGAAGGGAAGTGAGAATCTTCCCCGCCGTAAGCCTAAGGTTTCCTGAGCCAGGTTCGTCCGCTCAGGGTTAGTCGGGACCTAACGCGAGGCCGAAAGGCGTAGCGGATGGACATCCGGTCAACATTCCGGAACTACCGGTGCATCGTTATTACGATGGGGGGACGCAGGAGGCTAGGTGAGTCTGGTTAGGGCCGCAAGGCGACCAGATTGAGGTCTGTAGGGAGATCGGTCAGGCAAATCCGGCCGGTCGTTGAACTGAGGGGCCGAAGCGAGACCTTCGGGTCACAAAGTCACTGACGCCACGCTGCCGAGAAAAGCCTCTAAGGAGATGTACTGGTACCCGTACCGCAAACCGACACAGGTAGGCGAGGAGAAAATCCTCAGGCGCAAGTGAGAACACTCGTTTAGGAACTCGGCAAATTGGCCCCGTAACTTCGGAAGAAGGGGTGCTCCGTTAGCGTGATCCGGCTCGCCCGGTGAGCGTGAGGGAGTTGCAGTAAAGAGGCCCAGGCGACTGTTTACTAAAAACACAGGGCTCTGCGAAGTCGAAAACGACGTATAGGGTCTGACGCCTGCCCGGTGCCGGAAGGTTAAAGGGAGAGGTTAGCCGCAAGGCGAAGCCTCGAACTGAAGCCCCGGTAAACGGCGGCCGTAACTATAACGGTCCTAAGGTAGCGAAATTCCTTGTCGGGTAAGTTCCGACCTGCACGAATGGCGTAACGATCTGGGCGCTGTCTCAACGAGTGGCACTGCGAATTTGTGGTACCGGTGAAGACGCCGGTTGCCCGCGACTAGACGAAAAGACCCCGTGCACCTTTACTACAACTTAGTAGTGAATGTTGACGTGTTATGCGCAGGATAGGTGGGAGACGTTGAACCGAGCCTTTCGGGGTTCGGGGAGTCACCGGTGAGATACCACCCTTAGCACTTCGACGTTCTAACCTCGGCCCGTGATCCGGGTCAGGGACACTGCTAGGCGGGTAGTTTGACTGGGGCGGTCGCCTCCCAAAATGTAACGGAGGCGCGCGAAGGTTCGCTCAGGCTGTTTGGAAATCAGCCGTAGAGTGCAAAAGCATAAGCGAGCTTGACTGCGAGACAGACAAGTCGAGCAGGTGGGAAACCAGGCTTTAGTGATCCGGTGGTTCCGTATGGAAGGGCCATCGCTCAACGGATAAAAGGTACGCCGGGGATAACAGGCTGATCTGGGCCAAGAGTTCACATCGACGCCCAGGTTTGGCACCTCGATGTCGGCTCATCGCATCCTGGAGCTGTAGCAGGTTCCAAGGGTCCGGCTGTTCGCCGGTTAAAGCGGTACGTGAGCTGGGTTTAGAACGTCGCGAGACAGTTCGGTCTCTATCTGTCGTGGGCGCAGGAGATTTGAGTGGGGCTGACCTTAGTACGAGAGGACCGGGTTGGACGAACCTCTAGTGTACCAGTTGTCGCGCCAGCGGCAGCGCTGGGTAGCTACGTTCGGAAGGGAGAAACGCTGAAAGCATCTAAGCGTGAAACCCTCCACGAGATGAGATCTCCCTGGACGCAAGTCCCTGAAGGCTCCTGGTAGACCACCAGGTGATAGGCCAGGTGTGTAAGGATGGCGACATCCTCAGCTAACTGGTACTAATCAGCCGTGAGGCTTGACTATGAATTCCACTCGCAGTATCTGCGTGTGGACGGGTAAAAGCTGCCGTTTGCAGGATATTCAGTTGGGCAGGCCCAGGCCTGCCACGCCCACGCCGCGACAGCGGCCACGGCGGGTTCTTTGACATGTGCGGCTGTGCGTCATGCCCCCGGGTATACCGGGGCCCCAGGTGCACGGTGCTTCGCCCGCGCGCTCCATACCGCGGCGCTGGCGAAGACTCGGTACGGACTCACCTCCGTGCCGGCCGCCCAACGGTTTCCCGGTGGCCATAGGGGAGGGGAACCACCCGTTCCCATTCCGAACACGGAAGTTAAGCCCTCCACCGCCGATGGTACTGCAGGCGAAGGTCTGTGGGAGAGTAGGTCACTGCCGGGATTATTCACACGACGCGCCCGAAGCACTCCGTTGCTTCGGGCGTTTTTTCGTTGCAGGTCCCTCGCCCTCCGTCCAGGTCCGTCGCCTTCCGTCTGCGGTCTGCTGCACCGGCGCCGCGCGACGTAGTACCGTGACGGCCATGCATGCCGCAGCTGGCCCCCTCGACACCCAGGGACGCGTCGTCCTGCTGACAGGTTGCTCGTCCGGCATCGGCGTCGCGACGGCGTTGCGGCTCGTGCGCGACGGCTGGATCGTGTACGCCACCGGCCGGCGCCTCGAGCCCCTCGCACCGCTCAGGGACGCGGGCTGCCGGACCCTGCCGCTCGACGTCACCGACGAGGCGAGCATGCAGGCGGCCGTGGAGCGCGTGCTCGACGAAGCGGGGCAGATCGACGCCCTGGTGAACAACGCCGGCTACAGCCAATCGGGCCCCGTGGAGGAAGTGCCGATGGACGCCATCCGCCGGCAGTTCGAGACCAACGTCTTCGGCGCCATCCGCCTCACGCAGCTCGTCCTCCCGGCCATGCGCGCCAGGCGCCGCGGCCGCATCGTCAACGTCGGCTCGATGGGCGGACGGCTCACGTTCCCCGGCGGCGGCATCTACCACGCGACGAAACACGCCCTCGAGGCCATCTCCGATGCCCTGCGGTTCGAGGTCGCGGGCTTCGGCATCCAGGTGGTGCTCGTGCAGCCCGGCCTGATCCGGACGCGCTTCACCGAGGCCGCGAGCCAATCGCTCGAGGGACTGCCGGGCAGCGGCAGCCCGTACGCGGAGTTCACGCGGGAGGTCGAGCGCATCACGCGCGAGAGCTACAGGCAGGGCCCGGTCGCCCGGCTCGCAGGCGATCCGGACGATGTGGCCAACGTGATCGCGACGGCGCTCACGGCGCGCGACCCGAAGTCCCGGTACCGCGTGACCGCATCGGCCCGCGCCTTCATGACGCTGCGCGCCGTCACGACCGACGGGATGTGGGACGCCATGCTGGCCCGCACCTACCCGCGCCCCGGCACCCGCAAGACCTGATACGAGGCCGGCCCCGCTGCGAAAAGTGGGCTCGCCAGCCCCGCGCCCCACGTATCATGTCGCCACCACGTCCCACCCGCCGCTGACGGGACGTGCGCACCTGGAGTGACTTCCATCGACGCAGACGTGAACACCACGATTCCAGTCGAGTTCGATACGCACCGCCGGATCCGCACCCGTAACAAGCTCTACTACCGCTGGCTGCACTGGCCGTTGTGGATCTTCGTCTTCTTCATCGCCCCCGGGCCGCTCACCTTCGACCTCTTCGAGCGCGGTTTCGACGGGCGCATGGCGGCGTGGCTCGCCGTGGTCCTCGTCGGCACGGGCATCCCGTTCGCGCGCGGCCGGCTGCCCGGCTGCGAGCCGGCGCCCTACATCATCAGGTTCACCGAGGACAGGCCGAACCCTGTGTACCGCCGCGTCTGCTACTCGTTCGCCTGGGGTGAGGCGGTGACCTTCGCCGCGCTGAACATCGCCGGCCTCGTCATCGCCGTGGCGACGGGCAACTGGATACTGAAGGAGATCTATGCGTACGCGTACTTCCCCATGGCCGGCAGCATCTGGGCCGCGGGTCTTCTCGGCTACCTGCCCCGCGTGAAGCCGTCCACGGCCGGCGAGGGCCACGAGCGGCGCTACTTCTACGGCACCGTGTGGGCGGTGGCCACGGCCCAGCCCCTGCTCTGGATCGCGTACCTCGTCCTGCCGCGCACGCAGGCGGCCGATGTCGCGAAGCTGGCGCTGTTTCTCGGCATCCTCGCGGGCATGGGCTGGCTGGCCTACCGGGGGCGCCTGCCGAGGACGCGCCCCATCGTCCCCGGCGAGCTGGCGGCGCTCGACTGATGTCCCGCGAGATCGACGCCCTCACCTCGTACACGCTGAAGCACCTGCGCGACCGCTGGTGGACGCCGGCGTGGAGCGCGTGGGTGAACAGCCACCTGCACTGCGAGCCGGGCGACAGGCTCGCGCACATCGGCTGCGGCAACGGCGAGGTCGACGTCGCCCTGGCCCTGGCGACCCCTGGCCTCCACGTGGTGTCGCTCGACGCGGTCTGGAGCCGCGTGCGGCACACGCGCGACCTGGGACGCGACGTGGGCCGCGACCTGCTCGCGCTGGCGGCGGACATCCGGGCGCTGCCGTTCGGGCCGGGCAGCATGGATGCCGTCGTCTGCCTCGCCGTCCTCCAGCACCTCGAGGACCCGCAGGCCGCGGCTCGCGCGCTGGCCGAGCTCATCGCGCCGGGCGGCCGCATCCTCATCCTCGAGCCCGACCACGAGTCGCGCCTCTGGTACAGCGAAGCCGCGACGGGCATGGAGGCGTACCGGCTCGCGCGCTCGCTGCTCGAGCGCCGATATCGCGAGCGCTCGCCGAGGGCGCCGTCCCGCCTGGGGCTGCACGTGGCCTCGTGGCTGCGTGAAGCCGGCCTCGAGCCGCTGACGGTGGAGATGCTTCCCGTGGCCGAGGCCCGGCTCGGCGCGCCCGCGGCCGGCGTCTGGGAGACCCGTGAACGCGCCGTCGGGCGCCTCGTCGAGGAGGCCGAGCAGGCGCGCGACGGGACGGCCGGCGAGGCCCGGGCCCTTGCAGACGCCGTGCGCGCGTACCGCGAGGAAGCCGACAGGCAGGGACCGGCGTTCGTGGAGGTGCAGCACGCGCTTCTGGTCGCGACGCTCGCGCAGCGTCCGCTCGATGTGCGCGCCTTCGAGTCGGCCAGGGAGGCGGCGGCTGCGCCGTGAAGGGCTACGAGGGCTGGGACGCGTACGCGCCCTACTACGACTGGGAGAACGCCCGCACGATGGGGCGGCGCGATGTCAGGTTCTGGACGCGCGTGGCGCAGCGCATCGGCGGGCGCGTCCTGGAGCTCGGCAGCGGCACGGGCAGGCTCACGGTTCCCCTCAAGCGTGCCGGCGTGCCCATCGTCGGGATCGACAGGTCTGCGCCGATGCTGGCGAGGGTCAGGCCGCGGGCCAGGCGCGGGCGGAGCCCGGTGCCGCCCGTGGTGCGCGGCGACATCACCGCGCTGCCCTTCGGCGACGCGACGTTCCCGCTGGTCATGGCGCCCTATGGCCTGGTGCAGTCGCTCCTGAGCGACGTGCTGCTTGCCCGGACCCTGCGAGAGGCCGCGCGCGTCCTCGTGCGCGGCGGCACGCTCGGCATCGACCTCGTGCCCGACGTCCCGCGCTGGCGCGAGTACACCCGCAAGGTCGTCTTCTTCAGTCCGCGGGGGCCGCGCGGCCTCCCGCTCACGCTCATCGAGACCGTGCGCCAGGACCCCGACCGCGGCCTCACGACGTTCGAGCAGGAATACGTGGAAGGCCGCGGGCGGACCCGCCAGGTCACGCCGTTCACCATCCGCTTCAGGACGCTGCCCCTTCCGAAGCTCGTCGCCCGCGTCGAGCGTGCCGGCTTCGAGGTCGACACCGTCCTCGGCGACTACCAGGGCCGCGAATGGGACCCGCGCGCTGACGCGCTCGTCCTCCTCGCGAGGAAGTCCTGACCGACGTGCTTCGGCCACTTCACCTCGCGAGGATATTTCCTGGCCCGTCTCCCCCCACCACCGTATTCCACTCCCTGACCCGCCACGCCTTCACCAGCCCGTTCTCGACGTACGGGTCGGCGCCGGCGAATGCCTCGGCGGCTTCACGCGACCGGAACAGCACCACGGCGGTGTCGGCGGGATTGGCCAGCGCGCCGGCAAGGACCAGGTCGCCCCGCGCGTGTGCCTCGCGTGCCAGGGCCAGGTGGCGCTCGCGGAGCGGCGTTCGCCGCTCGAGGTAGTCGTCCACGAGGTCGTAGAAGAGCAGGTAGTGCATGGCCTGAGTCTAGCCGAGCCCAGGAGGTGCCGCGCGGGCGTTTCGGGGGCCGGGCCCGCCTCCGGCGGCCGCTGCCCCGCCCGTGCCACCTCGGATGATAAAATCCGGAGGTTTTATCGAGCCGCACAGACAGGGGAGTCCTAGCAATGTCCGGTCACTCGAAATGGCACACCATCAAGCACAAGAAGGGTGCGCTCGACGCCAAGCGCGGCAGGATCTTCACGCGCATCATCAAGGAACTGACGGTCGCGGCGCGCGTCGGCGGCGGTGACCCTGCGGGCAACCCCCGGCTGCGCACCGTCATCGCCGAGGCCAAGGCCGTGAACATGCCCAACGAGAACATCCAGCGGGCCATCCGGCGCGGCACGGGCGAGGAAGAGGGCGTCGCCTACGAAGAGATCACCTACGAGGGGTACGGCCCCGGAGGTGCGGCGGTGATCATCGAGACGCTCACCGACAACCGCAACCGTACGGTCGGCGAGCTGCGCCACCTGCTCTCGAAGCACGGCGGCAACCTCGGCGAGTCGAACAGCGTCGCGTGGATGTTCGACAGGAAGGGCTACATCGTCGTCGAGAAGTCGGCGGCCGACGAGGAGGCGCTGATGGCGGCGGTCCTCGAGGCCGGCGCCGACGACATGAACGAGGACGGCGACAACTGGGAGATCACCACCGACATCGCGACGTTCGACGCGGTGCTCGAAGCGGTCCGCAACCTGTCGATCGAGCCCGTCACCGCCAAGCGCGCGGCCATGCTGCCGAAGAGCACGATCAAGCTCGAGGGCAAGACCGCGCAACAGATGCTCAAGCTGATGGACGCCCTCGACGACCACGACGACGTGCAGCAGGTGTGGTCGAATTTCGACATCGAGGAGAAGGAGCTCGAGGCCTCGCTGGCGTGAGGATTCTCGGCATCGACCCCGGCTCGGTGCGCACAGGCTACGGTTGCGTCGACGCCGACGGCAACCGCTGCCACATGGTGTGCAGCGGGGTCGTGTCGATGTCGGCGCGGCTCTCCTTCCCGGAGCGTCTGCTCGCCATTCACGCGTCGCTCTCGCAGACGCTCGACGAGGTCCGCCCCGACTGCGTCGCCGTCGAGAGTCTGTTCCACGCCGTGAACGCGCGCAGCGCCTTCGCGCTCGCGCATGCGCGCGGCGTGATCGTCCTGGCCGCCACGCAGGCCGGCGTCCCCATCGTCGAGTACGCGCCCGCCGAGGTGAAGCGCGCCGTTGTCGGCTACGGGCGCGCCGAGAAGCGCCAGGTGCAGCACATGGTCCGCCTGCTGCTCGGCCTGGCCGACCTGCCCACGCCTTACGACGTCGCCGATGCGCTGGCGATTGCCATCTGCCACGCCCAGGCGTCGGCCAGCCCGCTGGCCGGCCCGAAGGACGCGCCGTTTGCGACGCAGGCCAACGGGCGCGGGTCGCGCCCGCGCCGCTGGCGCGACATGCGGCCGGAGGAACTGACTCGGCGATGATCGCGGCGCTGCGGGGACGCGTGGCAGGCAAGCAGGTGCCACGGCTGATCGTCGACGTCCAGGGCGTCGGGTACGACGTGCAGGTGCCGCTGTCGACATACGCCCGCATCGGCGACGTCGGCGACGAGATCTCGCTGCACGTGCACACCTACGTCCGCGAGGACCAGATCGCGCTCTTCGGCTTTGCCACGCCGCTCGAGCAGCAGATCTTCGAGCGGCTGCTGGCCGTGAGCGGCATCGGCCCGAAGGTGGCGCTCGCGGTGCTCTCGGGCATCCAGCCGGAGGACCTCGTCGAGGCGGTGCAGCAGGGCGACGTCGCCCGCCTCGTCACGATTCCCGGCGTCGGCCGCAAGACGGCCGAACGCATCGTCCTCGAGCTGCGCGACCGCCTGCCCGCCGTGTTCGCGCCCGCGGCCGACGGCGCGCCGCCGCCCACGGGCATCCGTGCCGATCTCCTGTCGGCGCTCGTCAACCTTGGCTACCCGCGGCCGACCGTCGAGAAGGTTGTCGCCGCGACGGTGAAGGCCCTTCCAGACGCCACCTTCGAGGACGCGCTGCGCGACGCGCTGGCGCGGCTGGCCAGGGGCTGACGCATGTCCGATTCACGCCTGGTCAGCGGCGGCAGGGCCGACGACGACGCGCTGTACGAGGCGGGGCTGCGCCCGCGCACGCTCGACGAGTACATCGGCCAGGACCGCGTCCGCGAGAACCTCCAGGTGGCGATCGCCGCCGCCCGGCAGCGTGGCGAGGCGCTCGACCACGTGCTCGTCTCCGGCCCGCCCGGCCTCGGCAAGACGACGATCGCGCACGTGATCGCCAACGAGATGGGCGCGCCGATGCGCGCGACGTCGGGGCCCGTCATCGAGCGTCCGGGCGACCTGGCTGCCATCCTGGCGAACCTCCAGCCGCTGGAGGTGCTCTTCATCGACGAGATTCACAGGCTGGCGCCCGCGATCGAGGAGATCCTCTACCCGGCGATGGAAGACTACGAGCTCGACATCGTCATCGGGCAGGGGCCCGGCGCGCGGTCGGTGAAGGTGGCCGTGCAGCCGTTCACGCTGGTCGGCGCCACCACGCGGACGGGCCTGCTCACGGCGCCGCTGCGCAGCCGGTTCGGCCTCGTCCACCGGCTCGACTACTACACCGACGCCGACATGCGCGAGATCGTGACGCGGTCGGCGCGCATCCTCGGTGTCGCCCTCGACGACGGTGGTGCCGACGCCATCGCCCGCCGGTCGCGCGGGACGCCGCGCATCGCGAACCGGCTGCTGCGCCGCGTGCGCGACTACGCGCAGGTGCGGGCCGACGGGCGGATCACGGCAGACGTCGCCGACGCGGCGCTGAAGCTGCTCGAGGTGGACGACCACGGCTTCGACGAGCTCGATCGCCGGCTGCTGCGCACGATCATCGACAAGTTCGACGGCGGGCCCGTGGGCCTTGGCAGCCTGGCGGCCGCGCTTGGCGAGGAGCGTGACGCCATCGAGGACATCTACGAGCCGTTCCTCATCCAGCACGGGTTCCTGGAGCGGACGCCGCGCGGCCGTGTCGCGACACGTCGTGCGTACGACTATTTCGGGGTGGACCCCCGCGGAAAGGACTTTCGACTGTGGTGACACGACCGTCATCGAACCGCGCGCTCACGGGCGCGCTGAGCGGCCAGGTTCCGAGCATCGACTGCTGCATCAGCGGTCTGGCCACGTACGTGCCGCCGCGCACGCTGACCAACGCCGACCTCGAGAAGATGATCGACACCACCGACGAGTGGATCCTCCAGCGGACCGGCATCCGCAAGCGCCACATCGTCGACCCCGGCGTCGCGACGTCCGACCTCGCCGTCGAGGCCGCGCGCGGGGCCATCGAGCAGGCCGGCATCACCCCGGAGGACATCGACTTCATCGTCGTCGGCACGACGACGCCCGACATGCTGTTCCCGAGCACGGCCTGCCTGCTGCAGCACCGCATCGGCGCGTCGCGCGCCTGGGGCTTCGACCTCGGCGCGGCGTGCTCCGGGTTCACCTACGCGCTCACCACGGCCGCGAGCTTCGTCCGCGGCGGCGCCGCGCGGCGCGCGCTCGTGGTCGGCGCCGACGTGATGTCGAGCATCATCGACTACACCGACCGCACGACGTGCGTGCTGTTTGGCGACGGCGCCGGCGCGGCCGTCGTCTCGCCGTCGCCCGAGCCCGGCCTCGGGCTGATCGACTTCCTGCACGAGGTGGACGGCAGCGGGGGGCCGGCGCTGTGCATGCCCGCGGGCGGCTCCAAGCTGCCCGCCTCCCACGAGACGGTGGAGAAGCGGCAGCACTTCGTCCATCAGGACGGGCAGACGGTCTTCCGCTTCGCCGTCCGCAAGAACGAGGAGATCTGCCGCCGCCTGCTGGAGCGCAACGGGCTCGGCCCCGACGACATCGACCTCTTCGTCTCGCACCAGGCCAACAAGCGGATCATCGAGAACACCGCCGAGCGCATCGGCCTGCCGCTCGAGAAGGTCGTCGTCAACATCCAGGAGTACGGCAACACGACGGCCGCGACGATCCCCCTCGCGCTCCACGATGCCGTGAAGGACGGGCGGCTGAAGAAGGGCGACCTCGTGCTGCTCGCGTCGGTCGGCGCCGGGTTCACCGTCGGCTCGGTGCTGCTGCGCTGGGCGTATTAGGCACTGCCTGGCGGGAGCGGAGGCGAGCGACGGAGGAAGAGGAGGCGAGGAGGGGAGGAACGAGGAGTGGAGGAGGGGGAGCGGCGCGAAACGGAGTTGCTGGAGCGGGCTGATGCCCTGGCCCGGCGTTATGTGGCGGGCGCCCGGGACCGGCGTGTGTTTCCGGATGACCCGGCGATCGCCGCGCTGGCGCGCTTCGACGAGCCGCTGCCCCGCGAAGGCGCGTCGGCAGAGGCGACGCTGGCGCTGCTCGACGAGGTGGGCTCGCCCGCGACGACGGCCTCCAATGGCCCGCACTACTTCGGCTTCGTGATCGGCGCGACGCTGCCCGCCGCGGCGGCTGCCGAGCGGCTGGTGCTCGCGTGGGACCAGTGCGCGTCGTCGTTCGACAACTCGCCCGCAGCCGCCACCATCGAGCGGATCGCCGCGCGCTGGGTGCTCGAGGCGCTCGACCTGCCGCGCGAGAGCGCCGTGAGCTTCGGCACATCGGCCTCGGCCTGCGGCCTCGCGTGCCTTGCCGCTGCCCGGCGGGCGCTGCTCGCCCGCAAGGGCTGGGACTTCGACCGCCAGGGTCTCCACGGCGCGCCCGAGATCAGGGTCGTCGTGTCCGAGCTGGCGCACGCGACGCTCTTCAAGGCCCTCCGCATCCTGGGCTTCGGCCTCGATCGCCTGGCCAGGGCGCCCGTCGATGCGCATGGGCGTATCGACCCCGCGCGGCTGCCTCCGCTCGACAGCGGGACCATCCTCTGCCTCCAGGCAGGCGAGGTGAACACCGGCGAGTTCGATCCTTTCGGTCCGCTCATCGCGGCGGCTCGCGCGGCCGGCGCCTGGACCCACGTGGACGGCGCGTTCGGCCTGTGGGCGCGCACGTCGCCGTCCCTCCGCCACATGACCGAGGGCGTCGAGAACGCCGACAGCTGGACGACCGACGGCCACAAGTGGCTCAACACGCCCTACGACGCCGCGATGGGCATCTGCCGCGACGCCGACGCGCTGGCTGGCGCGATGAACGCCGACGCCGTCTACGCCACGTCCTCGCGCGACAGCCAGAAGAACCTGGGCCTGGAGTTCTCGCGCCGCGCGCGCGGCATCCCGATCTGGGCGGCCATGCGGACGCTCGGGCGCGACGGCAACGCGGCGCTCGTCGAGCGCCACGGCCGGCAGGCGACGCGCATGGCCGGCGGTCTGCGCGCCGCGGGATTCGACGTCGTCAACCGCGTGGTGCTCAACCAGGTGCTCGTGCGCGGCGAGTTGGACGCCGTCACCCACGCCATCAGGCAGGCCGCCCTCGCCACGGGGCGCCTCTGGTTCGGCGCCACGACATGGCAGGGCCGCGCCGCCTTCCGCCTCAGCGTCTCGTCGTGGCGTACCACCGACGACGACATCGACGCGGCTGTCGCGGAGCTGGCGGCGGCTCGCGCCCGCGTCATCGCGTAAGGAAATACGTCAGTCGCAGCGTCGCGCGTCGAGCGGCACGCTCAGCCTTCAGGGATCAGCACGCTGACGGGCAGCGCCCCGAAGATGAGCGAGAAGAACAGCCAGCGCTCGCTGTCGGTCTCGACCACGGGGTGCGTCGCCCCGGTGAACAGGTCGCGGACGCGGGCGGCCTGGAGGTCGGGCGGCAGGAGCAGGCGCGACGGTCCCCAGGCGCCGCCGGTCGGCCACCGGTGCGGACCGAGCCGCGCCGTCCGCAGCGCCGAGACGACGATGGCCCGCTTGTCGCCGTGCTCGCGCATCCACGCGACGGCCGAGGCGTCCACGTCCACCGACACGTCGAGGGGCATGTAGGCCCCTTGCACCCAGAGCTCGGGGTTCGCGCGGCGCTCGCGCAGCATCCGGCTCGCGACGAGCATCTTCACGCGTCCGTCCGGCCAGGCGTCGAGCAGCGCCTCGCCTTCCTCGTCGCTGATGACGCGCCCGCCCTCGCGCAGGGCATCCGTCTCGGCGAGCGTGCGCTCGAGGCCGTCGAAGTCCACCAGTCTGCGGTTGTCGGGATCGACGAGGACGAACGACCAGCTCTCGGTGCCCTGGTACGTGTCGGGCACGCCCGGCGCGCCCAGCTTCATCGTCGTCTGGGCGAGGCTGTTGACGACGCCGTGGCGCATGACGCGCGCGGCCAGCGGCGCGAGCATCGCGATGACGCGCCGTGACGGCCGCCCCGTGAGCACCTCGCGGACGTAGGTGAGCGTCGCCTGCTCGTAGGCCTCGTTCGGCGTCAGCCAGCTGGTGTGCCGCTTGGCCTCGCGGATCGCCTTGAGCATGTAGGCCTGGAGCCGCTCGACGAACTCGTCGGGCATCGGCGCCTCGACGACGTCGGGGCCGGGCCAGACGCCGAGCAACACCTGGTAGAAGCGGTACTCGTCGCTGCGATCGGGCGCCCACGCGCCGTCCACCATCGTGCGGACCGACGAGGCGGCCCGTGTCGCGCGGCCGAACGCCTCGCGCCACGCGGAGGGAATCTCCGACAGCACGTTGATGCGCGCGCGCACGTCCTCGCCGAGCTTCGTGTCGTGCGTCGAGAGCGTCGTCATCTCGAACGGCCACGACCGCTGGCGGGCCGCGTTGGCGGCGTGCAGTTGCGCCACCGTGCGCGGCGCGTGCGAGGGCTCCGACCCCACCTCGTTGATCGAGACGAGGACGTTGTACCGGTAGAAGGACGTGTCCTCGAGCGCCTTCGCCTGCACGGGCCCCGTGTACTGCTGGAGCTTCATCGAAAAGGCGATGCGCTGCTGGCGATCGGCTTCCGACGACGGCAGGTGGTCCGGGCCCATCGTCGGTTCGTCGGTGACGGGGCCCGGCAGGAGCACGGCGCGCAGGAACGTGAAGAGCGACGCCTCCATGGCGGGGTTGCGCCGCCGCGCCCGCGCGAGCGTCTGCTCGACGATGGCCTCGTCGGTGGGCGTCCAGCCGCCCGGGTGCACGTACGTGCGGTAGACCGGGAACGACGCCACGTACTCGGTGATGAGGTCGCGCAGGCTGTTCTGCGTGAAGTCGCGCGTGTGGCGGTGCGCCACGGCGATGCGCCCGAGCGCGTCCACCAGCACGCCGAGCTCGCTCGACATCGCCGTGTTGATGATCAGCTTCTTGCTGTCGTAGACGATCTCGTCGAGCGAGTCGCGCTCGCCCGTGGCGCGCGCGTAGATGCGCCGCAGCGTCTTCAGGCCGGCCGGATCGACAAACAGGCCGTTGATGTCGTTGAGCGCCGTGTAGCCCGTGGTGCCGGCCACCTGCCAGTCGGGGCGCAGCTCCTCCCGGTGCGACAGGATCTTCTCGGCGACGACCCAGAAGGGCCGTTCGGGCGGCGGCTCGTCGTCGTCGCCGACGCGCACGGCCGCGGCCCCGTTGCCGTTGGTCTCGGCATGGCGCTCGAGCGCGCGCGCGGCCAGGCGCTGCAGCCGCGCGAAGTACTGCGCGGGGTTGAAGAGGCCGTCGGGATGGTCCACCCGCAGCCCCTGCACCCATCCGTTGGCAATCCACGACGCGACGAGCGCGTGCGTCGCCTCGAAGACGGCCGGGTCCTCCACGCGCACGCCGGCCAGCTCGTTCACGTCGAAGAAGCGCCGGTAGTTGATCTCGTCCATGGCGGTGCGCCAGGACGCGAGGCGGTAGGGCTGCGCCTCGAGCAGCTCGTGCAGGGTGTCGAACGTGTCAGGCCGTCCGGGGATGCCGTTGGCCTCGCGCACCGCGCGATGGATGGCCTCGGCGACGTGCGGCGCCTCCTCGACGAGCCGCGTCAGCCGCTGTCGGAGCACCTGCTTCTCGCGCTCGCGGACGGCGATGCTCTCCGGCC
Organism: uncultured Vicinamibacteraceae bacterium; assembly: GCA_964430855.1. GTDB lineage: Bacteria > Acidobacteriota > Vicinamibacteria > Vicinamibacterales > Vicinamibacteraceae > JAEZDP01. The sequence continues at coordinate 13,798 of CAYSHC010000089.1, forward strand.
GCGTGTCGGTGTACGGCGGCAGGTTGCTGAGGCCCGTCAGGATGCTCAGGAACTCGATGAGCTCGGGGGCGTCAGGGCCGGTCACCTGCTCGAGGATGGGCACGGCGCCCTTGAGGACGATGGGTGACTGGCGCGGGTTGATCGGCAGCCGGTGCTCGTGGTAGTGCAGCTCCAGGTGGCCGTCCTCGAATGCGAGCTGGAGCTCGCCGCGCTCGAGCACCGCGCCGTACTGGTCGCCGAGGATGGGCAGCAGCACCTTCTGCCGGAGGTGCGGCGTGACCGGGTCCCAGTCGATGTCGAAGTAGCCGGCATACGACGAGCAGGGCCCGTTCTCGAGCACCTCGCGCCACCACAGGTTGACCGACGGGTCGACCCCGACGTGGTTCGGCACGATGTCGGCGACGATGCCCATGCCGCTCGCCGAGGCGCGCGCGGCCAGGGCGGCAAGGTCGTCGGTGCTGCCGAGCTCGGGGTTGAGCGACGTGTGGTCGCAGATGTCGTAGCCGTGCGTGCTGCCCGGCCGTGCCCGCATCATCGGCGAGAGGTACAGCCCGCCGATGCCGAGCCGCTCGAGGTAGGCAACGACCTCGGCGGCCTGCCTGAAGCCGAATGCCGGCTGGAGCTGGAGACGGTACGTGCTGGAGGGATACCAGCGGGGGACGCGGGCCGTCACTGGCGGCCCCCCGGGGAGCGCAGCACCACCGTGGACGGCCCTGTCAGCGCGAGGCTCGCCGGCGCGTCCGGAGGCGGCGGCCAGGCCGCGGCGCCGGCCTCTCCGGCGCGGCTGTCAAACAGCAGCTGCCACGACGCGTCGGCGAACCGTGAGACGTCCACCTGGACGGGACCTCGCGCAAGGGACACGACCACCAGCATACGGCCACCGTCGGCGATTCCCTGCTCGAGCAGGAGCGTGTCGTTGTCCGGCGCCGCCGTGCGGACGTCGTCGGAGGTGCGCGGCGCGTCGAAGAGCAGCGCCCGGCGAAGGTCGAGCAGTTGCCTGTACACGCGCACGCAGCGCGCGTGGAAGCCTTCCTCGACCTCGTCCCACCGGAGCACCGACGTGCGGAAGGTCTCGTCGCCCTGCGGATCCGGGATGGCCTCGCGCGCCGTGTCGGCGTCGAACGCCGAGAACGCCCTGAACTCGTCGCGGCGTCCCTCGGTGACGGCCGAGCCCAGCGGCTCGTCGTGGTCGGTGAAGAAGAGGAACGGCGTCGACGCCGCCCATTCCTGGCCCATGAAGAGCAGGGGCGTCTCGGGGGCCATCAGCAGCAGCGCGCTCACCGTCAGCCACGTCTCCGGGTCGATCTGGTGGTGCAGCCGGTCGCCGAAGGCGCGGTTGCCCACCTGGTCGTGGTTCTGGATGCAGATGACGCAGGCCGGCAGCGGCACCTCGGTGGGCGGCTCGCCGCGGGGCTTGCCGCGATAGGGCGACGTCTGCCCGGTGTAGAGCCACCCCTGGCGCAGCACCCGGGCCAGCTCCTCGGTCGTCCCCTCGAAGTCCTGGTAATAGGCCTCGCGGTCGCCGGCGACGCGCCGCCGGACGATGTGGTGGAAGTCGTCGGCCCAGAGGCCGTCGAGGCCGTAGCCGCCGCGCTCGAGGGGCTGCACCAGGCGGGCCAGGTTGCGGTCGTCCTCGGCGATCAGGTGGACGGGCGGCCCGTCGCCGAGCAGCGAGCGCACCTCGCGCGTCAGTTCGGCCAGCAGGTGCGACGGGCTCTCGTCGACGAGCGCGTGCGTGGCGTCGATGCGAAGGCCGTCCATGTGGTACTCCACGAGCCAGTGGAGGGCGTTGTCGAGCAGGCTGCGGCGCACGTAGGCGCTCTCCGGCCCGTCGAGGTCGATGCCCTTGCCCCACGACGAGCGGTGCCTGTCGGTCAGGATCCGCGGGACGAACGCGGCGAGGTACGCGCCATCGGGTCCGAGGTGGTTGTAGACCACGTCCTGGAGGACGGCGAGGCCGAGCGCGTGGGCGGTGTCCACGAACCGGCGGAGGTCGTCCGCCGTGCCGTAGGCGGCCGTCGGGGCGAAGAGCGCCGCGCCGTCGTACCCCCAGTTGCGCCCGCCGGGGAAC
>CAYSHC010000090.1:0-15811 GCA_964430855.1 uncultured Vicinamibacteraceae bacterium
GGGACCACGCATGCGAGAGTCGTACGCGATAACAGCCTCCTTGCCAGGCGCGCTGGTCCGCAGCCGTCAGTGGCCGCGCACCGGCATCGCTTGCGTTCAGTGTACGTGGGCCGCCACGCGGCCCTTGCTGGCCACCTCGGCCAGTGCGTCCTCGACGAACGCGGCCACCGTGCGGCTGCCGCGATCGCCCTCGGCACGGCTGCGAACCGACACCGTGCCCTCGGACACTTCCTTGTCCCCGACGACCAGCATGTAGGGCACCTTCTGCAGCTGGGCCTCGCGGATCTTGTAGCCGATCTTCTCCTGCCTGTCGTCCACGGCCACGCGGAGGCCGGCGGCCTCGAGCCGCGCCCGCACCTCCTCGGCGTAGGCGAGGTGCCGGTCGGCGATGGGCAGCACCTGCACCTGCAGCGGCGCGAGCCACAGCGGGAACGCGCCGGCGAAGTGCTCGATGAGCAGCGCGATGAACCGCTCGAAGCTGCCGAAGATGGCCCGGTGGATCACCACGGGCCGATGCTCGGCGTTATCGGCCCCCACGTAGGTCAGGTTGAACCGCTCGGGCATCTGGTAGTCGAGCTGGATCGTCGCGCACTGCCACTTGCGGCCGAGCGCGTCGGTCACGTCGAAGTCGATCTTCGGCCCGTAGAACGCGCCGTCGCCCTCGTTGACCGTGTAGGGCTGGCCGGCCGCCTCGAGAGCGCCGCGCAGCTGCGCCTCCGCCTGGTCCCACGTTTCGCGCGCCCCGAGGTATTCGTCCGGCCGCGTCGACAGCTTCACCTCGTAGGTGAGCCCCAGGTCGTCGTACACCCGCCTGACGAGCCCGAGCAGCCGCTCCACTTCCTCGCCGATCTGCTCCTGCGTGACGAAGCAGTGGGCATCGTCCTGCGAGAACTGGCGGACCCGCGTGAGCCCCGAGAGCACGCCCGAGGCCTCGTTGCGGTGCAGCGCCGTCTGCTCGTGCAGCCGGAGCGGCAGGTCGCGGTAGCTGCGCACCTGACTGGCAAAGACGAGCATGTGCCCGGGGCAGTTCATCGCCTTGAGCCCCATGGCCTCGCCATGCTCGGTCTCGAAGGTGAACATGTTCTCGCGGTAGTGGTGCCAGTGGCCCGAGGTCTCCCAGAGCTGCTTGTTGAACAGCAGCGGGGTCTTCACCTCGTCGTAGCCGGCCGGGTACAGCACGCTCCGCATGTAGTCGGCCAGCAGGTTGTAGAGCACCGTCCCGCGATGCAGCCAGAAGGCCGCGCCGGGCGCCCACGGGTGGAACGTGAACAGGCCCACCTCCCGCCCCACCTTCCGGTGGTCGCGCGCGCGGGCCTCCTCCAGCCGGCGCAGGTACGCCTGGAGATCCTTCTCGCTGAAGAACGCCGTGCCGTAGATGCGCTGCATCGGCTGGTTCTTCGCGTCGCCCTTCCAGTAGGCGTTGGACGTGGACGTCAGCTTGAACGCCTTGAGGTAGCCCGTCGAGGGCACGTGGGGCCCCAGGCAGAAGTCCACAAAGGTCTCACGATCCTTGATCGTGTAGCACGAGACCTCGGACTGGCCGGCCGTCTTCTCCTCGATGAGCTGGACCTTGAGCGGCTCGCCCCTGTCGCGGAAGAAGGCAATCGCCTCGTCGCGCGGCCACATCTGCCGCTCGAACACCTCGTCGGCGGCGGCCAGCTCGCGCATCCGTGCCTCGATCCGCTCCAGGTCCTCGGGGACGAACGGGCGCTCGACGACGAAGTCGTCGAAGAAGCCGTCCTCGATGGCCGGGCCGATGCCGCACTGCACACCGGGAAACAGCTGCGTGACCGCCGCTGCCAGCAGGTGGGCGGTGCTGTGCCGGTAGACGTCGAGGGCGCCGTCGGACTCGGGCGTCAGGAAGCGCACGTGGGCGTCGTGCGTCAGCGGATAGGTCAGGTCCACGAGCCTTCCGTCCACCATCGCGACCAGGGCCGCCTTCGCCAGCCGCGGGGACACGAGCGCGGCGACGTCGCGCACGGGGACGCCGGCGTCCACCGTCCGCGTGGACCCATCAGGAAGCGTGACGACAACGGAAGACATGTGCAATCGTGACGAACAGCCTGCGGCGCCCGGCACGGCGTGTCGCCGCCCGGGCGCTTCGCGAGGTATGGTAGGCACGGGCGGAATCGAACCGCCGACCTCCTGCATGTCAAGCAGGCGCTCTAACCCCTGAGCTACGCGCCTACAGCCTGTTCTCACAAGCCCTTGCGCGAACCCCCATGATACTGCGGGGGTGGCGCAGGCGTCAACGCGCGGCTGGCGCCGCGCGGACGCCTACTTGATGGTGTCCTTCAGGCCCTTGCCGGGCGTGAACCGGACGACCTTGCGCTTCGGGATCTTGATCGCCGCGCCGGTCTGCGGGTTGCGCGCCGTGCGCGCCTTGCGCGTGACCACCTTGAACGTCCCGAACCCCACGAAGGTCACCGACTGCCCCTTCTTGAACGCCCTGGTCAGCCCGTCGAAGAACGAATCCACGGCCTGCGCGGCCGCGACCTTCGTGAGACCCGTGTCCTTGGCAATCTTCGCGATCAGATCCTGCTTGTTCAATGCATCCTCCAGAAAGAGTGACCCGCGGCCTCATGTCGCGGACGGCTTACCGGTACGCCGCGAACCCGGCCGGGGCGGGCCACCGGGACGGCCCGCGCGGGCGGGGGCTCTGACGCGGAACGGACGTGCATTCGGTGTCGCTCACGGCGATCCGCGCAGCAGCGCTTTATACGTGAGGGATTTGAACGGTGTCAAGCGGCCGGCGCCGCGCCGGCCGACGCGATGTGCTTCAGCGCCGCGTCGAGGATGGGGTCCTCCGTCGGCCGCGGCGCACCGAACTCGACGTCCGGCTCGGCGACGACGACCTGCGGCGTGAGGCCGGTGCCGTGGATGGCGGTGCCCTTCGGCGTGAGCCACCGCTTGTGCGTGAGCCACAGACCGCTGCCGTCCGGCAGCTTCACGAGCTTCTGCGCTGCCGCACGCCCGAGCGTCCGCTCGCCGACGAGCGTCGCGCGGTCGTTGTCGGCAAGCGCCGCGGCAAACACCTCCGCGGCCTGCGACGTGCCATTGGTCGTGAGGATGGTCACCGGCAGCGTGATGGTCGAGGCGCCGGCCGCCGCGTCCACCGCCTGCCGCTCCCCGCCGCGCGCCTCGGTCATCCCGAGCGTGCCCGACGGCACGAACAGCCGCGCGAGGGGGATGCCGGCGTCGGGCCGGCCCTCCGCCGTGTGCCGCACGTCGATGACGAGCGCCCTGGCGCCCTGCGACTCGAGCCGCGCGACCTGCGCGCGCACGGCGTCCGGCGTCCGCTCGTCGATGACGGGGATGCGCACGAGGCCGACGTTGTCGGCCACCATCCGTGACGTCACCGCGCCCGGGGTCTCGGCCTCGAACGTGAGCTGCACCTCGTGCGGCTCGGCCGCGCTGCCGCGCAGGACGGTCAGCGTCACGGTCTCGCCGACGCGGCCGCGCAGCAGCTGTTCGCCCTCGAACAGCGTCATGTGGCGCGTCGACTTGCCGTTGATGGCCCTGATGTAGTCACCCGTGTGCAGGCCCGCGCGCCCGGCCGGCGAGTCGGCACGCGCCGCGACCACCCGCAGGTAGAACTGCCGGGTGATCGACAGGCCGACCGTGCCCTTCTCGGGCCCGGCGCCAGACTCGATGGCGGCGACGTGGGCCGGCGTGAGGAACGAGCTGTCGGGATCGAGCGCGTCGGAGAGACCGCGCAGCGCGCCGTCCATCACCACGTCAGGGTCGGGTTCCTCGACGTAGTTGCCGAAGATGAGCGACACGACGTCGTCGAAGACCCGCAGCTGCGGGTAGGCGCCGGGCGGCGTGGCCTGCTGGCCCAGCAGGCCGCCGACCACGGTGAACAGGACGAGCGGCGTCGTCAGGACGAGGACAAGAGTGCGGGTGCGGCGGTGCATGCGGATTCCCGGGCGTCGGCTGCGTCCGTGTGTCAGCGGCGTTTCAGCCATTGTAGGGGATCGACGGGACGACCGTCGACGCGCAGCTCGAAGTACAAGGCAGGTCCGCCGGCAGGGGCTTCACCCACCTCGCCGATGAGCTGGCCGGCGGCCACCGGCTCGCCCTGTGACACGGCAATGCGCGACAGGTACCCGTAGAGCGAAAACGCGCCACTCCCATGATCGACGATGACGACGCGGCCGAAGCCTTCGAACGTGTCGGCAAACGCGACCGTGCCGGGGTGCACGGCCTGGACGTCCGTGCCCGTGGCGGTGGCGATGTCGATGCCGTTGCGGACGACCACCGTGCCGAACCGGGGATCCCGCTGCCTGCCGAAGCGCCGGACGATGTCGCCGGTCACGGGCCAGGGCAGATCGCGCTGGCGGCGACCGAGCGGCAGGGCCGCGGGTGACGCGTTCGCGGCGGGAGCCGCAGCCGGGGGACGGTAGGCGGCCACGGCGCCATCGAGCGCCTGGCGCGCGCGCTCGAGTTCCTCGGCGACGCGCAGCTGCTGGTCGCGCTCCGCGCCGATGCGCGCAAGGAGCTGCCGCCGCTCGGCGGCGGCGCGTCGGGCGGCCTCGAGTGCCTCGCTGGCTGACGCGCGCAGCTCGAGCGCCTCGGCGCGGCGCGTCGCGAGGCGGCGCTCCGCGTCGGTCAGCTGCTCGGTGAGATGCCGGTACCCCACGAGGCGGGCCGCGTCCTCGCGCGCCATGTGGGTCATCATGCGGGCGGCCCGGCCCAGCTGCTGCGCGCTGCTCGTGCCCCAGACAATCCGCGCGTAGCCGACACGTCCGAGCCGCTGCAATCGCTGGAGCCGCGCCACGACGCCCGGCGTCTCGCGCTCGCGCGCCGCCGTCAGGTCGGCCAGGCGCTGCTCGAGCACGGCCAGGTCGCCCTCGATGAGCGACAGCGACGCTTCGGCCTGCGCGGCGCGCGACTCCTGGAGCTGCTGTTCGACCTCGAATTTCCGCAACTCGCCGAGCAGCGTCGACGAGCGCGCCCGCAGCCGCTCGGCTTCCTGGCGGAGACCGGCGATGCGCATCCCGAGTTCGCGGTGCCGCCTGACGGCCTCCTCGGCCTGGGCGGATCCCGGAGGCGCCGGCGGCGCCAGGTCGCGATCGGGCTGGAGTGACGGCGGCAGCTGCGATGCCGGGACGTCCTGTGGCGCATCTGCCGTCGCCGCCACGCGCGTCACGGCCGCCGCGCCCGCGAGCATGGCGACGACGACCGCCGCCACGACGGCGCGCGTTGGACGCGCGCGCGGCGCCCGCTCTGTCGACGGCCCGAGCCACTTCGCCATGCCCGCATTATCGGTCGCGGCGGCCCGCGGCCACAGGCGGGGCCGCGAGGTTCCTGCTACTCTCGTGGAAGCCAATGCGTGTAGTGGCTCTCGACCCGGGGCGGCACCGGACAGGCATCGCGCTCAGTGACCCCTCCGGGACCCTCGCGTCGCCCTATGGCGTCATCCGCGGGCAGTCGCTGCGCACGCAATGGGCCGACCTGGTGGCGCTGCTCACGCGCCTCGCCGAGGACGACACCGGCCTGGCCGCGATCGTTGTCGGCGTGCCGGTGCGGCTCGACGGGTCGCCCACGGACTTCACCGACGAGGCGCGCGGGCTCGCCGAACGGCTTGCGCGCCGCTTCCCGGTACCCGTGATCGCGCGCGACGAGCGGCTGACGAGCGTCGACGCCGAGGCACGGCTCGCCCTCACCGAGCGCGACTGGCGTCGCCGCAAGGCGAAGCTCGACGCCGCCGCGGCGGCGGTGATTCTTCAGGACTATCTGGACGAGCGCTGACGCGCTCCGATGCAGCGTGCCGGGTACCCGGCACGCCACGAGGACGGGTGTACATGGTTGCAGCAGGGACGGCACGAGAGCAGCAGGCGAGGCAGGGAACGGCGTGCGGACGCTGCTGAAGGCTGGCCTCGTTCTCGTCGTGCTGGCGGCGGTGGTGGCCATCGCCGGGGCGCTCTGGGTGCGCGGCCGCGTCACCGCCCCGTACAAGGGCTATGACGCGGCCGAGGTGTACGTCGAGATCCCGCCCGGCGAGCCGACGCTGGCGATCGGGCGGCGCCTCGTCGAGGCCGGCGTGATTCGCGACGAGTGGACGTTCAGGCTGTCATGGCGGTGGTACGGCCGTGGCCGGACGCTCAAGGCGGGCGAGTACCGCTTCGCCGAGCCGATGACGCCGGCGGCGGTGCTCGACCGCATCGCGCGCGGGGAGGTCGTCCTCATCCCGATCACCTTCCCGGAGGGCCTCACCATCGAGGAGATGGCGGCCCTCTTCGCGCGGCACGAGTTCGGGACGGCCGCCGACTTCATCGCGGCGGCCGGCGATCCGTCGCCGATCCGCGAACTCGACGCGGACGCCGACACGCTCGAGGGCTACCTCTTCCCCGACACCTACCACCTGCCGCGCAGGACGACGGCCGCGCAACTCGTGGACCGCATGGTGGCCCGGTTCCAGAGTGTCTTCCGGCCCGAGTGGGCAGAGGCGGCCGCCGCGCGCGGCCTCACCGTGCGCCAGCTCGTGACGCTGGCCTCGCTCGTCGAGAAGGAAACCGCGCTGGCCGACGAGCGCACCATCGTCGCGGCGGTCTACCACAACCGCCTTCGCCTCGGCATGCCGATGCAGGCCGACCCGACCGTCATCTACGCGCTCAAACGCCTCGGCCGCTGGGACGGCAATATCCGGCGCGCCGACCTCCAGGTGGACTCGCCGTACAACACGTACCGCTACAGCGGCCTTCCGCCCGGCCCCATCGCCGCGCCCGGGCGTGCGTCGATCGAGGCGGCTGCCAACCCGGCCGACTCGCCGTACCTGTATTTCGTCAGCCGCAACGACGGTTCGCACGTCTTCTCCGCGACGCTCGACGAGCACAACCGCGCGGTGCGCGAGTGGCAGATCGAGTTCTTCAGGAGAAGGAGAGGGCAGTAAGCGGGCACGGGAGCCGGGGACGCCAGCCGTCTGCGGTGCGCGGTGCGCCCTCCGCGGTGAGCCGCCCGCGGTTGGCAGTGCGCGGTGCGCCTGCGCGCCTGCCTACCGCTCCGCCCAGCGCAGCTTCTGGCGAAGCACGCTGAAGTAGCTCCGGCCCGCCGGCTTGAGCAGGCGCAGCACGTGCGGGGCGCGCGTGACGCGCAGGTGGTCGCCCCCCTCCATCGCCACGCCCGTCTGGCCGTCGAAGGTGACGAAGATCTCGCCGTCGTGCGCGTCCGGCTCGCCGTCGTGACTCGACGTGATGTCCGCGGTAATCGACGCGGGCAGGACGATCGGCCTGTTGGTGAGCGTGTGCGGCGCGATGGGCGTGAGGACGACCGCATCCACGGCGGGATGCACGATCGGGCCCCCGGCCGAGAGGTTGTAGGCAGTGGAGCCGGTCGGCGTGGCGAGGATCAGGCCGTCGGCCTTGAAGCGCGCGACGAAGTGCTCGTCGACGCTGACGGCCAGGTCGATCATCCGCGAGAGCGGCCCCTTCGTGATGACGACGTCGTTGAGCGCGAGGTAGGGCTCCTCGCGGCCGTCCGTGCGGACGATGACCGCGCTGAGCATCAGCCGCGCCTCCTCGGCGCCGCCGCCTTCGACGGCCAGGGCGAGCGCGTCGTAGAGCTCCGGCAGCGTGACCTCGGTCAGGAAGCCCAGGCTCCCGAAGTTGACGGCCAGCACGGGCACCGATCGGCCCGCGCGCGCGAGCCGTCCGGCCGCCCCGAGCAGCGTGCCGTCGCCGCCGAGCACCACCAGCAGGTCGATGTGATGGGGCAGGTCGTCGGCGGTGTGGACGGGACCCGGCACCGGCGATGCCGCCAGCTTCGCGGCGGCGTCCGAGTAGTGCGGCGTCACGCCGCGCGCCGCCAGCCACTCGCCGAGCTGGACGAGGAGCAATCCGGCCTCGTGCAGTTCGGGCTTGGCGACGATGCCCGCGTGCCGCACGGCGACGTCGGTCACGGCGCCGTGCTCCGGCGGAGATGTACCAGCCACTCCACGTTCCCCTCCATCCCCTCAATCGGTGACGGCGTGCTCGCGACGCGGGCCAGGCCGAGCGCCGCGGCGGCCTCGACCACCTCGTGCACGACGCGCTCGCGGACGGCCGCGTCCTTCACGATGCCGCCCTTGCCGACATCCTGCCGTCCGGCCTCGAACTGGGGCTTGACGAGGGCGACGACGTCGCCGCCGTGCCGCAGGCGCGGCGGGACGGCAGGCAGGATCAGCCGGAGCGAGATGAACGACACGTCGATGGTGACGATGTCGAACGCCCTCCATTCCGCCGGCAGGTCGTCGTCGGACAGGTACCGCGCGTTCACGTGTTCGAGAACGCTTACGCGTTCGTCCTGGCGGAGGCGCCAGGCGAGCTGCCCGTGCCCGACGTCGAGCGCCACCACGTGGCGCGCGCCCCGGCGAAGCAGCACGTCGGTGAACCCGCCGGTCGAGGCGCCGATGTCGAGCGCCACGCGCCCGGCGACGTCGATGCCGAACGTGTCGAGCGCGTGCGCCAGCTTGAGCCCGCCGCGGCTGACATACGGATGATCGGGCTGTGCCAGCTCCACCTCGCTGTCCACGTCGACCAGCTGCCCGGCCTTGAGCGGACCGGCGAGGCCGGCCACCCGCACCTGGTTGGCCAGGATCAGCGCCCGCGCGCGCTCGCGGGACACGGCGAGCCCGCGGTTGACGAGCACCTGGTCGAGCCGGAGGCGTGTGCGGCGAGCCTGGATCATTGGCGGCGCGTCAGGGTCCATTCGACGATGGCCGGCAGGTGCCCGCCGAGGCCCGCGTCGGCGAGCGCGGCGCGCGCCCGGTCGGCGCATTCCGCCGCGAGCGCACGCGACCGTTCGATGCCGAAGAGCGACGGATAGGTCAGCTTGCCGGACGCGGCGTCCTTGCCCGTGCTCTTGCCGAGCTGCTCGGCGCTGCCCTCGACGTCGAGGATGTCGTCCACGATCTGGAAACACAGGCCCAGTTCGCGCGCGTAGGTGTCGATGGCTTCGCAGCGCGCGGCATCCGCGCCGGCCATGATGGCGCCGGCGCCCGTGGCGGCGCGAATCAGCGCCCCGGTCTTGCGGGCGTGGACGTCCTCGAGCGCCAGGGCCGAGGCATGCGCGTCGTCGCCGTGCGCCTGCCCTTCCTCGTCGAGGTCGAGCACCTGGCCGCCCACCATGCCCGTGGCGCCGGCCGCCCGGGCGACAAGCGCGGCCGCCCGCAGCTTGCGGCGGCACACGTCGGCATCGTCGGTCTCCGGCTCGCGGGCCACCAGCGCGAACGCCTCGGTCAGCAGTGCGTCGCCGGCGAGGATCGCGAGCGCCTCGCCGAACACGACGTGCGACGTCGGGCGCCCGCGGCGGAGCGTGTCGTCGTCCATGGCCGGCAGGTCGTCGTGCACGAGCGAGTACGTATGGATCATCTCGAGCGCGCACGCCACCGGCAGCGCCAGCCGGCGCGCGTCGCCCGGCACCTCGGCCACGGCGTCGGCCGCGGCCAGGGTCAGGACGGGCCGCAGGCGCTTGCCCCCGGCGAAGAGGGAATAACGCATCGCCTCATGCAGGCGGGCGGGGACGTCAGGCGGCCTGGGCAGCCAGGTGTCCAACGCCGTCTCGACGTCGGTGCGGCACTGCGCGGCGAAGGCCTCGAACGCGGAGGGGGCCGACGTCGTCATGATCGCTCGGGCCGGCGGTCGCCCAGCTCCTGCTCCAGCGCGTCGGTGACATCGCGCAGCCCGCCGCGTTCGGTAAGCATCTGGATGCGCTTCTCGGCGTCCTCCAGCCTGTCGTGGCAGAACCGGGAGAGGCGGACGCCACGCTCGAACAGCGCGAGCGACTGCTCGAGCGGCAGATCGCCCCGCTCGAGGGTCTGAACGATGTCGTCGAGCTCGGCCATCGCCGCCTCGAAGTCCTTGGGATCCTGTGGGGTCGTCATGGGACGTCCTGCCGCGCCGCGTGCAACGCGTCCACGCGGCAGTGCAGCTCGCCGTCGCTCACCTGCACGTGCACGCGCGCGCCTGGCGTGGTGTCGGCGACCGATCGTATCAGCCGCTGGTGCGTCTCGTCCCAGCAGGCGGCGTACCCGCGCGCGAGGGTGCGCAAGGGGCTGAGGTTCTCGAGCCGGCCAGCCAGCGCGCCGGCGCGCGCATGCGCGCGCAGCCGCGCGTCGCCGACGCCCGTCTCCAGGCGGTGCTGCGCAACCTCCACACGATGGCGGGCCCGCGCGATGCGTGCCAGCGGAGAGGCCGCCTCGAAGCGCGCGGCAAGCGCGGCGAACGCGTCGCGCCGGGTGCGCGACGCGCGCGGCCCGGCCGTGCGCAGCGCGGCATCGGCGGCGACGAGGCGCCGCAGCTGCGCGGCAAGGCGCGCGCGCGGATGCAGCGCCGACAGTCGCGTGTCGAGCGGACGGAGGCGCTCGCGGCGCTGGTGCATGCGGGTCCGCAAGGCCGTCACGAGCGCCATCGCGGCCTCGACCCGGGCACGATCGCGCGCGACGATGGCTTCGCGCACCCGCGCCAGGGCCCGTTCGCGCCGCGGTGCGAGGAGCGCCACGCGGCGCCTCTCGAGCGCGGCGCGCGCCGCCAGCAGGAGATGTCGCGAGGCCGTGCGGACGTGCTCGCGCAGCTCGCGCGCCTGACGCACGACCAGCTCGGCGGCCTGGGAAGGGGTCGCTGCGCGCACATCGGCGACGAAGTCGGCAATCGTGACGTCAATCTCGTGGCCGACGGCCGAGATCACCGGGACGGGACACGCGGCGATGACGCGCGCCAGGCCCTCGTCGTTGAACGCGCGCAGGTCCTCGGCGGCGCCACCGCCCCTGCCGACGATGACGACGTCAACGCCCTCGACCATCACGACGCGCCGCAGCGCGCGCGAGAGCTCGGCGGCCGCGCCGTCGCCCTGCACGCGCGCGGGGCTGATGACGAGATCCACGGGCGCGTGGCGCGTGCGCAGCACGCGGACGATGTCGCGCAGCGCGGCGCCGTCGGGCGACGTGACCACGCCGACGCGACGCGGCAGCATGGGCAGCGGGCGCTTGCGCGAGGCGTCGAACAGGCCCTCGGCATGGAGACGGCGCTTCAGCTGCTCGAAGGCGACCTGCAGCGCGCCGGCCCCGCGCGGTTCCATCGCGTCGGCGATGACCTGGTACTGGCCCTTCTGCTGGTAGACGGTCAGCCGGCCGCGGACCAGCACGTGCAGGCCGGCCGACGGGACGAACCGCAGGCGCGCGGCGTCGCTGCGGAACAGCACCCCCGGCAGTTGCGCGTCGCCGTCCTTGAGGGTGAAGAAGACATGCCCGCTCTGCCACCTCCGGCACTCGGCCAGCTCGCCCTCGATCCAGACCCTGGGGAAAGCCTCCTCGATCCGCCCGCGGAGGGCGGCCGTCAGCTCCTGCACGGTGTAGATGCGGCGCGCGCGGGCGGGCGGCGCGCCCGGCACGGGGCGCGCGGACGGCACCGGGGCCCGCTCGGCACCCTCGTCGGGGTCGTCTTCGAAGGGGAGGTCGAAGAGCGACGTCACGCGAGCGCCTCCACGTCGGTGTTTGTGAGACTCAGCCGCTCGATGGCCGTGGCCCGCCCGGTCTCCGCGTCGACGTCGACGATCACCGCGTGCAGGCGCGGCAGCCCGCGGGCCGTGTCGAAGCGGGTCGGCAGGCCGGTGAGGAACCTGGTGATGATGGCGTCGCGCTCGACGCCAATCACGCCGTCATGCGGGCCCGTCATGCCGACGTCGGTGATGTAGGCCGTGCCGCCAGGCAGCACCTGCGCGTCGGCCGTCTGCACGTGCGTGTGCGTGCCGACCACCGCCGAGGCCAGCCCGTCGAGGTGCCACCCGAGGGCGATCTTCTCGGACGTCGCCTCGGCATGCATGTCGACAAACACGATCGGCGTCTGCGCGCGCAGCCGCTCGACCTCGCGCCGGGCGACCGTGAACGGGTCGTCGATGGCCGTCATGAAGACGCGACCCATCACGTTGACGATGCCCACCCGGTCCCCGTGGGCGGTGGTGACGACCGTGGACCCCCGGCCCGGTGTGCCCTCCGGGTAGTTGAGCGGGCGCAGCAGCCTCGGCTCGTCGTCGATGAACGTGAGCAGTTCGCGCTTGTCCCAGACGTGGTTGCCCGAGGTCATCACCTCGACGCCGGCCTTGAAGAGCTCGTCGGCCACGTCCCGCGTGAGCCCGAAGCCGCCGGCCGCGTTCTCGCCGTTGGCGATGACCAGGTCGATCTCCCGGGTGCGGACGAGGCCGGGCACGGCGCGCCTGACCAGGTCGCGCCCGACCTTGGCGAAGATGTCGCCGATGAACAGGATGCGCATGCCGTGTCAGAGCACCTTCTCGACGGGGATCAGCACCTCGCGCCCGCCGTTCAGCTTCGGCAGCGTGAGCACCAGCTCGCCGTGGCGCAGCGTGGCCCGGCAGGCGGTGACGTCGATGGCGGCCGAGATGTGCGCCACGCGGACGAAGCGGCCGAACCCGCGCTCCACCAGGTGGTACGCCGCCGCGTGACGGGCTGGCGCGTTGGAGGGCGGGGCGCTCGGCCACTTGCAGCCGGCGATGATGAGCGTCCCGTTCTTGAACAGGATCCGGAGGTCGTCGGCCGAGACGCCCGCGACGTCCAGGACAATGTCCACACGGTCGTGCCGTTCGATGACGTCCATCGGCGGCGCGTACTCGCCGGCCAGGCCCCTGGCGGCGGATTCGTGCTGGTGGTCGAGCTCCTCGAACAGCCGGCGCACCTCGTCGGCAAGACCCGCCGCCTCTGACAAGGGAAGCATGTCCACATGATGACAGGAACGACGGGTGGCCGGAAGAGCACCGACGGGGCGGTGCACGCCACGCGGGGGGCCTCCGCGTCCGGAAATGCGAAGAGGCGGGCCCGTGTCTCGCACGGGTCCGCCTCGCGTGACAACCGGGCCGTGTCGCGTCAGTTGACCGAGACCGCGATCTGCTTCGGCCTGGCCTCCTCCTTCAGCGGCAGGGTGATGGTCAGCACCCCGTCCTTGAAGTCGGCGCGCACCTTGTCGGTGTCAACCCGCGACGGCAGCGAGAAGGACCGGCTGAACGTCCCGTAGGACCGCTCGATGCGGTGGTACTGGTCGTCCTTGATCTCCTGCTCGCGCTTCCGCTCGCCCTTGAGCGTCAGCGTGTTGTTCTCGACGCGGAGATCGATGTCCTCCTTGGCGATGCCCGGCAGCTCGGCGCGAAGCACGATCTCCTGATCGTTGTTCTCGTAGATGTCCACCGCCGGGATCCACTCGCCGCGCTGCATCACGTCGTCGGTGAACCGTCGCGTGTAGACGTCACCGAAGATCCGGTTGATGCGGTCCTGCATGTGCGCCAGCTCGCGGAACGGGTCGAATCGCACCATGCTCATCGCTGTTACCTCCTCTCATCTATGTGAACGCCTTCATCTGGCAACACTCACACTGTAGGACAAACATGAGTGCGTGTCAAGAAAAAAATATGAGCGTATGATGATCAATGATAACACATTGACGTGCTGAGCTTAAGCGGGGCCACTTACTTCCGGGCTCGACGCCTATTGATGAGGTCTTCTCAGCTGGTCTTCTTGAACCGCAGCACGGCGAGGCCGATGATGGCCGCCGCGTAGAAGGCGAGCCAGGCGACCGGCTCCCACAGGTCCGCCAGGCCGGCGCCGCGCAGCACGATGCCGCGGACGACCTCGATGAAGTAGCGCGCCGGAATCACGAGCGAGAGGTACTGGAAGATGGCCGGCATCCCGGCGATCGGGAAGACATAGCCCGACAGGAACACAAACGGCAGCAGGAACATCATCGAGAGCTGCGAGGCCTGCATCTGCGTGGCCGCGACGGTCGAGATGAGGATGCCGAGGCCCAGGACGGCGGCGATGAACAGGAACCCGACGGCGTAGAGCAGCCCGAGGCTGCCCTGGATCGGAATCCCGAACAGCCATCGCATCAGCAGCACCGTGACGGTCAGCTGCACGTACCCGATGACGACGAACGGGGCGATCTTGCCGAGGATCAGCTCGAGCCGGGTCAGGGGCGTGACCTGGAGCTGCTCGAGCGTGCCCCGCTCGCGTTCGCGGACGATCGCGCCGGCCGTGAACTGGATCAGCGTGAACGTCAGGATGATGGCCAGCAGCCCCGGAATGACGAACGTGGCGGTCCGGAGGTCGGGGTTGTACCAGGGCCGCACGCGGACGTCCACGGGCAGATCGCGCGCGCGCCAGCCGGCCTGCCGGGCCAGCACCTGCATCGAGGCCTGCGAGGCGACGCCGCTGGCCACCGCCATCGCCTGCGAGGACGTCGTCGTGTCAGAGGCGTCCACAATGAGCAGCGCCTGCGCGGGGCGGCCCCGGCGACGGTCCCGGCCGTAGTCCCTGTCGATCACCAGGGCGACGCGCGCCGTGGCACTGTCCAGCGCCCGCTGCGCCGCGTCGAAACTGTCGACGTGACCGACGACGTCGAAGTAGCCGCTCGCGGTCAGGCGCGCCACCAGCTCGCGGCTGTCCCATGACCGGCTTTCGTCGAACACGACGGTCGGCAGGTGCTTCACGTCGTAGTTGATGGCATAGCCGAACACCAGCGTCTGCATCAGCGGAACGAGCACGATCATCCGCAGCGTCAGCCGGTCGCGCCGCAGCTGGCGGAACTCCTTCCATGTCAGGGCCAGCAGGCGGGTCATGCGGCCTCCTCGGGACGCCGGCGCGCAGAGCGCGCCAGCGCGACGAACACGTCCTCGAGCGTCGGTGTGGCGGGCGACGGCTCGCCCAGGGCAGCCAGGGCGTCCAGCGCGTCGCGCTCCAGGCGCGTCGCGGCGACGCCCCGCACGCGACGTCCGCTCAGGTAGGCATCGTCGAAGGCCGGCAGCGCGCGCAGCCGCTCGGCCGCGGCAAACGCGTCGCCGGCCGGCACGACCTCGAACAGGCGGCCCTCGAGCGCGCGCTTGAGGCGCGCTGGCGTCCCGGACGCGATGAGGTGGCCGTCGAGGATGAACGCCAGGGCGTCACACTGCTCGGCCTCGTCCATGTAGTGCGTCGTGACGAGGACCGTCATGCCGCGGTCTGCGGCAAGCTCGTAGATCAGGTCCCAGAACATGCGGCGGCCGCGGGGATCGACACCGCCCGTCGGCTCGTCCAGGAAGAGCAGCTCGGGCTCGTGCAGCAGCGCCGCCGCCAGCGCCACCCGCTGGCGGACCCCGGTCGAGAGGTCGCCCGTCAGCACGCCGACCGCCTGCCCGAGGGCCAGCCGCCCGACCAGCGCGCCGATCCGCGCGGCGAGCGCGGCGTGGCCCAGGCCGTACACGCGCCCGAAGAACTCGAGGTTCTCGCGCACGGTGAGGTCGGCATACAGGGAGAATTTCTGGCTCATGTAGCCGATGCGCCGCTTCCAGCGCTCGGTGTCGCGCGTCACGTCGAGCCCGTCGAAGCCGGTCACCGAGCCGTCCGACGGTGCCAGCAGCCCTGTGAGGATGCGGATCGTCGTCGACTTGCCCGACCCGTTGGGGCCGAGGAAGCCGAACACCTGCCCGCGCGGCAGCTCGAATGTCACGCCATCCACGGCGGTGAACCCGCCGAAGCGGCGGGTGAGGTTGCGGACGTGCACCAGGGCCTCAGCCATCGTGGCCTCCCGCCGCGCCCTGCCACACGAAGACGTCCTCGAGGCCTGCCGGAATCGGCCGGACGGCCGCGCCATCCACGACGCCCGAGAGGTGCGCGGCGACGGCGTCGCGGAGTCCCGCGGCATCGGCATTGCGTCCCCGCACGTGCAGCCGCGTCCCGAACACCGAGACGTCCTCGACGGCCGGAAGCGACGCGAGCCGGCGCCTGACCTCGACGCGCGCCGGCGTCTGCACCTCGACCAGCGCCCGTGGGTACGCGGCGATCAGCTCGTCGGGC
>CAYSHC010000091.1:0-15736 GCA_964430855.1 uncultured Vicinamibacteraceae bacterium
CTCTACAACCCGCGCAAGAAGACGCTGTCGGTGGGCTACGACGCCGGCGCCGATCGCCTCGAGGCGTCCACCTACGACCTGCTGGCGTCGGAGGCGCGCATCGCGGCCTTCGTGGCCATCGCCAAGGGCGATGCGCCGCAGGAGAGCTGGTTCCACCTGGGGCGTACGCACGTCATCTCGTCGGGCGAGCGCGTGCTGTCGTCGTGGACCGGCACGATGTTCGAGTACCTGATGCCGGCGCTGTGGATGCGGCAGTACCCGCGCACGATCATGTACGACAGCATGCGCGCGATCGTGCGGCTCCAGCAGAAGTACACGCGGTGGCGCCGCGTGCCGTGGGGCATCTCCGAATCCGCCTACGCCGGTGCCGATCCGTCGGAGCCCGGCTACGCGGCGTTCGGGCTGCCCGACGTGGCGCTCAAGCGCATGGACGCGAAGGCGCTCGTGATTGCGCCCTACGCGTCGTTCCTTGCGCTGCTCGTCGACCCCCGCGAGGCGCTGCGCAACCTCTACGAGATGGACCGCCTCGGCTGGTCCGGCCGCTACGGCCTGTACGAGGCCGTCGACTACACCAGCGGCGAGCCCGTCATCGTGCGTTCGTGGATGGCACACCACCTCGGCATGAGCCTGCTGGCCGTCTGCCAGACGCTCTGCGGCCCGGTGATGCAGCAGCACTTCCACGCGGAGCCCCAGGTGCTGGCCACCGAGCTGCTCCTGCACGAACGCGTTCCGCCGCGGACGGTGGCCGAGACGGAGCAGTGGTTGCCGCATCCGGCGAGCGAGGTGCAGACGGCGTAGGGGCGGTCGGCGGCTCCCGCATACCGCTGCCGTCGACCGCGAACCGCTTGCCGCTTTACCGTCGACCGCGAGGCGCCAGCCGCTGCGGCGTACCGCCTGCCGCTTTCCGCTTGTGTGGCGGCTGCCGCGGGGCCCCGCGGCGATGGCCCGCGTGGTCCCCGGCGCCGACGGCCACGGGTGCCCGGTGAGCCGTCCGCCGGCAGCGGTGTGCGGTGAGCGGTCTGCTGTGAGCGGTGAGCCGTCTGCGGCGAGCGGCGATCGGCCCGCTCGCCAGGCCTGGCGCGCGTCGCAGGGCGTCGGCGCCAGCGGAATCCGCCCGCCGCTGTCGTTGCGGCGCGCGGCGCGGTTCATCACCGACGGCCCCGCGTGGGCGCGTACGTCGCCAAGGCCGTGCATGTGGCCGATCTCGTGCAGGAGCATCTTCGTCACGCCGTCGCAGCTGTCGAGCAGCCGCTCGTTGGCCGAGAGCCAGACCGTCGCCTGCGCGAGGAAACCTTCGGCGTCGCGGACGGCACCCGCCCACCCCGCCCCGGTCCGTTGCCCCAGCGCGAGGCCGCCCGGCCGGTCGAACCGCACGACGATGCCGCGGGCGCCGCGTTCGAACCTGACGTCGAGGCCCGAGAGCCTGTTGGCGCCGGTCCAGGCGCCGAAGGCGCGATCGACACAGCGCTCGAACCTGGTGGGGAACGGACGCCCGTCGGGCGCGTGCATCGTCGTGTAGCGCACGACGGCCCCCGGCCGGAACCCCGTCTTGTTGATCCCCGGTGGCCTGCACGGCGGCGTGGCACGCGCCGCATCGGCGGCCAGCGTCAGGCACACAATCCACGGAAGCAGCATCCCGGCTCGCATCGGACCTCCCGCGGCGCCATGCGCCGCTGTCAGGGAGATCGCATCTCCGGGGGCGGACGCGACTCGTCACCGCGAAGTGCCACGCCGCCGTTCGGTGGGCTGGAGCGCCTGCGTTTGAGTCGATGCGCTTACGTATGCCATCGCCATGACCGCAGTCGCCACCTCAACTACGCCGGACACTTCGACGAGCGTTTCCGCGGACACGCTGTTTGCCGCGCTCTACCGCGACCTGCACCGGATGGCCCGGCGGCAGGTCCTCGCCCGTGGCAGCCGCGCGGCGCTGGGCGCGACGACGCTGCTGCACGAGGCGTACGTCCAGATCGCCTCGCGCGCGAACGCCGCGTTTCCGGACGGGCCGCACTTCCTCGCCTACGCGGCGCGCGTGATGCGCGGCCTGGCCATCGACCACCTGCGCCGCCGCCATGCCGTCAAGCGCGGGCGCCAGTTCGAGATCACGGTGCTCGACACGACCATCGCCGTCCCGTCCGGCAACGCGCGCGACCTCGAGCGGATGAGCGACGCGCTCGACGAGCTGGCGGCCGTGGATGCCTCGTCGGCCGAGGTCGTCGACCTGAAGTTCTTCTGCGGGTTCTCTTTCGGCGAGATCGCCGCCATGCGCGGCGTGTCGGAGCGGACGGTGCAGCGCCAGTGGGAGAAGGCGCGCATCTACCTGCGGCGTGCGCTCGGGGAGGCGGTGCCCGTCGGCTGACGGGCGCGGCGTCATGGCGGACCTGCTGTCGGCGGCCCCCCTTTCCCCCGAGCGGTGGCGGGTCCTCAGTCCGTACCTCGACCAGGCCCTCGAGCTGACGACGGGCGAGCTCGACTCGTGGCTCGAGCGGATGCGCCTGCACGACGCCGCGATCGCGCGCGACATCGAGACCCTGCTCGGCGACCGCGAGGCCCTGCGCGGCGCAACGTTCCTCTCGGGCAGCCTGGCTCCGCCCGTCGCCGCCATTCGCCCCGGGATGCGCGTCGGCGCCTACACGCTCGTCTCGCCGCTCGGACGCGGCGGGATGGGCGCCGTGTGGCTTGCCGATCGGAGCGACGGACGCTTCGTCGGCCGCGTGGCCGTCAAGCTGCTGCACGCGTCACGCATGGGCCACGAGAGCGAGGCGCGGTTCCTGCGCGAGGGCCACGTTCTGGCTCGGCTCACCCACCACAACGTCGCGCGGCTCATCGACGCCGGCATCACCGAGGACGGACAGCCGTACCTCGTGCTCGAGTACATCGAGGGCGAGCACATCGACAGGTACTGCACGGCGCACGAACTCGACGTGGACGCGCGGCTGCGGCTGTTCCTGTCGGTGCTCGACGCGGTGTCGCACGCCCATGCGAACCTCATCGTCCATCGCGACCTGAAGCCGTCAAACGTGCTCGTGCGGGGGGACGGCACGGTCAAGCTGCTCGACTTCGGCATCGCCAAGCTGCTCGAGGACGGACGCGACGCCGACGCGCAGCCGCTGACGGTCGAGGGCGCGCTGCTGCTGACGCCCGAGTACGCGGCGCCCGAGCAGGTCACCGGTGGTCCCGTGACGACGGCGACCGACGTGTACGCGCTGGGGATGCTGCTGTACGTCCTGCTGGGGGCGCCGCATCCCGTGGCCGGTCGCGGCGCGTCGATTGCCGCGCTGCTCGACGCGATCGTGAACGTCGTGCCGCCACCCCTGTCGTCCGTGTCGCCATACGGACGCGAGATTCGGCGTGACCTCGACGCGATCGTGGCCAGGGCGTTGAGCAAGGCGCCCGGCGAGCGCTACACGTCGGTGGATGGCCTTGCCGACGACCTGCGGCGGTACCTCCGGCACGAGCCAGTGAGCGTGCGGCCGGCGACGCCGGTCTACCGCGCCCGCATGTTCCTGCGGCGGCACGCTGCCGCCGTGGCCACCGTGCTGCTGGCCGCGCTCGCCGCGGCCGGCGTCATCGCGTTCCATACGTCCCGCCTTTCAGAGGAACGCGACCGCGCGCAGCTGGCGGCGAGACGATCGGCGCGGGTCGCTGACGTCCTGTCTGGCGTGCTGAGCGGCACCGACCCGTACGCCGACGTCCAGCACGAGGCGACGGTGCGGGGGCTGCTCGAGGCGGGTGCGTCGCACGTCCGCCGCGACCTCGCCGACGAGCACGACCTGCGCGCGGAGATGCTGACCATCATCGGCCGCACGCAGCAGCGCCTCGGACTGCACGGTGCCGCAGCCACCACACTCGAAGAAGCGATAGCGGCCGGCCGGCAGCACGACCCCGAAGGCTCGGTGCCGCTGGCGTTCGCCCTCACCCAGTACGGCGTGCTGCTGCGCGAACGTGGCGATGCGGCCGCGTCGGTCCCCGTCCTCGACGAGGCACTGGCGATGCGCCGGGATGTCGGCGCCGACCCGAAGGACGTGGCGGTGACGCTCATCGAACTCGGACGGTCGCTCGAGGATGTCGGCGAGCTGGATCGAGCCGAGAGGCTGTACCGCGAGGGCCTCGCGATCCGGCGCGCCGTCTTCGGCGAGATGCATCGCGAGACGTCCACGGCGCTCACCGACCTCGGCCTGCTGCTGCGCCTGCGGGGCGACATCCTGACGGCCGAGTCGCTCCTGCTCCAGGCCCTGGCAATCAGCCGCGCGGTGCTGGGCGACGACCACCCGAACGTCGGGGCCGCCTGGAACAACGTGGGCCTCACACGCCTCGACAAGGGCGATCCCGCGGGCGCGGAGCCGGCGCTGCGACGTGCGCTGGCCATCCGCGAGACGCAGTTCGGATCGGATCACCCGAGCCTTGCCGTCAACATCGTCAACCTGGCCGGCTGTCTGCGGGAGCTGGGCCGGTACGACGAGGCGCGCGCCCTGCTCGACCGGGGGCTTGAGGTGGCCCGCGCCGGCTACGGCGAGCGCCACCCGACGCTGGCCCTTCTCCAGTACGGCCTGGGTGCGCTGCTCCTCGAGCAGGGGGATGCGGCATCGGCCGAGGGCGCGTTGCGCGACGCTCTCGCACGCCAGCAGGTGCTGCTGCGTCCCGACGACTGGCGCCTGGCCGCCACGAAGAGCACGCTCGGCGGGGCACTGCTCGCGCTCGACAGGCCGGACGAGGCGCGGCAGCTGCTTGAAGAGGCAGCCGCGGTCCTCGAGGACGTGCCGGGGCGGCAGGGCCGCGAGGCCCGGCGGACGCGCGAGCGCCTGGCCGTCCTGCAGTCGGTGGCCCCGCCCGCCGTCGCCCGGCGGCGCTGAACGCGCCCGCACCGGCACCTCGAAACGTGCGATCATCGGACATCGTGCGTTCCTCTCTGCCGTCGGCATCCTGCGTCGCGCGAGACCCTCGCACCTGCCCGCGGCTTGAAACCGGCCCGCCAGTTCGAGAAAGCTGACCCGGTCCCGGCGGACAGACGCGGCGGGACGGCCTTGAGAGGCGTCCCGGCGGGCGTGCCTGCGGCCACGAGTGCGAGACTGCTGTCGATGTTCCTGTTCATCTCTCATCTCACGGTGCCGGAGGCGGACCAGGCCGCGCTCGAGCGACACTTCCGCGAACGGTCGCGGCTCGTGGACGGCTTTCCGGGTTTCCTCTACCTGCAGCTCCTCCGCCCGCAGGCAGGCGAGGCGACGCATACGTTCCTCACCGCCTGGGAGAGCCGCGAGGCGTTTCGCCACTACATGCGCAGCATGGAGCACGCCATCTCGCACGGCCGGGAGCCCGCCGGGATCATGGCGCGCACGGAGGTTCGCCACGAGGCGTTCGAGGTGCTGATGGATTCCCGAAAGGACCCGGAGTGGCTGGCCACGGAGTAGGGCAGAGGGCATCTGCGACGCTGCTCGAGCGCAAGGAGGCGCTGGCGCGGGCCGTGACGGCCGCGCTGTACGCGGAGCGTCCCGACCTGCTCGAGCGCTTCGGCGAGCGCGGACGCGAGAAGTGTCTCGAGGACATGCGCTACAACATCGAGCATCTGGCGCCGGCGGTGGGGCTGGGCGAGCCTGCCCTGTTTGCCCGCTATGTCGTCTGGCTTCGCGACCTGCTCGAGGCGCGCAACGTGCCGGCGAGAGAGGTCGTCCGCTCGCTGGAGCTGCTGTCGCGCGCCGTGCACGACGACTTCGAGCCTGAGGAAGCGGCGGCGGTGCTGACCGCGATCGACGCCGGGCTGGCCGCCATCGCGGGACCGGTCACGTGAGCGAGTCCCCTGATGCGGCGAGGACAGCCCTGACAGACGAGGCCATGACCACCGAGGAAACGCTGGAGTGCTACCTGGCGGCCGTGCGGGCCGGCGAGCGCAGGCGCGCCTTCGACGTCGTCGACGCCGCGCGTCAGGCAGGGCTCGGGATGCGCGAGCTCTATCTCGGTGTCTTCCAGCCGGCGCTGCGGACGGTTGGCGAGCTGTGGCAGCAGAACCTGCTGAGCGTGGCCGAGGAGCATTTCGCGACGGCCATCACGCAGACGGCCATGCTCAAGGTCTACGGGGACGCGCCGCCGCCCGTCGATGACGGCCCGCTGCTGGTGGCGGCGTGCGCGGAGAGCGAGCGGCACGAGATCGGCCTGCGGATGCTGTGCGACTTCATGGAGGTCGAGGGATGGCGCACCGTCTTCCTCGGCGCGACGGTCCCCCAGGAGAGCCTCGTGGACCTGGTCATGCGGCGCCGTCCCGACCTCGTCGCGCTCTCTGCCGCCATCCCGCCGCACCTGCCCCAGGTGCGCGACACCATCGCGGCGATTCGAGCGGCACTGCCCGAGGCCGCGCCGCACATCCTCGTTGGCGGACGTCCGTTCGTGGACCGTCCCGATCTGGCCGACGCGCTCGGCGCCGACGGCACCGCAGCCGACGCCGCGGAGGCGGCGAGGCTGCTGCGCGACCACGGACGTTGACGACGCCTCACCTCCACCCGTCGCTGCAGCGGTACCCCGGCGCCGCGCTCGAGATCTCCAGCGACGGGATCGTGCTGGCGTCCAACGGCCACCTTGACGCGCTCGTCGGACGCGCGCTGACGGGCGAGCGGCTCGAGAATGTACTCGACGAGAGCTCGCGGCCGAAGTGGCGCCGGATCCTCTCCGAGCAGGAGCGGTGCAACCCGGCGTGCACGTGGGAGCTCGTCCTGACCACGCCGGACGCGCTCGAGCTCCGCACCTTCCTCGCTGTCTGGGGCGGGCCGAAGGACGATGACCTGCTTCTGTTGCTCGAACACAACGTCGACCCGAAGCTGGGGCAGCTGTACGGCGAGCTGGCGGAACTGCACCGCGAGCTGATCGACGCGCAGCGCGAGCTGGGCCGCGAGCGGAACCGGCTCGTCCGGGCGCTCGACGAGGCTCGCAGCGCCGTGATGTCGCGCGACGAGGTGCTCGCTGTCGTCTCGCACGACCTGCGCAACCCGCTCAACACCATCTCCATCGCGGCGGCGATGCTCGATCTGCCGCTGTCCGACGAGCGCCGCGCGCAGCAGGTGGCGACGATCCGGCAGACCGTGCGCTCGATGACGCGGCTCATCGACGACCTGCTCGACGCGAGCGCCGTGAGCTCCGGCCAGCTCGCGCTCGAGCTCGAGGTCATCGACCTGCGCTCGGTCGTGCGCGACGCGGTCTCGCTGCTGCGCACGCAGGCGCGCGAGGCAGGGATCTTCCTCACGCATATCGTCCCGGAGACCGACGTCCGGGTGCGCGGCGACGCGCACCGGCTCGGGCAGGCACTCGCCAATCTCGTGGGCAACGCTCTCAAGTTCACGGAGGCCGGCGGCACCGTCGAAGTCCGCGTCGTTCACCAGGAGGAGCGGGCGCTCGTCCAGGTGATCGACTCCGGGGCCGGGATCGCCGCGGAAGATCTCCCGCACATCTTCGACCGCTTCTGGCACACGGCGCGGACCCGTCGTGGCGGTTCGGGCCTCGGCCTCGCCATCGCGCGCGGCGTGGTGGAGGCTCACGGCGGCGAGATCCGCGTCGCCAGCGAGCCGGGCACCGGCAGCACCTTCTCCTTCACCATCCCGCTGCACCGCGACTGAGGCGTGTCGTCTTCTGCCTCGCGCTTGCGATGAACAAGGTGCGGGCTTCTCGCAGGAGCCCGCGCATCCGTTCCGTCATAGCGCGGCTGGCTGCCGGCCAGCCGATGGAGAAGCGTCATGTTCCGTTCCACGTTGTTTCGCGTGCTGACACTGGCCGCGGCGTTCTGCACTGCTGCCGGGCCCGTGTCGGCCGAATCTCCCGCGTCCAGTGCCGGCGCGGACGCTCGACGCGCCGCCGGCGGCGGCACGGGCCGTCCCGCGCCGGCCAATCCCGTCATCGAATGGGCGTCGATCGTCCAGCCGGCCATCCACAGCGCGGCGGCGCCGCGCTCCGGCGGAACCTCGCAGATCCTTCACACGATGATGGCGCTGGCCGTCTACGACGCCGTCGTGGCGATTGAGGGCGGGTACCGTCCGTACGCGGCGGCCATCGACGCGCCACGGGGTGCCGACGTGCGGGCCGCCGTGGCGACGGCGGCGTACCTGGCCGTACGGCCCCGCCTGGTCGAGGCGCGCCGGGCGTGGCTCGACGAGCAGTACGCCGCGTACATGTCAGCAATCCCTGACAGTTCCTCGAAGGCCGACGGTGCCCGCGTCGGCCAGCAGGCCGCAGAGGCGCTGCTCGCCCTGCGCGCAGACGACGGCTTCGACGCGCCCGTGCGCTACGCGTGCAGCGACGTGCCGCCGCCGGTTGGCGAGTTCGAGCCCGACAACGGCTGCCCCGGCACGGACGGGCAGCCGCAGCCCGTGGACGTCAAGGTCGGCGGCATCCGCCCGTTCACGCTGCACGACGCGAACCGGTATCGGACGAGCGGGCCGGCCCCCATGCGGTCGCGCACCTACACGCGCGACTTCATCGAGACGCGCGACTATGGCCGGCGCGACAGCACGGTGCGGACGCCGGAGCAGACAGACATCGCGTACTTCTGGTCGGAGCACCCCTACCAGCACTGGAACCGCAACCTGATCAGGCTCGCCGTCGCGCGCAAGCTGGACGAGCGGCGTGCGGCGCGGTTCTTCGCGATGGTGCACACCGCAGCGTCGGACGCGGTCATCGCCGGCTTCGCCGCGAAGTACCACTACAGGTCCTGGCGGCCCCGCACGGCCATCCACCTGGCCGACGTGGACGGCAATCCCGAGACCGACGCCGACACGACGTGGGAGCCGCTGCTGCTCGTGAACCATCCCGAATACCCGTCAGGGCACGGGTTCTGGTCCACGGCGGTGCTGGGTTCCGTCGCGGCGTTCTTCGGGACGACGCGGGTGTCGTGGACGCTCGACACGTCGAAGGCGGCGGTGCCGCAGCTGGTGGTCACCGAGCGCACGTACACGAACCTCGTCGCGCTGCTCGGGCAGATCGGCAACGCGCGCATCTGGGCCGGCCTGCACTGGCGGCATGCCGTGGAGCACGGGTCGCTCATCGGCGGGCGCGTCGCGCATCACGTGGCGATGCACCACTTCACGCCGGTCCGCGGGCGCGGTCACGGCAAGGTGACGCCGTCGGCGCCGGTCCGTGCGCGGCGTCCGGCCTTCGACTCGGCCGCCAGCCGGTAGACGCCCGTCCCGAGCATCTGCGCATAGCCCTCGGCAACCAGCGCGCGGTTGCCGAGGCCTGCCTCCGCCCGCGAGAGGCCCGTCACCCGCGCCAGCTCCCCGCGCGTCGTCAGCGTCGCCGTCGAGAGGAAGGCGCGGGCGATCTCGCGCAGCGCCACGTCGCGCGGGACGCGGCGGCGCAGGGCGTCCGGGAACCTGCCGACGGCCAGCGTGTAGATGTAGGTGAAGCGCGGCTCGTAGTACACCTCGCTCGGCACGACGAGCATGGCCGACTGGAGTTCGTCGAGGGCCCTGGTGAACGCGCCGCGGCTCGTGATGCCGGCCTCGGCGCGCAGGTCCGCCGTGCTGATCTCCCACTCGCGCCTGAACACGCGCAGCAGCGCGCGGGCGTCGTCGCTGAGGCGCGCGGCCTCGTCGGCGCGGCGGACGCCGCGGACGGCGTGGAAGTACGGCACGAGGCGCGGCGCGATGAAGAGCGTCCGCGTGCCGAACTTGGCGTAGTACACGCGGCCGCGCCGGACGAGCTCGTCCTTGAGCAGCCAGGTGCGCGAGGCTTCGGGGGCCTTCTGGACGTTGCGTGGCAGCACGGCGTCGCGGCGCCCGCACACGGCGACGTAGAGGGAGGGGCCGGGCCGGCGCGAGTCGGTGAGGCAGGCGGCAAATCCCACCTCGTCGATGAAGCGCTCGGCGTCGGCCGGCGAGTCGACCTGCCGGTCGCCCTGGCGGCGCCACGTGAAGTCGCGGATCTCTTCGATGTCGGGGGGCAGCGTCTGGCGTGGGCTCATGGCACGGATGCGCGTCGGCGTCCTGCGCGTCATCATGATGCGCGCGGCGGGCGTCGTGCCAGCTCGTCGTGGCGTGAGACCTGACCCCGGGGAACGCCAGTTGCGAGACCTGATCCCAGAGTCACCGGAATCGAGACCTGACCCCGAATGACGCGAGATCGAGACCTGACCCCGGGGGTGCGCCAGGCGCGGCAGGAGGATACGGCGGCGGCGTACGAGATCTGCCTGCGGACGGGCGACGCCGGGGGAGACGGCTCGCTGGTCTTCGCCGAAGACCCCGACGCACTCGGGCGCATCTTCGTCGGGCCCTACTTCGCCTTC
This sequence comes from uncultured Vicinamibacteraceae bacterium, assembly GCA_964430855.1. Lineage (GTDB taxonomy): Bacteria > Acidobacteriota > Vicinamibacteria > Vicinamibacterales > Vicinamibacteraceae > JAEZDP01. The sequence continues at coordinate 10,256 of CAYSHC010000091.1, forward strand.
GAACCGGGCCTGTGCTTCGTCCTCGAGGACGCCGGCGGGGTGTGCGGGTACGTGCTCGGGGCCCTCGACTCGCGCGCGTTCTACGCGCGGTACGACGCGGAGTGGCGACCCGCCCTGTGCGCGCGGTTCCCCATGCCCCAAGGCGATCCGTCCGGCTGGACCCGCGTCCAGGAGGTGCACAGCTGGTACCACAGGCCCGCCTACTTCTGCCCGGAGCCGTACGAGGCATGGCCCTCGCACCTGCACATCGACCTGCTGCCCCGCGTCCAGCGCCGCGGCTACGGACGCCGGCTGATCGAGACGCTCGTCGCGCGCCTCCGCGACGCCGGGTCACCCGGCGTGCACCTGGGTGTCCACCCGTCGAACACCGGCGCCATCGCGTTCTACCACCGCCTCGGCTTCGTCGAGCTGACCCGCCGCGGCGCGGGCAGCGGCGCCGTGCACTACATGGGCAGGCGCATCGCCTCGTAGGTGGCCGACGCCGGACGCGCCCGCGCCTCGAGGTCGAGCAGGAAGCGCTTTGTCGGCAGGCCGCCGCCGAACCCCGTGAGCGACCCGTTCACGCCTATCACGCGGTGGCAGGGCAGCACGATGGGCAACGGATTGCGGCCGTTTGCCGCCCCGACGGCCCGCGACGCGCCCGGACGGCCGACGCGCACGGCCAGCTCCGCGTACGAGATGGTCTCGCCGTAGGGAATCGTCGCGAGCGTCCGCCAGACCTGGAGCTGGAAGGCCGTGCCCTGCGGCGCCAGCGGCAGGTCGAACGCGTGCCGTCGGGCCGCGAAGTACTCGTCGAGCTGCCGCGCCGTCTCGCGCAGCAGCGGGTGGTCGCCGGCCGTCCAGTCGGGTCCCCGCCGTGCGGTGTGGCGCGGCGCGTGGAACTCGATCACGTGCAGGCCCGCGTCGGAGGCGGCAAGCAGCAGGGGGCCGACAGGGCTGTCGACGGTCGTGTGGAAGACGGTCATCGTGAGCTCCTCGTGGTACGGCCGGGAGCGGACGCCTGCGCGGCGTCCCTCCACAGGTGCATGACGGCGTAGGCCCGCCACGGCCGCCAGTTCTCGGCGTGGCGACGCAGCGCCGCCGGGCTGACGGTGCTGCCGTCGTTCGGCAGGGCGCGGCGCAGGATCAGGTCCTCGACGGGGCAGGCATCCGGATGCGAGAGCGCGCGCATCGCGAGGTACTGCGCCGTCCAGGCGCCGATGCCCGGGAGGGCCGTCCAGCGGGCGACGAAGTCGTCCAGCGGCGTGCCGGGTGTCAGCTCGACGCGCCGCTCGACGAGGGCCCTTGCCAGCGCCCGGATCGCGAACGCGCGATCGCGGGTGAGGCCGAGGTCGTCGAGCGGACGCCTGGCCAGGACGTCTGGCGTCGGGAACAGGTGCGTGAGGCCGTGCGCACGCAGATCGGACGGCAACGGCGTGCCATGGCGCTGCGCCAGCCGTGCCGCGATCGTGCGCGCCGACGCGACGCTCACCTGCTGGCCGATCACGGCCCGCACGGCGACCTCGGCGCCGTCCCATGCACCTGGGACGCGGAGCCCCGGTGCGCGTCTGACCAGGGGCCGCAACCGCGGATCGCGCGACAGCACGGCAGCTATCGCGTGCGGGTCCGCGTCGAGGTCGAACATGCGCCTCACGCGCGTGACCAGCGAGAGCAGCACCGCGGGGCGGGCGCCGAACACCTCGAGGCGCAGCGCGTGCGTCGACTCGCCCCGGCGCGGGCGCATCAGGCTCACCCGCCACCAGCCGACGCCCTCGGGGCCGGCAAACGCCCGCGCGTAGCTGTCGTCGGTGACCACCTCGACGCCGGGCAGTGCGCGCTGCCGCAGGAACGCGATCAGGGCCTCGAAGTCGTACGGCGGCCGGAAGCCGAGCCTGAGCGTCAGCCCCGCCGACGGCTCGTCGCGCCGATGTGCGTGCTGGCGCAGGTCACGCGGCGCCATCCTGTACGCCGCGCGGAACACGGTGTTGAAGCGCCGCAGGCTGTTGAACCCCGCCGCCATCGCCACCTCCGTCACCGGCAGCGACGTGTCGGTCAGCAGCTGCTTCGCGAGCAGGAGCCGTCGCGTGCCGTGCACGCCGACGGGCGGCGCCCCGAGCCGCTCGACAAACAGCCGCCGCAGCTGCCGCTCGCTGAGCTGCACGCGCGCGGCCAGCGCCGACACGGACACCTCCGTGAGCGCGCCCGCGTCGATCAGCGCGAGCGTACGCGCCACGACGTCGTCGCCGTGCCGCCTCGCAGGATCACCGGGGGCCAGCTCGGGGCGGCAGCGCAGGCACGGGCGGAAGCCCGCGGCCTCGGCCGCTGCGGCGTTCGGGTAGTACCGCACGTTCCGCGAGAGCGGCGCCGGCGCCGGACAGACAGGGCGGCAGTAGATGCCGGTGCTGGTCACGGCAGTGAAGAAGAGGCCGTCGAACCGCGGGTCGCGGCTGCGGCGTGCCCGCTCGCACGCCTCGACATCGGGCATCGTCGTCGCGGGGGTGATGAAGGCGTTCACGGGACGAGCGTAGCACCGGCCCCGGCGCGTCACTCGCCGTTTTCGGACACGATAGCCTGGCGCACGCCAGCATCCGGCAGAGCTTGCATGCCCGGCGTGGCGCGACAAGAATCCTCCTTGCTTGCACACAACAATGAGGAGGAGCCATGAGACGGATTGCCCTGATCTGTGTGGTCGCCGTGTCGGTGTGTACGACGGCCGGCGCGCAACCGCAGGCCCCGGACCGCAACGTGACGATCGCCTCGTACAACATCAAGCACGGGGCGGGCAACGACACGTGCACGACGCCGCCGGCCGATCCCGGCATGCCGCCCAACCCTGACTGCTCGCTCGACCTGCCACGCATCGCGTCGGTCATCGAGTCGCTCGGCGTGGACATCGTCGCGCTCCAGGAGGTCGACAGGTTCTGGGCGCGCAGCGGCACCGCCGACCAGACGCAGGAACTGGCAGACATGCTCGGCTGGCACGGCTGCTATGGCGCCAACCTGGATCACGATCCCGACAGCCACGCGACCGTGCCGCACCAGTACGGCACGGCAATCGTGAGCCGCTACCCGATTCTCGAGTGCACCAACACGCACCTGCCGAAGGCCAACCCGCCGGCGGGCGAGCAGCGCGGGCTGCTGTATGCGCTCATCAACGTCGACGGCGTGCCGTTCCTCGTCTACAACACGCACCTGCACACGCAGCTGGACGATCGCATCGTGCAGACGCAGGCCATCGCCGAGATCCTCGACGCGCGGCGTCGCGGCCCGGCCGTGCTGCTCGGCGACATGAACGCGCAGCCCGACGAGGAGTCGCTGCCCGTGCTGATGTCACGGCTCGTCGACGTGTGGCCGGCGGCCCGCCCCGACGACCCGGGCTACACCTTCATCGCGAGCCCGACACGCGAGCCCGACCGGCGCATCGACTACATCCTCGCGTCGGAGAACATCCGCATCGAGGGCGCCGAGGTGGTCGTCAACGAGCTCACCGCGATGGCGTCGGATCACTATCCCGTGGTGGCCAGGCTCGCGCTGCCCGGCAGCGAAGTCGGCATCGGTCGGTAGGGGCGGTAGGGACGGCCCTCCGGGCCGTCCCTGTGTGCCGCCCTTACCGATTCAGGTACGACCTGACACCGTCCATGAACATCTGCACGGCGACCATCACGAGCAGCATCCCCATCAGCCGCTCCACCGCAATCAGGCCGCGCTCGCGCAGCAGGCGATAGACCACGGTGGACGACAGCAGGATGATCCCGCTCACGGCCCACGCCACGGTGATGGCGAGGAGGAGCGGGAGCGTCTGGCCAGGCGACGAGCTCTGGAGCAGCAGGACCGCCGCGAGCGTGGACGGGCCGGCAAACAGCGGCACCGCCAGCGGCACCACGAACGGCTCGCCGAGCAGCGGGTCGCCGACGTAGCCCCGCTCGTCGGGAAAGATCATCCGCACCGCGATCAGGAACAGCACGATGCCGCCGGAGATGCCGATGGTCTCGCGGCTGAGGCCGAGCGACGTCAGCAGGTGGTTGCCCGTGAACAGGAACACGAGCAGGACGACGTAGGCGATGGCGATTTCGCGGACGAGCACGCGCCGTCGCCGCTCGGGCGCGACGGTCTTCAGCACCGACAGGAACAGGGGGATGTTCCCGATCGGGTCCATGATGATGAACAGCGTGACGATCGCCTGCGCAACGTCCACGGCCTGCCCATGATGCCTCACCTCCCGCTGGTCCTCGCAGCGGCAGGGCGCCCGTGACACCCCTGTCGATCCGGCCGGCCGCCGAACGACAACAGGGCAGCGGGTCGGCGTGACGGGCGAATGGACGCCCGGACGGTCCGTCCGCAGGAGCGTGTCGCGTCATGTTCGAAGGTGCCGCCGTCGCCGGGGGCGCTGCTGCGCCCCTCTCCTTCCGCGATCGCTGGACAGGGCGTGCATGCAGCGGTCTCGCCGTGCTGTTCCTCACGGTCGACGCCCTCATGAAGCTGCTCGTCGTCCCCGAGGCCGTCGAGACGACGATGGCGCTCGGCTACCCCGCGCACGTGGTGCCGGTGATTGGCATCATCCAGGTCGTCTGCCTCGTCATCTACCTGATTCCGCGGACGGCGGTTCTCGGGGCCGTGCTCTGGACGGGCTACCTCGGCGGTGCGATTGCCACCCACGTGCGCGTCGAGAACCCGATGTTCACGCACACGCTCTTCCCCGTGTACGTCGCGGTCCTGCTATGGCTGGGGCTGTGGTTGCGCGACCGGCGGCTGCGCTCGCTGCTGCCACTCTCGTGAACGGCCGCCGTTGGCGTAGTCTTCTGTGTGATGCGTGCGAGTCGCCGCACCTTCATCGCCGGAATCCCCGTGCTCGCAACGGCAACCAGGCTCGACCGGGCTGCCGCCGCTGCGAGCCAACCTTCCCTACCGGAACGCAGCCGCATGTACGGACTCATCGGCAAGATCACGTCAGTTCCCGGGCAGCGTGATGCCCTCATCGACATCCTGCTCGAAGGCACCACCGCGATGCCGGGATGCCTGAGCTACGTCGTCTCGCGAGACCCGCAGGATCCCGACGGCATCTGGGTGACGGAGGTCTGGGAGAGCGCCGGGCACCACAAGGCATCGCTGTCGCTGCCTGCGGTGCAGGAGGCCATCGGGAAGGCGAAGCCGCTGATTGCCGGCTTCAGCCACAGGACCGAGGTCGAGCCCGTCGGAGGCGTGGGCCTGCCGCCGCTGTAGAGGTGTCCTCCGGTGCCCGCGGGCGGTACCATCGGCGGATGACACTTCGAGAGCTCGGCACCACCGGAGTACGCGTATCGCCCATCGGCCTCGGATGCATGGGCATGTCCGACTTCTACGGGCACTCCGACGACGCGCAGTCGATCGCGGTAATACCTCGCGCCATCGAGATCGGCGTGACGTTCCTCGACACGGCCGACATGTACGGGGTCGGCCGCAACGAGCAACTCGTCGGCCGCGCCATCGCCGACAGGCGCGACCGCGTCGTCCTCGCGACGAAGT
>CAYSHC010000092.1:0-15485 GCA_964430855.1 uncultured Vicinamibacteraceae bacterium
CAACCAGCTGCTCGTCGAGATGGACGGCTTCGAGAGCAACGAAGGCGTGATCCTCGTCGCGGCCACCAACAGGCCCGACGTGCTCGACCCGGCGCTGCTGCGCCCGGGCCGCTTCGACCGCCGCGTGGTGGTGGACCTGCCCGACGTCCGCGGGCGCGAGCAGATCCTCGCGGTCCACACCAAGAAGATCCCGCTCGGCGACGACGTGAAGCTGAACGTCATCGCGCGCGGCACGCCGCGGTTCGCCGGCGCCGACCTGGCGAACCTTGTCAACGAGGCCGCGCTCATCGCCGCCCGTCAGAACCGCAAGGTCGTGACGATGTACGACTTCGAGATGGCCAAGGACAAGGTCATCATGGGCGTCGAGCGCCGGTCGCGCATCATCAGCGACGAAGAGAAGAAGCACACCGCCTACCACGAGGCGGGGCACGCGATCGTGGCGGCGCTGCTGCCCGACGCCGTGCCGCTGCACAAGGTGACGATCATTCCGCGCGGCATGGCGCTCGGCGTCACGTCGTTCCTGCCCCAGAACGAGCAGGTGGACTTCTCGAAGGAAGAGGCCGACTCGCAGATCGCCGTCGCGATGGCGGGCCGCATCGCCGACGAGATCTTCTGCAACTCGAAGACCGCCGGCGCCCGCAACGACATCGAGCAGGCCACGGGCCTCGCACGGCGGATGGTGTGCGAGTGGGGCATGAGCGACCTCGGTCCCGTCAGCTTCGGCAAGAAGGAAGAGCAGATCTTCCTCGGCCGCGAGATCGCGCAGCACCGCGACTACTCGGAGTCGACCGCCGTCAAGATCGACCAGGAAGTGCAGGCGATCGTGATGCGCGGCTACAACCTCGCGCGCAGCATCATCGAGAAGCACCGCGACGCCGTCCAGCGCGTGGCCGAGGAGCTGCTCGTCCGCGAGGTGCTCGACGCCGACGAGGTGCGCGCCATCATCGCCGGCCAGCCGCTCGACCCGATCGAGCCGGTCACCGAGCGGCCGTCCGCCCCGGCGGAGGTCGCCCGCGAGGAGGAGCGCCGTCCGCGCCCGGCCATCGTGCCGACGGTGCCGCCGATCAGCAAGCCACTGGCGCAGGAGTAGGACACCCGGTCTTCCCGCATTGGCGTTGACCCGTCCCCGATATCGACTCCCCCTTCCCGACGGGCGCACGCTCGACCTCGGCACGGACACGATCGTGATGGGCGTCCTGAACGTGACGCCCGACAGCTTCTCCGATGGCGGGCTGCACGCCGACAGCGACGCGGCCATCGCGCGCGGGCGGGACATGGCGCGTCTCGGCGCGGCGCTCGTGGACGTCGGCGGCGAGTCGACGCGGCCCGGCGCGCCGCCGGTGCCTGCCTCGGAGGAACTCTCGCGCGTGCTGCCCGTGGTGAAGGCGCTCGCCGCTGACGGCGTGCTCGTGTCGATCGACACGACGAAGGCCGACGTGGCGGCCGCGTGCGTGGACGCGGGCGCGGTGATGATCAACGACATCAGCGGCGGGCTCTACGACCCGGGCGTGCTCGACGTCGCGGCACGCAGCCGCGCTGCGCTCGTGCTGATGCACATGCGCGGCCACCATCGCGAGATGTACGCCGGCGCCGTCTACGAGGACGTGGTCGAGGAGGTGGCCGCCGAGCTCTCGGCGCGTGTCGAGGCCGCCGTCGAGGCGGGTGTCGCGCGCGACGCGATCGTGCTCGACCCGGGGATCGGCTTTGCCAAGCGCGCCGAGCACAGCTGGGCCGTGCTGTCGCGGCTCGACGCCGCTCCGCTCCGGGCGCTCGACAGGCCGCTGCTCGTGGGGCCCTCCCGCAAGTCGTTCCTCCAGGGCGCCGTTGGCGAGCGTCCTCCAGCCGAGCGCGACGCCGCCACCGCGGCAGCCGTGACCGCCGCCATCCTGTTCGGGGCGCACGTCGTGCGCGTGCATGACGTGGCATCCATGGTGCAGGTGGCTCGCGTGGCGGATATGATTTCCGCGACGCGCGTGCAGCCCGTGCCGTGAGGTCGGCACCCGCCGCGGCGCCACGACCCGACCATGGAGTGGATCACGGCGGCCCTCGACCGCACCGCCCTGACGGCCTGGGACGTCGTTGACGTCCTCATCGTGGCGTTTGTCATCTACGAGTCCTTCAAGCTCATTCGAGGGACCCGGACGATGCAGATGGCCGTGGGCGCGGTGCTGCTGGTGGGGCTCTACTTCGCGTCGATAGCGGCGCCGCTGCAGACGGTGAACTGGCTGATCCGCAACATGATCGGCTACCTCGTCTTCGCCGCCATCGTCCTCTTCCAGAACGACATCAGGCGCGCGCTCGCGCAGATGGGGCGGGCGCCCTTCCTCCGGGCCTTCTCACGCGCCGAGAACGACGACGAGACGATCGAGGAGATCGTCACGGCGTCCATGCAGATGGCCGAGCGCCGCACGGGCGCGCTCATCGTCATCGAGCGCGAGATCGGGCTGCGCAACTACGTCGAGAGCGGCATCCCGCTCGACGCGATGGTCACGCACGACCTGCTGGTGAGCATCTTCCAGACCAGCGGCCCGCTCCACGACGGGGCGGTCATCATCCAGGAGAACCGCATCGCCGCCGCCGCGTGCTTCCTGCCGCTGACGGTCAACCCCGGCGTCGGCACCGACCTCGGCACGCGCCACCGTGCGGCAATCGGGCTTACCGAGGAGAACGACGCCGTTGCCGTCGTCGTGTCCGAGGAGACCGGGCGCGTCTCGCTCGTGCACGATGGCCAGATCACCCGCGGCCTCAGCGCCGAGACCCTGCGGGCACGCCTCACCGCGCTCGTGCTCCAGCGCCGGACGGGCCGGCGCCACCGGGCGGTACCCTGAGAGCCATGGCGTACAACCCGTTCCGCCATCTCGGCCTCAAGATCCTCTCGGTCGTGCTCGCCTCGATCCTGTGGATCGCCGTGTCCGGGCAGGAGACCGTCGAGCGCAACCTGCGCGTGCCGCTCGAGTTCCAGAACGTGCCCGAGGGGATGGAGATCGTGGGCGAGCCGCCCGCCGCCGTGGACGTGCGCATCCGCGGCTCGTCGGGCAACCTCTCGCGTGTGCAGCCCGGCGAGGTCGTCGCCGTGCTCGACCTCTCGTCGGCGCGACCCGGGGCGAGGCTCTTCCACATGCGGGCCGACGAGGTGCGCGTGCCGTTCGGCGTGCAGGTCGTGCAGGTGGCGCCCTCGACCATCCCGCTCGAGTTCGAGTACTCGGGCACGCGCGTCGTCTCGATCTCGCCGTCCATCGAGGGCCAGCCGGCGCCTGGCTACGTCGTCGGCCGGGTCACCGCGTCGCCGTCGACGGTGGAGGTCATCGGGCCCATCGGGCGGCTCCAGCAGCTCGACGAGGCCACGACCGAGCCGATCAACATCACCGGCGCGTCGCGCACGGTCGAGGATCGCGTCACCGTCGGCGTCGTCGACAGCGCCGTGCGCCTGCGGGAGGCGCGGACGGCGACGGTCACCGTCGAGATCCTGCCGGCGCCCGTCGAGCGCGAGATCCCGAACGTCGCGGTGACGTTCGCCGAGCAGGCGCCGATGAGCCAGGCCGTGGCCACGCCGAGCCGCGTCACCGTCGTCATCCGCGGCACGCGCGAGCAGGTGGCCGGCCTCTCGGCCGACGACCTCGCCGCCGTCGTGGACCTGTCCACGCTCGGCCCGGGCCAGTACTCCCTTCCCGTGCGCGTGAGGCCGCGCGACGACGTGGGCATCGTGCGCGTGGAGCCGCGGGCCGTCTCGGTCGTGATCAAGTAGGCGGGAACTTTCACACAGGATTCATGAAGAAGCTCTTTGGCACAGATGGCGTGCGCGGCGTGGCAGGGCAGCCGCCGCTCGACGACACGACGGTGATGCGGCTCGGCGCCGCGCTCGTCAGGACGCTGCGCCGCGACACGCCTGTCAGGGTGATCGTGGGACGCGACACGCGCGAGTCGGGGTTCTGGATCGAGCGCGCCCTGGCGCGCGGCGTCAGGGCATCGGGCGGCGACGTCCTCTCGGTGGGCGTGATCCCGACGCCGGCCGTGGCCGTGCTCACGCGGCAGCACGGGTTCGACGCCGGCGTGGTGATCTCCGCGTCGCACAATCCCTACCAGGACAACGGCATCAAGGTCTTCTCGGGACGCGGCCAGAAGTTCGACGAGCAGGCCGAGGCCGAGGTCGAGGCGTTTGTCGGCAGCGAGTTCTTCCGCGTCGAGGGCGACGTCGACGCCGAGGTCAGGCAGATCGATCTCCGCGCCGACTACATGGCCCACGCGCGGCACGCGCTGCCCGATTCGGGCGCCGTGTCGGGCCTGCGCATCGGCCTCGACTGCGCGCACGGCGCCACGACGACCATCGCGCCCGAGCTGTTCGGGTCGCTGGGGTTCGACCTCGAGGTCATCGGCGCGTCACCCGACGGCCGGAACATCAACCTCGACTGCGGATCCACGCACCCCGAGGCGCTGATGGCGCTCGTGCGCGACCGCGGCCTCGCCCTCGGCGTCGCCTTCGACGGCGACGGCGACAGGTGCCTGCTGGTGGATCACACGGGCGCGCTGGTGGACGGCGACGCCATCATGCTCATCCTCGCGCTGCACCTCCAGCGGATGGGCGGCCTCGCGCACGACACGGTGGTCGCGACGGTGATGAGCAACCTCGGGCTCGAGCTCGCACTGCGCGAGCGCGGCATCACGCTGCGCCGCACCGCCGTGGGCGACAAGTACGTGATGGAGGACATGCAGCGCGGCGGCTATACGCTGGGCGGCGAGCAGTCGGGCCACGTGATCCTCAGCCAGCACCTCTTCACCGGCGACGGCATCGTCACGGCGCTGAGCGTCCTGCGGGTGATGGCCGAGAGCGGCCGGAGTCTGCGCGACCTCGCCTCCGAGATGACCACCTACCCGCAGGTGCTCGTGAACGTGCGCGTCGCCGAGCGCGTGCCCGTCGCCGAGGTGCCGGCGATTGCCGCCGTGATGGCCGACGTCGAGCGCCGGCTGGGCAGCGAGGGCCGGCTGCTCGTCCGCTACTCCGGCACCGAGCCGCTGCTGCGCATCATGATCGAAGGGCGCGACCAGCAGGAGATCGACGCCTGGGCGCACGAGATCGCCGAGACGGCACGGCAGGCGCTCGGGTAGGGACGGCCCTCCGGGCCGTTCTCGCACGACCTCTCGTATCCTCTCTTTGCAATGGCCCGACTCTCCGTCAACATCAACAAGGTTGCCACCGTCCGCAACAGCCGGGGCGGCAGCATCCCGTCCGTCGTCGACGCCGCGCGCGTCTGCCTCGAGGCCGAGGCGCCGGGCATCACCGTCCACCCGCGCGCGGACCAGCGGCACATCACGCCCACCGACGTCCGCGAGGTCGCCGAGCTGCTCGCGCCCTTCCGCGACCGGGTCGAGTACAACATCGAGGGCGATCCGCGTCCCGACCTGCTGGAGCTGGTGCACGAGGTGAAGCCGCACCAGTTCACGCTGGTGCCCGTGCGCGAAGGGGAGCTGACCAGCGAGGCCGGCTGGCCGCCCGACACGCCGTCGGACCTGCTGCGCCGGCACGTTGACGACCTGCGCAAGGCCGGCATCCGGGTGGCGCTGTTTGTGGACCCCGTGCCGGATGCCATCCGCTGGGCGGCCGACATCGGCGCCGACCGCGTCGAGCTGTACACCGAGCCCTACGCCCGGACGTTCGCCACGCCGGGCGCCGACCTCCAGGCCGAGCTCGACCGCTACGCCCGGGCGGCCAGCCTTGCCGACGAGCTCGGGCTCGGCGTCAACGCCGGTCACGACCTCGACCTCGAGAACCTGCCCGACTTCGTGCACGCGATGCCGGTGCTGCACGAGGTGTCGATCGGCCACGCCCTCATCAGCTACGCGCTGTTTGTCGGCCTGCGGCAGGCGGTGCGCGAGTACCTCGAGGCCGTGCAGGTATGATCGACCCCGGGGAATGAAGGCAGAATCGGTCATCTTCGCCGTCTCCGGCGCCGTCTTCGGCCTGCTCGTCGGCTGGATGCTGGGCGTGCAGCAGGCCGAGCGGGTCACGCCCGCGCCCTCGGCCGCGGCCGCGGCACAAGGCGGCGCGGCTGCCCAGGGACAGGGCGGCGGCAGCCCGGCTGCGGCGTCCGGGCAAGGCGGGGGCGCGGCGTCCGCGACGCCGCTCGACACGGCCCGCGTGCAGGCCCTCGAGGCGCGCGCCGCCGAGGCGCCCAACGACGCGGCGGTGAGGGCCGAGCTGGGGAACCTGTACTTCGACGCCGAGCGGTTTGCCGATGCCGCGCGCTGGTACGAGGCGGCGCTGGCCATCGCCCCCGACAATCCCGACGTCAGCACCGACCTCGGGATCTGCTACTACTACATGAACCAGGCGCCACGCGCGATCGAGCAGTTCGAGGCGTCGCTCAAGGCCGACCCGCGCCACACCAAGACGCTGCTGAACCTCGGCATCGTCAAGGCGTTCGGCACGCAGGACCTCAAGGGCGCCGCTGCCGCCTGGCAGCAGGTGGTCGCCATCGCGCCGGCCGACAGCCCCGAGGCGCGGGCGGCGCGCCAGGCGCTCGAAGGCCTGCGCTCGGCGCATCCGGACCTGGTGCCCGACCCGCCAGCCGCTCCGCAGGGGACCTGAACGCCATGGTTGGCTTTCTGCTGAAGCTCGTCCTGATCTTCGTCATCCTGCGGGCGATTTACCTGCTGCTGCGCGGCGTCTGGCGAGGCGTCGTCGACGCGGCGCGCGTGCCGCCGCCCGACGCGCGGCCCACCGCGGGCACGCTCGTGCAGGATCCCGTCTGCGGCACCTTCGTCGTCCGCGAGCGTGCGCTGTCGGCGCAGGCGGCGGGCACCACGCACTACTTCTGCTCCGAGCAGTGCCGGCGGCAGTACGGCGCCAGGACGGCCTAGGCGATGTCTCCCGCCGAGGAACGGCTCCGCGCCGAGATCTGCGAGGTCGGCCGACGGCTCTACGCGCGCGGCTACGTCGCCTCCAACGACGGCAACATCAGCGTGCGGCTCGACGAGGGCCGCATCCTCGCCACGCCGACCAGCGTGTCGAAGGGGTTCATGACCCCCGACATGATGGTCATCACCGACCTGTCGGGGCAGCAGATCGCCGGCCACCGCAAGGCGTCGTCAGAGCTGCTGATGCACCTGGCCGTCTACGAGGCGCGGCCCGACGTGCAGGCGGTGGTGCACGCGCACCCGCCGATGGCCACGGGCTTTGCCGTGGCCGGCATCCCGCTCGACCGGGCGGTGCTGGCCGAGGTGATCACGACGCTCGGCAGCGTGCCCATCGCGGCGTACGCGACGCCCTCGACCGCGGAGCTGCCCGCCGCCGTCCGGCGCTTCGTGCCCGCGCACGACGGGATGCTGCTGGCCAACCACGGCGCGCTCACGGTCGGCCGCGACCTGATGAACGCGTACTACAAAATGGAGACCATCGAGCACTTCGCGCACATCAGCCTCGTGGCGCGGATGCTCGGGGCCGAGCATCTGATCTCGCGCGAGGAGGTCGCACGGCTGCAGGCGCTGCGCGATCGGTACGGCATCGCCTCGCCTGCTGGCATCTGCACCGAGCCGACGCCGCCGGGCGACGAGCCCGTGAGCTGCCAGTACGTGGAGGCGCCCGAGAGCGCGGGCGAGCGCCTCGTGCGGACGTCGCCGCTGCCGCCTCCGGCACTCCCGGCGCCCGGCGCGGACGGTGAAATTCGGCTAACATACCGCGAGCTCACGGCCCTCATCGCCGACGCCGTCCGGCACGTGACCGGCGGACGCTGATGGCCCGGCGTGAGACCCGTGCCGCGCGCGCTGCCGGTCGCAGTGACAGCGCGGGCCAGCGAAGGAGCGATGGAGCGTTTATGGGCGAAGCATTGGGCATGATCGAGACCAAGGGCCTCGTCGCGATGATCGAGGCGGCCGATGCCATGGTGAAGGCCGCCAAGGTCACGCTGGTGGGCTGGGAGAAGATCGGCGCCGGCTACGTGACGGCGGTGGTGCGTGGGGATGTCGCGGCCGTGAAGGCCGCCACCGATGCCGGAGCCGCGGCAGCGCGCCGCGTGGGCGAGCTCGTGTCGGTGCACGTCATTCCACGTCCTCACAGCAACCTGGAGGACGTGCTGCCTATCGGCAAGGCCGCCGTCAAGTGATCCTGGCCAGGGTCGTCGGTACGGTGGTGGCGACCCGCAAGGACGACCGCCTCGTCAGCGCCAAGCTGCTGCTGACCCGTCCCGTGACGCCCGACGGGACGATCGACGGCGGTCACCTCGTGGCCGTCGACACCGTGGATGCCGGCGTCGGCGAGACCGTCCTCATCGTCAGCGGCAGCTCGGCCCGCATGGCCGACGGCCTGAAGGACACGCCCGTCGACGCCGCCATCGTCGGCATCGTCGACAGCGTGTCGGTCGCCTGAGGCAGCGCGATGCACCTCGCGCGCGTCCTCGGCAGCGTCGTCTGCACCCGGAAGAACGCCAGCCTCGACGGCGTCCCGCTGCTGCTCGTGCAGCCCATCAGGCAGGACGGCACCGACGTCGGCCGCGCCCTCGTGGCCACCGACGCCACGGGCGCCGGCCCGGGCGAGCGCGTCTTCTTCGTCCGGGGCAGCGAGGCGTCGTTCCCGTTCCATCCCAGGGTCGTGCCCACCGACGCCAGCATCGTCGGCATCGTCGACAGGTACGATACGGAGTGACCCGGCCGTGCTGACAGGCACCGTCGTCGGCACCGTCGTCGCCACGCGGAAGCACCCGAAGCTGCTCGGCGCGAAGCTGCTGCTCGTCCAGCCGGACGCCGTGGCCGGAGGCGCGAGGCCGCCGGCCGTGCTCGCCATCGACTCGGTGGGCGCCGGTCCCGGCGAGCGCGTGCTCTGCGTCATCGAGGGCCGCGCGGCAGGCCAGGCGCTCGGGCGCAAGGGCGCGCCGGTGGACGCCGCGATCGTGGGCATCATCGACGCGGTCACGGAGGAGTGATGGACGAAGCGACGCTGCGGCGGATCGTGCGCGAGGCGGTGGCGCGGCACCTCCAGCAGGGGGCGCCGCCTGCCCGGCAGGCGCCGGTGCCGTCCGACACGGCGCGCCATCCGAGCCACGGGCGGTTCGCGCTGGCGCCGTCGCCCGACGGCGCCTGCATCGTGGAGCCTGCCGTCCGCTGCACGCACTGCGGCTTCTGCCAGTCGATGGGACACTGAGCCTCATGTCACGACCCCGCGTCTTCGTCTCGCGCCGCCTCTTCGACGAAACCCTCGCGATGCTCGCCGAGCACGCCGACCTCGACGTCTTCGAGGACCCGGGCGGCCCGTCGCCCGAGCAGCTCGCCGCACGCGCCCAAGGCTGCGCCGGCGTCATCGTGCAGGGCACCGACGCGATCGACGCGGCCTTCCTCGACGCCGTGCCGGGGCTGCGCATCGTCGCCAACGTGGCGGTGGGCTACAACAACATCGACGTCGAGGCGGCCGCGGCCCGCAAGGTGGTGGTCACCAACACGCCCGGCGTCCTCGACGAGGCGTGCGCCGCGCTGACGTGGGGGCTCATCCTCGGCATCACGCGGCGTCTGAACGAGGGCGAGCGCATCCTCCGCGCCGGCAGGTGGGAGGGCTTCGCGCTCGACTTCCTGCTCGGCACCGACCTGGTCGGCAAGCAGCTCGGCATCGTGGGCATGGGCCGCATCGGGCAGAACGTCGCGGCCAAGGCCCTGGCGTTCGGCATGCGCGTGGCGTACCTGCGCTCGCCGCGGCGGCCCGACGAGCAGCTGGCCGGCCCCGACGGCACGCCGTACACGCCGATGGACTTCGAGACGCTGCTCCGGACGTCCGACATCGTCTCGCTGCACGTGCCGCTGACCAGCGAGACGCGGCACATGATCAACCGCCGGACGCTGCCGCTGATGAAGCCGACGGCCTACCTCGTGAACATGGCGCGGGGACCGGTGGTCGAGGAGGCCGCGCTGGTGGACGCCCTCGAGCAGCGGGTCATCGCCGGCGCGGCGCTCGACGTGTACGAGCTCGAGCCCAAGGTGCACCCGGGCCTGCTCCGGTTCGAGAACGTCCTCCTGGCGCCGCACCTCGGCAGCGCCACGCGCGAGACCCGCACGGCGATGTGCAACCTCGCCGCGCGCAACGTCATCGAGGTGCTCGAGGGCCGGCCGCCGGTGACGCCCGTCCAGGGAAGCTACGTCGATGGCTGAAGCCGTCGGCCGCATGGCCCTCCGGGCTGGCGCGCAGGCGCAGCCCGTCGTGCGCGACCCGCTGCCCGTCGTCCCCGCGCTGCGCACGCTGCGCCGCGCCATCCGCTCGATGGAGGTGCCGGCGATCGAGAAGATCGCCGACGAGCTCATGGGCGACGCGTTCCACGTGCTGATCTCGACGCTCCTCTCCGCCCAGACGAAGGACGCGGTGACGCTGGCGGCGTCGATGCGCCTGTTCGCCGTGGCGTCCACCCCCGAGGCGATGGCGCGCCTGTCGCCCGCGCGCGTCGAGAAGCTGATCTACCCGGTGAGCTTCTACCGCACGAAGGCGGTGCACGTCGTGGAGTGCGCGCGGCGGATCGTGAGGGAGTTCGGCGGCCGCGTGCCCGACACGATGGAGCAGCTGCTGACGCTGCCCGGCGTCGGGCGCAAGACGGCGAACCTGACGCTCATCGTCGCGTGCCGCAGCCGCGACAACATCTGCGTCGACACGCATGTCCACCGCATCGCGAACCGGTTCGGCTGGGTGCGCACCCGGACGCCGGAGCAGACCGAGCAGGCGCTCTACCGCGTCGTGCCGAAGCGCTGGTGGGCCGACGTGAACCTGTACCTCGTCACGTGGGGTCAGCACGTGTGCAAGCCCGTGTACCCGAGGTGCCCGCGGTGCGTGCTGGCGCCCGCCTGCCCGCGCATCGGCGTCACGCGCGAGTCGCGGGCATGACGAGGCGGCTGACCCGACGTGACTTCGGGCGGCGCGTGGCTCAGGCGGGGTTGGCCGCCGCCGTCGTGCCGCCGTTGCGAGCATCCATGAGCCAGACAGGCCCGTCCTCCGACCCCCGCATCGTCCGTTCGGCCTCGCCGAGCAACCTCGAGGCCGACTTCGGCGCGCTCGACAGCTACATCACGCCGGTGCCACAGCACTACGTGAGGAACCACTTCCCCGTACCGGACGTGCACGCCGCGTCGTGGCGGCTGCGCGTCGAGGGCGCCGTCGCACGGGCGCTGTCGCTGTCGCTTGCCGAACTGCGCGAGCTGCCGGCCGTGACGCGCACGGTGACGCTCGAGTGCGCGGGCAACGGCCGGCTGCTGCTGACGCCGAAGGTTCCCGGCGTGCAGTGGGAGCGCGGCGCGGTCAGCACTGCCGAGTGGACGGGCGTGTCCGTTGACGTGCTGCTCGAACGTGCCGGCCTGCGCGAGGACGCCGTAGACCTGGTCGGCGAAGGTCTCGACGTGGGCGAGCCGGGCGGCACGCCGCGTCCGGTCGGCGAGATCAGCTATCACCGCGGGCTGCCGGTGGGCGAGGCGCGGCGCCGCGGCGTGCTGGTGGCCTACGCGATGAACGGCGCGCCCCTGGAGCCGCTGCACGGCGCCCCGGCGCGCCTCGTCGTGCCGGGCGCGTACGGGATGGCCTCCGTGAAGTGGCTGTCGCGCCTCATCGTCACGGACACGCCGTTTGACGGCTACTGGCAAACGATCGATTACGCGTACTGGGACCGCTCGGGGCCCTTCCCGCAGCGTCGCCCGCTGCCCGGCATCCAGGTCAAGTCGCTCGTCGCGCAGCCGTGGACCGGCGCCACCGTCGAGCGCGGCGCCCGCGTCGCCGTGAGGGGCGCGGCGTGGAGCGAGGGCGCCATCACGCGCGTCGAGGTGAGCACGGACGGCGGCACGCGCTGGAGCGACGCGACGCTCGAGGACGAGCCCGTGCCAGGCGTCTGGCGTCGCTGGCGGCACGAGTGGACGGCACCCGCGGCGGCGGGCGACGTGACGCTGATGTCGCGGGCCACCGACAGCCTGGGCCGCACGCAGCCCATGGAGCGGAACCCGGACTACGGCACGTACGTCATCCACCACGTCGTCCCCGTGACCGTCCACGTCAGGTAGGGACGCGCCTCGACCTCGCCTGCCGCGGCCGGCGAATCACGACGGGTGTATCTGCATGACGAGCCGCCATACCGCACGTGTTGTCTGGACGCGCGACGACGCGCCGTTCACGGACCTTCGCTACCCGCGCGCCCACCGCTGGCACTTCGACGGCGGGGCCGAGGTGCGGGCGTCCTCGTCGCCGCACTCGGTGCGCGTGCCGCTCTCCGACCCGGCGGCCGTCGACCCGGAGGAAGCGTTCGTCGCGTCGCTCTCGAGCTGCCACATGCTGTGGTTCCTCGCCCTCGCCGCGAAGCGCGGCTTCGTCGTCGAGCGCTACGACGACAACGCCGGGGGCACGCTCGCGCCGGACGCGGCCGGGCGCAAGGCCATGACCACCGTCGTGCTGCGGCCCGCCATCACGTGGGCGGGCCAGGCACCTGACGCCGAGACGATCGCGGCCCTGCACGAGGCCGCGCACCACGAGTGCTATATCGCCAATTCGGTGACCACCCGCATCGTGGTGGAGCCCGCGGAGCCGGCCTGAGCCGGAAGCATCCATGCAGTCTCGCCGCTCACTGCGAGCACACGCTCGTCGTCACGGCTCCCGTCCCGTCGTGCTCACCGGCACGCACGCGGCCTGACGCGCGACGCGGCCCGCCGCGACACGCGCGTGCCGCCGCCGCGAGGCAGGGGCGGCGTGCTGCCCGCGCGGCACTCGCTGTTGCCGTCAACGGGGCGACAGGTGCACAGTGCGACGAGAGGTCGCGCGCGCCCATGCAGAAGCTCGTCCAGGGTATCCACAGGTTCAGGCAGTCGAGCTTCAGGCCGATGCAGGGGCTCTTCGAGCAGCTGGCGGCCGGGCAGCATCCCGAGACGCTGATGATCACGTGCTCCGACTCGCGCGTGGTGCCCAACCTGATCACCCAGACGGATCCCGGCGAGCTCTTCATCCTGCGCAACGCGGGCAACCTCGTGCCGCCGCACGGCGCGGGCACCGGCGGCGAGGCGGCCACCATCGAGTTCGCGGTGGCCAGCCTCGGCGTGCGCGACGTCATCATCTGCGGCCACTCGCACTGCGGCGCGATGTCGAGCCTGCTGCACCCGGGCGACCTGGCGGCGCTCCCCGCGATGGCCTCGTGGTTGAAGCACGCCGAGAAGACGAGGCGCATCATCGGCGAGAACTACGCGCACCTCGAGGGCGACGCGTTGCTGACGGCCGCGACCGAGGAGAACGTCCTCGTGCAGCTCGAGCACCTCAAGACGCTGCCTGCCGTCGCCGACCGCCTGGCGAAGGGCGACCTCAAGGTGCATGGGTGGGTCTACAAGATCGAGACGGGGGAGGTCTTCGCGTACGACCCGGCCTCGGGCCAGTTCCTCACACTGGCCGAGTTCCCGGCGGACATCCCGCCGCCGCGCCGCCGCGCCACCGGCATCTAGGGCCGTTCTGCTACTCGCCCGACGCGCGCAGCCGGCTGTGCCTGTAGCCGTACGCGAAGTACACGGCGATCCCGAGCACCAGCCACAGCACGAACCGCTCCCACGTCACGACAGGCAGCTGGAGCATCAGGTAGCCGCACGACGCCACGGCCATCAACGGCACGAACGGCACCCAGGGCGTGCGGAACGGACGCGGCGCGTCCGGGTTCGTCCGGCGGAGCACGAGGATGCCGATGGCCACGAGGACGAACGCAAACAGTGTTCCGATGTTCGTCAGCTCGACGACCTCGTCGATGTTGGCCAGGCCCGCGAGCGTGGCGACGAAGATGCCCGTGAGGATGGTCGTCACGTGCGGCGTGTGGTAGCGCGGGTGGACGCGTGCGGCCCACGCGGGCAGCAGTCCGTCACGAGCCATGGTGAAGAAGATGCGCGGCTGCCCGATCTGGAAGACGATGAGCACCGACGTGGTGGCAAACAGGGCGCCGAACGAGATGATGCCGGCCATCCAGTTCATCCCCAGCACCGAGAAGGCCGTCGCCAGCGGCTCGGCGGTGCCGAGGTCGGTCCACGGCACGAGCCCGGTGAGCACGATGGCGACCAGCATGTAGAGCACCGTGCACACGATCAGGCTGCCGATCATCCCGATCGGCATGTTGCGCTGCGGGTCCTTCGTCTCTTCCGCCGCCGTGGACACCGCGTCGAAGCCGATGTAGGCGAAGAAGATGATCGCCGCCGCGCTGGTGATGCCACGAAGGCCGTTCGGCGCAAACGGCGTCCAGTGCTCGGGCCTGACGTAGAACGCGCCGACGGCCATGAAGAAGAAGATCACCGCGAGCTTCAGCACCACCATCGCAGTGTTGAACGACGCGCTCTCGCGGATGCCGCGCACGAGCACCCACGTGATGGCCATCACCACGGCGAAGGCAGGCAGGTTGAACACCACCGGCACGCCGGCGATGGTCGGGGCGTTCAGCAGCGCCTCGGCGTTGCGCACGACGGCCGGCGTGAGCTGGACGATGTCGCCGCCGGCGGCCTGGTACTCGGCAAGGGCGTGCGCGGCCGTGCGGTAGTCGGTGCCGAGCCAGGCGGGCCAGGCGAGGCCGAAGCCGCGCAGCAGCTCCTGGAAGTAGCCCGACCACGAGATGGCGACGGCGACGTTGCCGATGGCGTACTCGATGATCAGGTCCCAGCCGATGATCCAGGCGGTCAGCTCGCCGAGCGTGGCGTACGAGTACGTGTAGGCCGAGCCCGCCACCGGCACCATCGCCGCGAACTCCGCGTAGCAGAGGGCGGCAAACCCGCACGCCACGGCGGTGATGACAAACGAGAGCACGATGGCGGGGCCCGCCCCGAGGTGGTGCGCGCCCCCGGCGGCCGCGCTGCCGACGGTGGAGAAGATGCCGGCGCCGATGATGGCGCCGATCCCGAGCGAGAGGAGCTGCGGCGCGCCGAGCGTCCGCCGCAGCCGGTGCGGGCCGTGCTCGGCGTCTCCGGTGAGTCGGTGCAGGGGCTTGACCGCGAAGAGCTGGCGCACGAGGGATCCTGGCATGGGGTGAGGGGACGGTCCGGGGCGATACGTTACCAGAAGCCGCGCGGCCCGCAGGCGCCGGCGCGGGGGTACACTGGGCCATGCCTCAACGAACGACCTGTCGCCGGTGGGTCGCGGCGTGGGCGCTTGGCGTCGGTCTCGGGGTCGCCATGGCGGCGGCGGCACCGTCGGCGCAGCAGCCCGCCGCGAAGGCGGCGTCCGACGCGCCGAAGATCGTCATCGAGACCGAGTACGGCCGGATCGTGATCCAGACGTTCCCCGACAAGGCGCCGAAGACCGTCGCGCACGTCACCGAGCTCGTACGCAAGAACTTCTACAACGCGCAGCGCGTGCACCGGGTGATCCCCGGCCAGGCGGTGCAGTGGGGCGACAAGATGTCGCGCGACATGACCTACCGCGAGTGGTGGGGGCGCAGCCCCGGCGGCGGCAGCGGCAAGACCATCGGCGTCGCGGAGTTCGACAAGTCGCTGAAGCACAAGGCCGGCAGCGTGTCGATGGCGCACTCGGGCAA
>CAYSHC010000093.1:0-14843 GCA_964430855.1 uncultured Vicinamibacteraceae bacterium
CTGGCAGGCGGTAGGCGCGCAGGTGACGCGAGGCCAGCCGCGCCGCCGCGTCGAGAGCGGCGTCGGTGTACCGGACGTTGTGATGTTCCTCGTACCGGGCGCGCAGTCCCTTCAGGATCGTCACCGTCTCGTCGATGGACGGCTCGCCCACGACCACCTTCTGGAGCCGGCGCGCCAGCGCGCGGTCCTTCTCGATCTGCTTGAACTCCTCGAACGTCGTCGCGCCGACGACGCGGATGTCGCCGGCGCTCAGCACCGGCTTGATCAGCGTCGCCAGGTCCATCGTGCCGCCGGTCGTGGCCCCGGCCCCGACCATGCTGTGCATCTCGTCGATGAACAGGATGGGCTTCGGCCGCTTGGCCAGCGCGCTCACGACGGCCTTGAAGCGCTCCTCGAAGTCGCCGCGGAACCGGGTGCCGGCCAGCAGCGCGGTGGCGTCGAGCGTGAAGACCTCGGCGTCCTTGAGGATCGCCGGCACGTCGTCCTGGAGCAGGCGCTGGGCCAGGCCCTCGGCCAGCGCGGTCTTGCCGACGCCGGGCTCGCCCACGAACATCGGGTTGTTCTTGCGGCGGCGGCACAGGATCTCGAGCGTGCGCTGCACCTCCGTCGTGCGACCGATCAGCGGGTCGAGGGCGCCGGCCCGCGCCCGGGCCGTCAGGCTGACGGTGTAGGCGTCGAGCGGCGTCCGCGAGGTGGACGACCCCTCCTCGCCCTGTCCCGCCGTGGCGGGGCCGCGCTCTTCGTCGCCCGGATCCTCGGGATGCGGCACCTTCGCGATGCCGTGGCTGATGTAGTTGAGGACGTCGAGCCGCGTGACGCCCTGGCTCTCGAGCAGCTGCGCGGCATGCGAGCGGTTCTGCTGGAGCAGCGCCGCGAGCAGGTCGCCGGCCTGCACCTCGCTCTTGCCCGCGCTCTGCACGTGCAGCACGGCCGTCTGCAGGGCGCGCCGGAAGGCGAGGGTCTGCTCGGGCTCCTTCTGGGCCCCCCGCGGGAACTGCTCGATGTTCTGCTGCAGGAACCGATCGAGATCTGCGCGGACCTTCGGCAGATCGGCCCCGCAGGCCAGGAGGATCCGCTCGGCTTCCGTGTCGTGCGCGAGCACGTACAACAGGTGTTCGAGCGTCAGGTGCGTGTGGCGCCGCGAGGTTGCCTCGCGGTACGCCACGCCCAACAGCAGTTCCACCGACGCGCTGAACATGGCGTCCTTACTCCTCTTCGATGCACGCGCGCAGCGGGAACCCGTGCTCGCGCGCCAGATCGTGAACGGCGGCCACCTTGGTCTCGGCAACCTCGAACGTGTATACCCCGCACAGGCCCTTCCCCTGGGTATGGACCTGCATCATGATGCGAAACGACTCGGCGGGCGATTTGTGGAAGATCGTCTCGAGGATCTCCACAACGAAATCCATCGTCGTGTAGTCGTCGTTGAGCAGCAGCACCTTGTAGAGCGTCGGCTCCTGGGTGCGTTGATCGATCTGCTCGAGGACGAGATCGCCGGACTGTCTATGGGTATCGCTCATCTGCACGTGTCGACGCGGCCGGCCGCTCCCGCGCCCGTGGGTGCGCGGCACGCACGACCGGTGTCCGGGCCGCCCCCGGCCGCCCGGACTGCATCCTGTTCACCCTTCCAGTATACGGTCCCCTAGAATCGTCCCATGGAGACGCTCAGCCCGGGCCTGCGATACGCCGACGTCCTCTTCCGTCAGACGTCGGGAGTCATCGCCACGGCCGTCCTCGAGCACCACGACGGGCTGGCGCTGGTCGATCCCGGCCCCACGAGCTGTCTGCCGGCGCTCGAGGCCGCCCTGGCCGAGGGGGGGCGGGCGCTCGACGAGGTGCGCGCCGTCCTGCTGACGCACATCCACCTCGATCACGCCGGGGCCACGGGCACCATCCTGCGCCGCGTGCCGGAGGCGCGCGTGTTCGTCCACGCCCGCGGCGCCAGGCACATGGTCGACCCGGCGAAGCTGCTGGCCAGCGCGACCCAGCTCTACGGCGACCAGATGGACGCGCTGTGGGGAGCCTTCGAGCCGGTCCCGGAGGCGCGACTTCGGGTGCTGAACGGCGGCGAGACTCTCGAGGTGGCTGGCCGGACGCTCGACGTGGCGGCCACGCCGGGCCACGCGCAGCACCACGTCGCCTATTTCGACCGCGTGTCGCGCACGGCGTTTGTGGGGGACGTCGGCGGCTGCCGCACCGCCAGCATGTCGTCGGTGATGCCGCCTACGCCGCCCCCCGACATCGACCTCGAGGCGTGGCGCGACAGCGTGGCGCGCATCCTGGCCTGGCAGCCCGAGACGCTGTTTCTCACGCATTTCGGCCCGCACGGGGCGCCGGCCCACCACCTGGCGGTGCTGATGGATCGGCTCGACGCGCTGGCCCGCCTCGCCCGGGAGCTGCTCCACGATGCCACGCTGCCGGAGGCCGACCGCGAGGCCCATTACCAGGAAGAGGCGCGGCGGCTGCTCCGCCGGGAGCTCACCGACGACGAGCTCCGGCGGCTGGAGCTGGCCGTCCCGCTGGACATGTGCTGGCGGGGGCTCGCGCGCTACTGGACCAAGCGGCTCACGGCCCCGCCGGCGTGATCCGACGCATCACCGCCGCCACGACCCTGTCGCACCTGACGCCCAGGAAGGCGAACGCTCCCGGGAGCGACGCGCCGGCCTGCAGGGTCAGGTCTCGCCGCAGCGCCGCGCGCGCCCTGGAGAAACGGGTCCTCACCACGTCCTCGGTCACGTCGAGCACCGCGGCCACCTCGGCCGTGCTCATGCCCTCGACCTGGCGGAGCATGAAGACCTCGCGGACGCCGGCGGGCAGCCGATCGATGGCCGACTCGATGAGCGCGCCCAGTTCGCTGCCGAAGGCCTGGCGCTCGGGATCCGGGGCGGTGCTCGCAGTCACGGTGGCCTCCCGGGCAGGCGGTGCGCCGGCGTCGAATGCGACGAACCTGTCGCGCCGGCGACGGTGGGCGAGCGCCTCGTTGACGACGATACGCGTCAGCCAGGTGGAGAATCGGGCGCGCCCGTCGAACTGCCGGAGGTGGACGTAGGCGTTGACATAGGCCTGCTGCATCACCTCTTCGGCCTCGCGCTCGTCCCTGACGATCGCGCGCGCGGCGCGGTACACGCGCGCGTTGTACCGGCGCATCAGGACCTCGAAGCAGGCGGTCCGCCCGGCGAGCACCTCGGCGATGACGTCCTCGTCGGCCGGCGGCACCTGTCTCGACCGCGCGACGATGGCTGTCGACATCATGCGTCACTCCTGCGGCCGCACGGCCGCGCCGCGCGGCTCACCGCGCGGCCAGCACCTCGAGCACGCCCATCATCGTGGGATGGTACGTGCACACATAGGTGCGCGCCCCGGCCTCGCCGGCGATCGTCAGGCGCCACGAGTCCCCGGGCGCAATCGCCCCCGAGTCGAACCCCGCCTCGCCCGACGTCGCGGTGTGCGGGAACATGTCGTCGTTGCGCCAGACGATGGTATCCCCGACACGCACGCGCAATGTCGCAGGCCGGAAGCTCGTGGCCTCGATCACCACGGTGTGGACAGCGGGCGCGGCCGCGTGCTCCCCGCCCACGGGGCGGACGGCCTCCGCAGGCATGGCGGCCGGGACCAGCGCCACCAGGGCGAAGAGGCCGAGTCCCACGCCGGCCATTCGGGCCGGTGTCGTCATCGCGACTGACCGCCGAGCTTCGCCTGCAGCGCCCGTGCGTGCTCGAGGTGCGCGACAAACGCTGGCCGCACCTTGACGAGCAGAGCTCTCAGCTCTCCATTCGACGCGCTGGGAATCAGCGTGCTGTCCAGGGCCTCGAGGACCTGCTGGTGATAGGCCGCCTCGTGCGCGATGTACGCGTCGTCGAAGGCACGGCCTTCGAGCGCCTTCAGGCGTGCCAGGTTCCGCCGCCCGCCGTCCTCGAGGCTGCGGCTGGTCTCGTTGGGCGCCGGCGTGACGCCGAGCCTTGCCACGAGCTCCGCCGCCGCGTCGTTGACGCCGGCGTGATCGGTGATCATCCGCTCGGCGAACGCCTTCACGTCGGGGTTGGTCGCCCTGGCCGAGGCCAGGCGCCCTGCGTCGATGTCCACCTGGTTGGCCGCGACGACGATGGCCGCAATCTGCGCGTCGTCCGGGGCCTGCGCCCGTGCGGGAAGGGCCACAAGCGCCAGCGGCGCGAGCACGATGAAGGTTCGAAGCATGATGCGCGACTCCTGTGCCGGTGACAGGGCGAATCCCTGTCCTCACCGAATGGAGTCGCGAGCGACCGAAACGTGACAGGTGACGCGACCGGTGCACGCGGGCATCAGGTGAAACGTGAGACGCGCGCGCGAAAAATGCGCTGGAAATCGGCATGTCGTTCCGGTAACATCCGCCGCCATCGAAAGGTTGGATCACGGACACGCCGCGAGTCGCATACTCGAGTGACAAATCCGATCACGTGATTGGGGCGCGGACGCGCTTCTGATCGCCGTGTGTCGCGTTGCGGGCATCGGGGCCGGCAGCGCTCGAGGGCGACGTGTCTCTCGCGGACGTGGCCGTGAGTCTCAGAGGGGTGGTCATCGTGGGACGCACACTTCGTCTTGCAGCATGCAGCATCGTGCTGGTTCTGGCGCTGGCGGCGGGAGCCGCGGCGCAGCTCGCCTCGCAGACGGCGCTCGTGGGTACCGTCACCGACAGCGGAGGGGGCGTCCTTCCCGGGGCGTCGGTCGTCGCTGTCAACGTGGACTCGGGGGACACCTATACGACGGTGACCAACGAGCAGGGCCAGTACAACATTCCCTCGGTGCGTCTCGGGACCTACGAGATCACCATTTCCCTCGACGGCTTCCAGACCTTCAAGGCTACGGGCGTCACCGTGGCGGGCAACCAGGTGGTGCGCCGTGACGCGGCGCTGCCTGTCGGCGACCTGGCGGAGACCATCACCGTGGAGGCGGCCGCCGCGGTGCTCCAGACCGATCGCGCGGCCGTCTCGCAGACGGTCGAGAAGCGGGCGGTTGTGGATCTGCCGATGGCGGGCCGCAACGTGTGGCAGATGGCGGCCACGACGCCCGGCGTCCTCCAGGGCACGACCAGCGACATCGGCCTCACGTTCCGCGGGGCCGGGCAGCGCGAGATCCAGAACAGCCTGACGCTCGACGGCATCAACTCGTCGGCGAACCTGCTGGCCGCCACGAGCATGCGTCCGATTGCCGACGCCGTGGAGGAGGTGCAGGTGCAGACCGGCAGCACCTCGGCCGAGTACGGCTCGTATCTCGGCGTGCACATCAACGTCGTCACCAAGGCCGGCACCAACACGCTGCACGGCTCGATCTTCGAGTACTACCAGAGCCAGGCGCTCGACTCGCGCGGCTACTTCGACGATCCGGACGCGCCGAAGAACCCGCGCAGCAGCGACCAGTTCGGCATCCAGATGGACGGCCCCGTGGTCATCCCCGGCGTCTACGACGGCCGCAACCGCACGTTCTTCATGGGCGCGTACGAAGGCGTGCGCGGCGAGAGCCTCTCGACGCAGATCGTGTCGGTGCCGACCGAGCTGATGCGGCAGGGCAACTTCTCGGAGATCGCGACGCCCATCCGCAACCCGTTCACCGGCGAGGTCTACCCGGGGAACATCATCCCGCAGGAGCACATCTCGCCGGTGGCCCAGCGGCTGCTCCAGTACTACCCGCTGCCGACCGAGGGCGGCACGGCGGCGAACCTGACGGGTCTCGGCGCGAGCCTGACCGACACCGACCAGGTGCTCGCGCGTGTCGACCAGGTGATCACCAACTCGGCGCGCGTCTCCGTCCGCTACAACTGGGACGACAGCTACACGAGCAACTTCGGCGCGGTGGCCAACACGGGCTTCGCGCAGCCGCGCGTCAACAAGAACACGCTCATCGGCTACACGCACACGCTGACGCCGAGCCTGCACAACGACTTCCGGATCGGCTACCACCGGCTCGACTTCGACACCATCAACAACTTCGCGGTGGACGGGATCGCGTCGGCCGGCACCGACCTCGGCATCCCGGGCTTCGACGCCGACACGCGGTACAACAACCCTGGCATTCCCAGCATCACCGTGACGGGCTTCAGCGCCCTGGGTTCCGGAGGCACCAACTGGAGCCAGTTCGACACGACGTTCCAGATGTCGAACGTGCTCGCCTACACGAAGGGCAACCACAACGTCCGCGCGGGCTTCGACCTCCGCGAGATGAAGACCGGCCGGCGCGCGGCCAACACGCCGCGCGGCGCCTTCACCTTCAACGGCGACATGACGGGCTACTCGATGGCCGACTTCATGCTGGGCATCCCGCGCACGGTGCGGACACCGGTGGACCAGCTGCTCGGGCACGTCGGCCAGTGGCGCAACGGCTTCTTCATCAACGACGTCTGGCAGGCGACGCGCAACATGACGCTGAGCCTGGGCCTGCGCTACGAGCGCAACACGCCGGCGCAGACCTACACCGGCCTGGCCACGATGCTCAACGCCGACCAGACGCAGATCATCCCGACGGAGCTGCCGTCGCCGGGCTTCAAGTTCCACGAGCCCAACAACAAGGACTTCGCGCCGCGCCTCGGGGCCACCTACAGGCTGTCGGACAAGACGGTGCTGCGCGCCGGCTGGGGCATCTACTACAACCCCAACCAGATGAACTCGTTCACGTTCCTCACGAACAACCCGCCGTTGGCGGCCGAGTTCACCTTCCAGAACGACCCGATCAACCCCACGCTGACCTTCGAGCAGCCGTATGGCGTCGTCGGGCCCGGCGGTCCGCCGAACATGATCACGCCCAACCGGCACCTGCCCAATGCGCGCAAGAACCAGTGGAGCGTCGACGTCCAGCAGGAGCTCTGGAAGGCCACGGTGCTCGACATCCAGTACCTGGCGTCGCGGACGAAGAACCTCGACCGCAGCTTCTACAACAACACGCCGCTGCCCGGCCCGGGCCCGATCGACGCGCGCCGGCCCAACCAGAACTTCCGCGAGA
Source organism: uncultured Vicinamibacteraceae bacterium (assembly GCA_964430855.1). Taxonomy (GTDB): domain Bacteria; phylum Acidobacteriota; class Vicinamibacteria; order Vicinamibacterales; family Vicinamibacteraceae; genus JAEZDP01. Next base: position 6,970 of record CAYSHC010000093.1, read on the forward strand.
TCCGCACGATCCAGAACGACCTGATCGCCAACTACGACTCGCTGTCGTTCATCCTGCGGCGGCGCATGCTCAACGGGTTCATGGCCAATGCGCACTACACCTGGTCGCGCACGCGTGACATGGCCACGCACTCCAACGGCGGCGGCGCGATCGTCAACGACTACGACATCTGGAGCGACTACGGCCCGGCCAACTGGGACATCCCGCACCGGTTCGTGCTGAGCCTGCTGTGGGACATGCCGTTCTACCGCGATTCGCCGAACGTGTTCCTGCGGCAGGTGCTCGGCGGCTGGCAGGTGGGCACCGTGACGACGCTCGAGAGCGGCACGCCGCTGAACATCACCATCCAGGGCGACCGCGCCAACATCGGCCGCGGCGGGCAGCGCCCCAACGTCACGGGCAGCCCGACGCTGAACTGCCAGAAGAACCCGGACGGCCTCGGCATGGTCAACTGCATCGACGCGTCGGCGTTCTCGCTGCCCGACCTCTACACGTTCGGCAACGCGCCGCGCAACATGATGCGCGGGCCCGGCTCGAAGGTGACCAACCTGTCGCTGATGAAGAACGTGTTTGTCGGCGGGCGGGCCCGCGTGCAGCTTCGCGTCGAGGTCTTCAACCTCTTCAACACCGTCAACTGGGGCAACCCCAACACGGTGTTCGGCAACGCAGCCTTCGGGCGGATCACCTCCGCCGGCGCGATGCGTCGCATGGAGCTCGGCGCGAAGTTCCTGTTCTGACGTGAAACACGTGCACGACGGCCGCCGGCGCAGCCGGCGGCAGTTCCTCAAGTCCGCACCAGCCATGGGGCTGGCCGCGTCGGCGGTGTCCGCGCCGTCCGACGCGGCTGCCGCCCAGGCCGCCGCGCCAGGGCGCGCGGCTGGCGCCGCGCGTGACGGCCGGGCGCTCTACGAGGCGCTCGGGGTCCGCCCGCTGATCAACGCCCGCGGCACGCTGACGATCATCGGCGGGTCCATCGAGCGCCCGGAAGTCCGCGAAGCCAAGTCGCTCGCGAACCAGCACTACGTGCACCTCGACGAGCTGATGGAGGCCGCCGGCCGCCGGCTGGCCGAGCTGACGGGGGCGGAGTGGGGCATGGTGAGCTCGGGCTGCGCGGCGGCGATGACACATGCCACCGCCGCGTGCGTCGCGGGGGGCAATCCCGACCTGCACGTCAGGATTCCCGACCTCACGGGCTTCGCGAAAGACGAAGTCATCATCCCGACGCACTCGCGCAACGTGTACGACGCCGCCATCCGCGCCGTCGGCGTGCGCATCATCGAGGCCGGGACGCCCGAGGAGCTTCGGCACGCGATCGGGCCGCGTACCGCGATGATCTACGTCTTCGCCAACGAGCGGAACGAGTCCGGCCCGATGTCGCTCGAGGCGATTGCCGCGATCGCCAGGCCGGCCGGCGTGCCGATCCTCGTCGACGCCGCCGCCGAGGTGCTGACGGTGCCGAACATCCACCTCCAGCGCGGCGCGACGCTGGTGTGCTACAGCGGCGGCAAGATCATCCGCGGACCGCAAAGCGCAGGCCTGCTGCTCGGGCGGAAGGACCTGGTGCAGGCCGCCTGGGTGCACAGCGCCCCGCACCACGGGTTCTCGCGCGCCATGAAGGTGGGACGCGAGGAGATCGTGGGGATGGTCGTCGCCGTGGAGCAGTGGGTCGCGACACGCTTCGAGGTGGAGTGGCAGGAATGGGTGCGCCGCGCGGAGGTGATCGCCGCGCGCGTCTCCACCATCCCGGGGGTGACCGCCACCGTCGCCGGCGACATGCCGGCCCAGCGCTCCAACCGCAGCCCGCGCGTGACCATCCGGTGGAACACCGCCGAACGGGGCCTGACGGGCGCGCGCGCAAGCGAGCTGCTCCACGACGGGGAGCCCCGCATCGCCGTCGCCGGCGGCGGCCGTCCGGACGGCGCCGCGGGCGACACCGGCATCTCGCTCACGACGTCGATGCTCGCCCCCGGCGACGAGCAGATCGTCGCCGATCGCGTGCACGCCGTGCTCTCGGCACGGCACACGCTGCCGCGCGAGCCGGATCCGCTGCCGCCAGCGGCCGACCTCACGGGACAGTGGGAGGTGGCGATCACCTATACTGCCGGCCATGGCACGCACCGCCTGCACCTGCACCAGGATGGCCACAGGCTTCAGGGCGTGCACCAGGGCGACTTCGTGTCGCGCGACATCGTCGGCAGCATCGACGGCGACGTGGTGACGCTGACGAGCCGCGTGACCGAGCGAACGGGCAACTCTCTCGTCTATCGCTTCACCGGGACGGTGAAGGGCGACACGCTCGCCGGGACGCTCGACATGGGCGAGTATCTCGGCGCGACGTGGACGGCGACGAGGCATCGATACGGCTAGGCCGCGGCTCACCGGGCCGCGCACGCCGCGCAGGAGGCACAACCGTGCATCGCGCCGCAGTGATGGCAATCCTCGGAATCGCAGGGGTCGGGCTCGCGTTCGCGTCGACGCGCGTCGGGAGCGAGGCGTCCCCGCCGGCGCAATCGGGCGAGATGCTCGTCTACGTCGGCACGTACACGAACAACGAGAAGAGCAAGGGCATCTACGTCTCGCGGCTCGACCTCGCCTCCGGGCGCCTGTCGGAGCCGCAGCTGGCCGCCGAGACGCCCAGCCCCAGCTTCCTCGCGATCGCGCCGAACGGGCGCTACCTCTATGCCGCCAACGAGGTGCGGTCGTTCGAGGGGCAGCAGACCGGCGCCGTCAGCGCCTTCGCCATCGACCGCGCGTCGGGCCGGCTGACGCCGCTCAACCAGCAATCATCCGGCGGCTCCGGCCCCGCACACCTGACCGTCGACAGGACGGGCCGCGTCGTGCTCGTGGCCAACTACGGCGGTGGCAGCGCCGCATCGCTGCCGGTGGAGCCCGACGGCCGGCTGAAGCCGCCGGCCACCGTGGTCCAGTACACAGGTTCCAGCGCGAACCCGAAGCGGCAGACCAAGCCGTACGCCCACTCGGTCAACGTCGACCCGGGCAACCGCTTCGCCTACGTCGCCGACCTCGGGACGGACAAGGTCCACATCCACCGGCTGAACGTGGAAAAGGGGACCCTCGAAGAGGCCGGCGCCGGCGGCGCGAGGCTGGAGGCGTCGGTGGCGCCCGGCTCGGGGCCGCGTCACCTGTCGTTCCACCCGAAGGCCCCCTACGCGTACCTGATCAACGAGATGCTGCTGACCGTCACCGCCTTCAGGCACGACGCGTCCACGGGCGCGCTGACGGAGGTGCAGACGATTACGACGCTGCCGCCGGGGCAGGACGCGCAGGAGGGCTTCAGCACCGCGGAGGTGCTGGTGCACCCGTCGGGCCGATTCCTCTACGGCTCGAACCGTGGCCACGACAGCATCACCGTGTTTGCCATCGACGAGGCCACGGGCCGGCTGACGTTTGTCGCGAACGAGCCGACACAGGGCAGCTTCCCGCGCGGCTTCGGCATCGACCCCACCGGCAGGCACCTCATCGTCGGCAACCAGCGTTCGGACAGCGTGGTCGTGTTCAGGATCGACGCGCAGACCGGCAAGCTCACGCCCACCGGGCAGACGCTCTCGATCGGCGCCCCGGTCAGCTTCAAGTTCCTGCAATGAAGAAAGCCGAGGAGACCCCCACGGAGCGGCGCCGCCGCGCGCGCCGCGCGGTCGTGACCGCCGGCCTGGCCACGCTCGCCGGCTCGCCGGCTGCGGCGCTGACGCCATCGGCCGACGCCGCGGCGCAGGCGGCATCGGGCGCCGGCGCCGCGGCGTGGACGCCGAAGAAGGCCGTCATTCACCGGCCCGGGCAGGCCAGGCCCAACCCGCTGCTCTCGGCATGCATCCGATCGGGCCACCTGCTGTTTGTCTCGGGCATCGGCGGCTGGTATCCCGACCGGCGCAAGGAGCCCGGCGACGCGAAGGTCCAGATCGAGAGCGCGCTCGAGACGATGAAGTCGATCCTCGAGGCGGCGGGCTCGTCGATGGCCAACGTGCTCAAGGTGCACATGACGGTGGCCGACGCGCCGAAGAACCTCGCCCTCATCAACGAGGGGTACCTCGGGCACTTCCCCGACCCGCCGCCCGCGCGTTCCTACACCGGCACGTCGGCCGAGCTGATGGGACGGCCTGGCGAGCTCGTGCAGGTGGACTGCGTCGCCTACGTGGACTGACCCGTGTATCACGCCATCGCCATCGTCGTCATCGCGGCCTGTGCCGCCCTGGCCATGCTCGTGCGCCGCGGCCGCTTCGCCGGCTTCTCGTTCACGCTGTGGGTGGCTGCGTTCGTCTCGGCCGCGATGTTCTACCCGCTGGCGTTCCGCACCTGGTTCGGCTACCAGCTTGGTGGCCTGATCGTCCCGCTCATCCAGATCATCATGTTCGGGATGGGCACGCAGCTCACGCTGGGCGACTTCAGGCGCGTCCTCACGTTTCCGCGTCCAGTGCTCATCGGCATCGTCCTCCAGTTCACGGTGATGCCGCTGGTCGGGGCCTTCGTGGCGATGGTCTTCGCGCGCAATCCCGAGGTGGCGGCCGGCATGATCCTCATCGGCGCCGCGCCGGGTGGCGTCGCCTCCAACGTCATGACGTACCTCGCGCGCGGCAGCGTGGCACTGTCGGTCACGATGACCGCGTGCTCGACCCTGATGGCGCCGGTCATGACGCCGCTCGTGATGCAGCTGCTCGCCGGCACCTACGTCGAGGTGCCGTTCATGGGCATGATGATGTCAATCCTCCAGATGATCATCGTGCCGATTGCCGCCGGTCTGGTCGTGAACTGGCTGCTGACACGGGTCGGCCGCACGGTGCCCGCGGCGGCCGCGCTCTCCGACGCGATCATGCGGGGGCTGCCGGCCGTCTCGATGGTCGCCATCTGCCTGATCATCGCGATCATCACGTCGCTCTCGCGCGACGACCTGCTGGCCGGCGCCTTCGTGGCGGCGATCATCGCGGCGGCCGCCATCCACAACGGCGCGGGCTACGTGCTCGGCTACTGGGGCGCGCGGCTGCTGCGGCTCAACGAGGTCGAGAGCCGCACGGTGGCCATCGAGGTCGGCCTTCAGAACGGCGGGATGGCGTCGGGCCTGGCCATCAGCGTGCTGAAGAGCCCGCTCGCCGCGATTCCGCCCGCGGTGTTCGGGCCCTGGATGAACATGACGGGCGCGATGCTCGCGTCGTGGTGGGCGAACCGCCCACCCGACGAACACGAGCGCGGGCGGCGTCAGTAGCGGTTGTACACCTCGATGGCCTTGCGCATGGACTTCTCGCGCTGGATGATCGGCAGCATCTTCGATTCCTGGTCGTTGTACCGGGCCAGGGCCTGGACGACCTGCGCCGCCGCATCCTGCGGCACGACGACCACGCCGTCGGCGTCGCCCACGATGTAGTCACCCGGATGTACGAGCACCTCCCCGACCACCACCGGCGTCTGCATCGCCACGCTGACCATCCGGCCCACGGACGTCGCCGGGCTGATGCGCCGCGCGAAGACCTTCAGGCCGATCCTGTTGATCTCGGCCACGTCCCGCACGGCGCCGTCGATGACGCTGCCCTCGAGTCCGCGGACGCTCGCGGTGGTCGCGATCAAGTTGCCGATCGCGGCGATCTCGAGGCCGTCGACCATCTTGTAGACGAGCACGCTGCCGGGAGGCGCCTCGTCGAGCACCTGCAGCAGGTAGTTGGGGTACGTGCGCGTGTCGTTCTTCAGGACGGGGCGCAGCGTGGCGGTCCATGCCCGTCCGACGAGTTTGCCCTCGCCGATCGGCTTCATGTCGGCCGACATCCAGCCGCGGCTGCCCGTGACCTCGTCGACGCCATCGGCGATGTTGCCCGTGCTGTTCTCGGGCCGGCGCAACGCCTCGATGATCTCGTCCGGGGTCATCGACGGCGCCGTCTGCGCGGGCACCGGCTGCGGCTGGGTGGCCTGCGGCGACGTGGCGGTGCCGGGCACGATGAGCGCGGCGAGCAGGGCGGTTGGCAACAGGCGACTGGTCCTCATTCGGCTAATCCTCCAGGGTGGGTTGTGGCGATCATAGCGCCCGCGGCGCCACCCGTGTGCGTGTTGTGCGTGTGAATCTTCAGGAGGGACGTTCGTGACCATTCCTTCGACATTGGTCCGCCTGCCGGCGGTCGTCGCGATGCTGGCCGTCGCCGCGGCGCACGGCTGGGCCCAGCAGCCGCGCTACAGCCTGCTCATCAAGGGCGGGCACGTCATCGACGCGCGCAACGGCATCAACGGCGTCCGCGATGTCGCGATCGCCGACGGCAAGATCGCGGCCGTCGCCGCCGACATCCCCGCGGCGGACGCCGCGCGTGTCGTGGACGCGCAGGGCCTGTACGTGACGCCCGGGCTCATCGACATCCACGCCCACGTGTTCTGGGGCACCGAGCCGAACGCGCAGTACGGCGGCGGGTTCAGCTCCGTGCCGCCCGACACGCATTCGTTCCGCAGCGGCCAGACGACGCTCGTCGACGTCGGGGGCTCGGGCTGGCGGACGTTCCCGCAGTTCAAGGCGCAGGTCATCGACCGGTCTCGTACCCGCGTGCTCGCCTTCCTGAACATCGTCGGGGAGGGGATGCGGGGCGGCCCCGTGGAGCAGAACCTCGCCGACATGGACCCGAAGCTCACGGCGCAGCGCGCCCGCCAGTTCCGCGACCTCATCGTGGGCGTGAAGGTGGCGCACTACTCCGGGCCCGAGTGGGACCCCGTGATCCGCGCGGTGGAGGCAGGACGCCAGGCGGACATCCCGGTGATGGTGGACTTCGGCGGCAACAACCCCCCGCTGTCGCTCGACACGCTGCTCAACACGCACCTGCGGCCCGGGGACATCCTCACGCACATGTACGCCCACGTGCGAGGCCGGCAGCCGATCGTCAACGAACAGGGGCAGGTCGAGCCCTTCGTACTCGCGGCGCGCAAGCGCGGCGTGATCTTCGACGTCGGCCACGGCGGCGGCAGCTTCCTGTTCCGGCAGGCAGTGCCGGCGACGCAGCAGGGCTTCTACCCCGATGTCATCTCGACGGACCTGCACATCGGCAGCCAGAACGCGGGCATGAAGGACATCCTCAACGTGATGTCGAAGCTGCTGAACCTGGGCATGCCGCTCGCGGACGTGATCGCAGCCAACACGTCGCGCGCGGCCGAGGTGATCAAGCGGACGGATCTCGGGCACCTCGGTGTCGGCGCCGAGGCGGATGTCGCCGTGCTGGCGGTGCGCTCGGGCGAGTTCGGGTTCGTCGACAGCGGCGGCGGCAAGATGGCGGGCACGCAGAAGCTCGAGTGCGAGCTGACGGTGAAGGGCGGCCAGGTCGTCTGGGACCTGAACGGACGCTCGCGCCCGCTCTGGACAGAGGTGACGCGATGACCCGCGTTGCCGCTGCTGCCATCTTCTGCATGCTCGGCCTGCTCGCCGCCCAGGCGCAGGCGCAGCCTCAGGGCGCTCGGGCGCAGGCTTCGTCGTCGCGCTACAGCCTGCTGCTGAAGGGCGGGCACGTCATCGACCCGAAGAACGGCGTGGACGCCGTCATGGACGTCGCGATTGCCGACGGGAAGATCGCGGCCGTCGCCGCGAGCATCGACCCGGCGCAGGCGGCGCGCGTCGCCGACGTCAGCGGGCTCTACGTGGTGCCGGGGCTGATCGATCTGCACGCGCACGTGTTCATCGGCACCGAGCCGGATCGGTACCTGAGCAACGGCGACGTCGCCGTTCGCGCCGACTCGCACTCCTTCCGGAGCGGCCAGACGACGCTGGTGGACGTCGGGGGGCCGGGGTGGCGCAACCTCGCGCAGTTCCGCGCCAACGTCGTCGATCGCTCGCGCACGCGCGTGCTGACGTTCATCAACATCGTCGGCCACGGCATGCGCGGCGAGCCGTGGGAGCAGGACCT
>CAYSHC010000094.1:0-278 GCA_964430855.1 uncultured Vicinamibacteraceae bacterium
CCGGCATAGATGTCCTCGGTGTTCTCGCGGAAGATCACCATGTCCACGAGATCGGGGCGCTTGACCGGCGTCTCCATCCCCGCGAAATAGCGCACGGGGCGCAGGCACACGTAGAGGTCGAGCTCCTGCCGCAGCGCGACGTTCAGCGAGCGGATGCCGCCACCCACGGGCGTCGTCAGCGGGCCCTTGATGCCGACCAGTAACTCGCGAAATGCATCGAGCGTTTCGTCGGGCAGCCAATCACCACTCTGGTCGAATGATTTCTGGCCAGCCAGGAC
>CAYSHC010000094.1:288-14794 GCA_964430855.1 uncultured Vicinamibacteraceae bacterium
TCAGCGTGTCGTCGGGCAGCCACGTGCCGTACGTGTTGAAGGCCTTCTCGCCGGCGAACACCTCGAACCACACCGGCTTGCGCGCGCCGCCATAGGCCTTCGCGACAGCGGCGTCGAACACCCGCACGCTCGCACGCCAGATGTCGCGCCCCGTGCCGTCGCCCTCGATGAACGGGAGGATCGGCTGGTCGGGCACGACGAGGGTGTTGCCCTGGCGCGTGATGGCGGCGCCTTCGGCGGGCGGGGTGAGGTGCGTGAATGGCGGCATGCGAGGTCCTTGCGTGATTAGGTCACTTCCCCACGGGACGCGACACGTTATTCACAGAAGCTGTGGAAAACCCTGTTCAAAAAAGGGCATCCGCTTGGCGGAGATGCGCGCCGCAGCGGCATCTCATGCGCTTTGCACCACGTTGGTGCGTCGGCGCGTCGATCTCCCGCCGCGAGCGCCCGACATTATACTGTAGGGGCTCCATCCGACCCGCCCGCCGGCGAGTCGCACGTCCATGGCCTTCCACGCTTCGAGGACCCACCCGTCATCATGAAGATTGTCGTTGCCGATGATTTGCCCGCCTCCGCCGTCGACCTGCTGCGCGCGGTGGATGGCTGGACTGTCGACGCCCGCGCCGGGCGTCCCCGCGCCGAGCTGCTCCGCGACGTGGCTGACGCGGATGCGCTGCTCGTCCGCAGCGCCACGAAGGTCGATCGCGAACTGCTCGAGGCCGCCCCGAAACTGCGCATCGTCGCGCGCGCCGGCACCGGGGTCGACAACGTCGACCTCGACGTGGCCAGCAGCCGCGGCGTGATGGTGACCAACGCGCCCGGTGCCAACAGCGTGAGCGTCGCCGAGCACGCGTTTGCGCTGCTGCTGTCGCTCGCGCGCCGCATTCCTGCCGCCGACGCCGCGATGAAGCAGCAGCGGTGGGAGAAGAAGAAGCTCACCGGCGCCGAGCTCCGCGACAAGACGCTCGGTGTCGTGGGCCTCGGCCGCATCGGCCAGGAGGTGGCGCACCGCGCCCGCGTGTTCGGCATGCGCATCGTCGCGCACGACCCGTTCCTGCCGAAGCACGTCGCCGCCGACATGGGCGTGGAGCTCGTGGATCTCGACACGCTGTGCCGTCGCGCGGACATGATCACGCTGCACCTGCCGGTGACGCCGCAGACGCGCGGGCTCTTCAACGCCGACCGCCTGGCGCTCTGCCAGCCGCACTGCCTGATCGTGAACACCGCCCGCGGCGAGCTGATCGACGCCGACGCGCTCAAGGCCGCGCTCGACGCCGGCACCATCGGCGGCGCGGGGCTCGACGTCTTCATCGAGGAGCCGCCCACCGACTGGAGCCTCGCGCAGCACCCGAAGGTCGTCGCCACGCCGCACATCGCCGGCTCGACGTCGGAAGCGCAAGAGCTGGTCGGCATCGACGTCGCCATCGGCGTGCGCGAGTACCTGCTGCACGGCGTGGTCCGCAATGCCGTCAACTTCCCGTCGGTGCCTGCCGAGGAGTTCAGCCGCCTCCAGCCGTACATGGTGCTGGCCGAGCGGCTGGGCCAGCTCGCCGGGCAACTGGCCGACGGCGCCATCCACACCGTCGGCATCCGCTACTACGGCGGGCTGGCCAACGGCCCATCGGAGCTCACGACGGGCTCGGTGCTCGTGGGCCTGTTCAAGCAGGTGCTCTCGTCGGGCGTCACGCTCATCAACGCTCGCGCGCTGGCCGGCGACCGCGGCGTGGAAGTGACCGAGACGCGCAGCTCGCGGCCGCGGACGTTTGCCAACCTCATCTCGGTGAAGGCGCACACCAGCACCGGCGAATACTGGGTCGAGGGTACGATCTTCGGCAACGACAGCCCACGCGTCGTGTCGGTGGACGGCGTCAGCGTCGAGGCCGCACTCGAGGGCACGCTGCTCATCATCCGCAACGACGACCAGCCCGGCGTCATCGGCGAGGTCGGCACGCGCCTCGGCCGTCACGGCGTCAACATCGGCACGTTCGCCCTGGGCCGCTCCGCGACCGGCGCCGTCGGCGTCGTCAGCGTGGACGAGAACGGCGGCGCGACGATCTCCGACGCCGTGCTCGAGGACATCCGCCAGGCCCCGCACGTCAAGTCCGTGACGGTTGCCAGGATCGTCTAGGGAGGAAGCCGCAGCGTGACCCTGGCAGCGTCCGCGAGTCGGACCAGGTCGACGTCGGTGTCGCCGATGCGCTCGACGCGGTACGTGTCGGCGACGGCGTCGCCGGCGCCGGCGTGCAGCACGTCGCGCTCGCCGGCAAACACGGCGACGCGCACGATGCCGTCGGGCGTCGTGCGCGAGCTGATGCCGATGAGCGTGATCCGTGGCGGGCCGGCGGGCGGCGTGCCCGCGGTCGCCGGCTCGTCCTCGGGCAGGACGGTCCGGATCCCCGCAGCGCGCGGCGCGCGCCTGTCGCCGCCGAACGGGTTGCGCCCGGACGCCCGTTCGGGCACCGCCCGCAGCGCGAGCCGCTCCCAGCGGACCTTCGGCGGGTCGGCCGGCGCCCTTGCCGCCGACGCCGTCGGCCTCACGGCCGTCTGACTCATCCCGGGCCGGAACGCCGGCCCCGACAGAACCCACCACCACGCCGCCGCCATCGCGGCCAGCAGCAGCGCGGCGAGGGTGTTCTTGACGGCCACGGCGCGAATCGTAGCAGGTCTACGCCTCCTCCATTCCGCTTTCCTCCGTCCCTTCTTCCTCCTCTGGTCCTCCCTCTCCGTGCAATCTCGACCGTGGGGAGGACCGTGCTATGATTCCGCGTGCCCCCTGCCGGATCCGACAGTCGGACTCCAGCGACGGCCGTCGCTGTCATCCCCGCACGGTTCCAGTCGACCCGTCTCCCGGGCAAGCCCCTCGTCGACATCAACGGTCGCCCGATGATCGAGCACGTCTACCGGCGTGCCCTCGAGGCGCGATCGCTCACGCGCGTGATCGTCGCCACCGACGACATGCGGGTCTTCGAAACCGTCCGGGCGTTCGGGGGCGAGGCGGTGATGACCAGCGTCTACCACCGCACCGGGAGCGAGCGGGTGGCCGAGGTCGCCGCGTCGCTCACCGACGAGCTCGTCGTGAACGTGCAGGGCGACGAGCCACTGCTGTCGCCGGCGATGATCGACGCCGCGGTGGAGGCCTGCGCCGCCGCCCCGGACGTCGTCCTCAGCACCGTCCGCAAGCGGATCACCGATCCCGAGGATCTCGACAACCCGGCCGTGGTGAAGGTCGTCACCGACCTGGCCGGCCGGGCGCTCTACTTCACGCGGGCCCGCGTGCCGTTCGTCCGCGATCCGGACCGGCAGGCGGCCTGGTACAAGCACATCGGCCTGTACGTCTACCGGCGCGAGTTCCTGCTGCACGTCGCAGCGCTGCCGCCCACGCCCCTCGAACAGGCCGAGTCGCTCGAACAGCTCCGCGTCCTCGAGCACGGTCACGCCATCATCACGGTGGAGACGGCCGACGAGGCGCTGGGCGTCGACACGCCAGGTGACCTGGCACGGATCCGCCGCCTCGTCGCGGCCACTTCTCACGACTGATGCCCAACACGCTGTCCTCCCCGTCACGCCCCGTCAAGTACATCTTCGTTACCGGGGGCGTCGTCTCGTCGCTCGGCAAGGGCCTGGCCGCCGCGTCCATCGGGGCGCTGCTCGAGGGCCACGGGTTCCGTGTGACGCTCCAGAAGTTCGACCCGTACATCAACGTCGACCCGGGCACGATGAGCCCCTACCAGCATGGCGAGGTGTACGTCACCGACGATGGCGCCGAGACCGACCTCGACCTCGGGCACTACGAGCGGTTCACCAACACGGTCACGTCCAAGAACTCCAACTGGACGACGGGCAAGATCTACCTCTCGGTGATCCAGCGCGAGCGGCGCGGCGACTACCTCGGCGCCACCGTCCAGGTGATTCCCCACATCACCAACGCCATCAAGGAGAGCATCCTCGCCGTGTCGGAAGGCGTGGACGTCGTCCTCGTCGAGATCGGTGGCACGGTCGGCGACATCGAGAGCCTGCCGTTCCTCGAGGCCATCCGCCAGTTCCGCCAGGACGTCGGCCGCGAGAACACGCTCTACATCCACCTGACGCTGGTGCCGCACGTGAGCACCGCCGGCGAGCTGAAGACCAAGCCCACGCAGCACAGCGTGCGCGACCTGCGCTCCATCGGCATCCAGCCCGACATCCTGCTCTGCCGGACCGACAGGCAGCTCCCGCGCGACATCAAGCGGAAGATCGCGCTGTTCTGCGACGTCCGCGAGGAGGCCGTGATCACGGCGCGCGACGTGCAGAGCGTGTACGAGGTGCCGCTGGCCTTCTCGGAGGAGGGCCTCGACCACATCGTGCTGAACCAGCTGCGGCTGCCCGACAGCAACCGCGACCTGTCGAAGTGGGAGGATCTCGTCACTCGCATCCGCGCGCCGCGCGACCGCGTGAAGATCCACGTGGTCGGCAAGTACGTCGGCCTGGAAGACTCCTACAAGAGCCTCACCGAGGCGCTCTTCCACGGCGGCTTCGCACACGGCCTGAAGGTGGACATCGAGTGGGTCGAAGCCGAGGCGCTCGAGGCCGACGAGGGCGCGCACGCGCTCGACGACGCCGTCGGCATCCTGGTGCCGGGCGGCTTCGGCGACCGCGGCACGCGCGGCATGATGAAGGCCGCCGAGGTGGCCCGCACGCGCGGCATCCCGTACTTCGGGATCTGCTACGGCTTCCAGTGGGCGACCGTGGAGTTTGCCCGCAACGTCTGTCACCTGGCCGACGCCGACAGCACAGAGGTGGCGCCCGAGACGACCAACAAGGTCATCTTCAAGCTGCGCGACCTGCTCGGCGTGGACGACTTCGGCGGGACGATGCGGCTCGGCTCGTATGCGTGCCAGCTGAAGCCCGACTCGCTCGTGCACAGGGTGTACGGCGCCGACGTCATCCACGAGCGGCACCGGCACCGCTACGAGTTCAACTCGCTTTACGAGCAGGTACTTGCCGAGCATGGCATGCGCGTCGTCGGCCGTTCGCTCGACGGCAAGTTCGTCGAGATCGTCGAGATCCCGGAACACCCCTGGTTCATCGCGGTGCAGTTCCACCCCGAGTTCAAGTCGAAGCCCCTGCACCCGCATCCGCTGTTTGCCGGCTTCATCGAGGCGGCCTACGCACGGCAGCAGGCGACGGCGCCCGCGCCGGCCGCCGAGACCGCCGACTCGCTCGCCTGAGGCGGCTGCCGCGGCGCCCCGGCCGTGCGGCATAATGGGCCGATGGCCGTCGTCCGGGTGGGACCGGTCGCGCTCGGGGCCGCGCCGCTCGCCCTGATCGCGGGTCCCTGCGTCATCGAGAACGAAGCGCACACGCTGCAGCTGGCACGCTCGATTGCCGATGTGGCGCGGCGTGTCGGCGTGCCGCTCGTCTTCAAGGCGTCGTTCGACAAGGCCAACCGCACGGCGATCACCAGCTTCAGGGGGCCCGGGCTCGACGCCGGGCTGGCCGTCCTCGCGAGGGTCAAGACCGAGGTCGGCGTGCCGGTACTCACCGACATCCACGAGCCGTCGCAGGCCGCGCCCGTGGCCGAGGTGGCCGACGTCCTCCAGATTCCGGCGTTCCTCTGCCGCCAGACCGACCTCCTCGTCGCGGCGGCGCGGACCGGCGCCGCCGTCAACGTGAAGAAGGGCCAGTTCCTCGCCCCTGCCGACATGCGGCACGTCGTCGGCAAGCTGACGGCCGCGGGCGCCGAGCGCGTGATCCTCACCGAGCGCGGCACGTCGTTCGGCTACCACAACCTCGTCGTCGACATGCGGAGCTTCCCGCAGCTGCGGCAGCTCGGGTGGCCCGTCGTCTACGATGTCACCCACAGCCTCCAGCTGCCTGGCGCGGGCGACGGGCGGACCACCGGCCAGGCCGAGTACATCGAGCCGCTGGCGTCGGCAGGCGTCGCCGCGGGCGTGGACGGCGTGTTCCTCGAGGTGCACGACGACCCGCCGCGGGCCCTGAGTGACGGCGACAACGCGCTGGCACTCGACAGGCTCGAGCCGCTGCTGCGCCGGCTCGTCGCGATCCGGGCCGCCGTGGACGCCCCGGCCGCGGCCCCGGCCCACGCGCCGTCATGAGTGGCATGCCCCCGCACCCCACAGGCGACCTGCTGGCGGGCGCGGCGCGGGTGCTGCGCGTCGAGGCATCGGCCATCGAGGCCGTCGCCGCGCGGCTCGACCGCCGGTTCGCCGAGGCCGTGGACCTGATGGTCGCGTGCCGCGGGCGTGTCGTCGCCACCGGACTTGGGAAGTCCGGCCATGTGGCGCGCAAGGTCGCCGCGACGCTGGCCAGCACCGGCACGCCGGCGTTCTTCCTGCACCCGGCCGAGGCCGTGCACGGCGACGTCGGCGCCATGACGGCCGACGACGTGCTGCTGGCGGTGTCGTATGGGGGCGAGACCCGCGAGCTGCTCGCGCTGCTCGAGGTGCGGCGCCGGCTCGAGGTGCCGCTCGTCGCGCTCACCGGGCGGCCGGCCTCCACGCTCGGCCGCGAGGCCACCGTCGTCCTCGACTGCAGCGTGGACGGCGAGGCCTGTCCCATGAACCTCGCGCCGACGGCCAGCACGACCGCCGCGCTCGCACTCGGCGACGCGCTGGCCATCAGCGTGCTCGAGCGCCGCGGCTTCGGCGAGGACGACTTCGCGGCCCGCCATCCCGGCGGGTCGCTCGGCCGGCGGCTGATGCGGGCCGGGCAGGCGATGCACGCCGGCGAAGCCTGCCCTGTCGTCGTCGAGGAGCTGCCGCTGCCCGACGTGATTTACGAGATGTCGCGCAAGGGCCTCGGCATGACCTGCGTCGTCAGGCCGGACGGGACGCTGGCGGGTCTCATCCCCGACGGCGACCTGCGGCGCGCGAGGATGCGCGACGCGACGGTCGCGGGCCGCACCGCGCAGGACGTGATGACCCGCGCGCCCGTGACGATCACGGCCGACGTCCGCCTCGCCGAGGCACGGCGTCTCATGGAAACGCACCGCATCACCTCGATGCCCGTGGTCGACGACGCCGGGCGCGTGCTCGGGGTGCTGCACATCCACGACCTCTGGCCGGTGGACCGATCGTGAGCCGACGTCTCGAGGGCCAGGCGCTCATCGAGCGCGCCGCGCGCATCAGCGTGCTGCTGTTCGACGTGGACGGGGTGCTCACCGACGGCGGCCTCTACATCGGGCCAGACGGCGCGGAGTGGAAGCGTTTCGACATCAAGGACGGTGCCGGCCTGGTGCAGGCGCGGACGCACGGCCTCGTCACGGCGGTGCTCTCGTCGCGCCATTCGGCCGCGACGAGCCTGCGCGCCGCCCAGCTCGGGATGCATCCGGTGGTCCTCGGCGTCGCCGACAAGGGCGCCGCGTTCGCCTCGCTCGTCGCGGAGCAGCGCTGGGCGCTCGAATCCATCGCCTACATGGGCGATGATGTGCTCGACCTGCCCGTGCTGGCGCAGGTCGGCCTGGCCTGTTGTCCGGCGGACGCCGTCGCCGAGGTCCGGGCCGCAGCACACTGGGTCAGCCCCTGCGCCGGCGGCCGGGGCGCCGCGCGGTCGCTCGTCGACCTCGTGCTGGCCGCCCGGCAGCCGGCGGCATCGCCAACTTCCACCACTTCCGCATCGTGATCGCCGACTACCTGCCGTTGCTCGCCGCGCTCGTCGCCCTGCTCGTCGGTCTGGCGGCGGGCAAGGCCTGGGAGCGCTACAAGCTCCACGAGGGCCGCTGGATCGACCGCCGCAAGGCGCGCCAGTCGCCCCACTACATCCAGGGCCTCAACTTCCTGGTGGCCAACCAGCTCGATCACGCGATCGAGGAGCTGAGCCAGGCCGCGCGCGTGGACGAGGACGCCGTCGAGATCCACATGATCCTGGGCAACCTCTATCGCGAGAAGGGCCAGGTGGGGCGGGCCATCCAGATCCACCAGCAGATCCTCCAGCGCCCCAGGCTGAGCCGCCTCGAACACACATACGCCCTGCTCTGCCTCGGCCTCGACTTCAAGCGGGGCGGCTTCGTCGACAGGTCGCACGAGGCCTTCGGCGAGGTGCTGCGGCTCGACCCGAGCAACGAGCACGCGCTGCTGCAGCTCCAGAAGCTGTACGAGGACCAGCACCAGTGGGCCGACGCGTACCGCGTGCGGCAGGATCTGGTCCGCGACAGCGACCCCGACAACACCCGCGCGCGCCACGACCTGATCCTGGCGTTCCTCGAGAACGAGATCGGCATGGAGGCGCTCGGGCGCGGCGACCTCGACGAGGCGGCCCGCCGGTTCGAGGCCGCCATCGACCTGAGCGAAGGCTGCGTGCCGGCCTTCGTCCACCTCGGGGACGTGCTCCAGAAGAAGGGCGATTTGCCGGCCGCCGTGCTGATCTGGGAGCGGCTCGTCGCGACGCACCCGCTGCGCGCCCATCTGGTCGCCGATCGCCTCAGCGATGCCTACATCGAGGGCGGGCGGTCCGACGCGTTCGAGCACCTGTTCCGCCGGCTGACGGTCGACCACCCGCAGGACTGGCGCGCGCGCATCGCGCTCGCGCGGCACCTGCACAAGGCCAGCCGCCACCAGGAAGGCCTTCAGCTGATCCTCGGCGCGCTGGCCATCAACCCGCACGCGCTCCTGGTGCACCAGCTCGCCTGGGACACCCTGCTGGCGCTCGACCTCGACCGCGAGGCCGTCCGGCGCTACGTGGACCAGAGCCGTGACGCGGTGTTCTACCGCGACCCGCACGTCTGCCTGCGGTGCCGCTACCGGAGCAAGGAGCTGCTCTGGCGGTGCCCGCAGTGCCACGAGTGGGACTCGTTCGTCGAGGAGCGGCTGGCGCCCGCGCGGGCGAGCGTGGACGACAACGATGGCTGATGCCCCACCGGCCGGCGACGCCGGCATCCTGCGTGTGGCGCTGACCGGCGGCATCGCCACCGGCAAGAGCTACGTGCGGCAGCGCCTGGAGGACGCCGGCCTCCCCACCATCGATGCCGACGTGCTCGCGCGCGAGGCGCTGGCGACCGGCGGGCGCGGCTACGACGCCGTCCTCGAGCGCTTCGGCCCCGACATCGTCGCGCCGGATGGCACTATCGACCGGGCCCGCCTGGGCGCCGTCGTGTTCGCCGACGCGCAGGCGCGCGCCGACCTCGAGGCCATCGTCCATCCCATCGTCTACGAGCAGATCGAGGGGTGGTACGCGCAGCTCGCGCGCGACGGCTACAGGGGCCCCGCGGTCGCCGACATCCCCCTGCTGTTCGAGACGGGCCGGCACGAGGACTTCGACGTGGTCGTCGTCGCCATGTGCGCGCCCGACGTGCAGCTGGCGCGCGTGCAGGCGCGCGACGGCCTCGACGCCGACGCGGCCGCCCGTCGCATCGCCGCGCAGTGGCCCACCGAGGCCAAGGCGCTGCACGCGGACCTCGTGGTCCACACCGATCGCAGCTTCGAGGACACGGACGCGCAGGTCCGCGAGCTGGCGGTGCAGCTCCGGCGTCAGGCCGGCTGACGTGCCTCCGCCGCGCGCAGCGTGTTGCGCATCAGCATGGCGATGGTCAGCGGGCCCACGCCGCCCGGCACGGGCGTGAGCGCCCCCGCCACGTCGGCCACCGCCGGGTGGACGTCGCCGATGAGCGTCGATCCGCGCGCCCTGAAGCTGGCCACGCGCGGCGAGTCGGCGCCGAAGAACCGCACGACGTCCGCTTCGTCGGTCAGGCGGTTGATCCCGACGTCGATCACGCAGGCGCCGGGCCTGACGAATTCCGGCGTCACGAAGCCCGGCCTGCCGATGGCCGCCACCAGGATGTCCGCCGTGCGGGCAAGCGCCGGCAGGTCGCGCGTCCGCGAGTGCGCGATCGTCACCGTGGCATGCCGGTGCAGCAGCAGCAGCGCCATCGGCTTGCCGACGATGTCGCTGCGCCCGATGACGACGGCGTGCTGCCCCGCCATCGGAATCTCGTGCCGCTCGAGCAGTTCGATGATGCCTGCCGGGGTGCACGCCACCAGCGTGGGACGGTTCTGCACGAGCCGGCCGACGTTGGCGGCGGTGAACCCGTCGACGTCCTTGGCCGGGTCGATGGCGTCGAACACGCGGCGCGTCGCGTCGGCGCCGAGCGACGCCGGCAGGGGCGCCTGCACGAGGATGCCGTCAATGTCGGGGTCGGCGTTGAGGCCGTCCACGATGGCGAGCACCTCGTCGAGCGTGACCGTGGCCGGCCGCTGGTGCAGGTCGACGCGGAAGCCCATGTCGGCACCCTGCCGGTGCTTGCTGCCGACGTAGACGTGGGAGGCGGGGTCGTCGCCGATGAGCACGAGCGCGAGGCCCGGGGGCCGTCCGAGGCGCGCGGTCAGCGCGGCGACCTGCGGCCGCAGCTCGTCGCGCAGGGTCTGTGAGAGGCGGGTTCCGTCGAGGAGGGTGGCTGGCACGACCATCAGGCTATCCCGAGCGCGGGCCCGTCATCCAGTGCGCTCCCGGGCCGATGGTGACAGAGCGGCGGCAACAGATGGTCGCGGGACTCGGACGGGGGGATCGGATCGGGTAAAATCGGCGGCTTGTGACCCGCACGTTCCTCGACACCGACACGGCCGGCGGCGATGTGCGGCCGGCGTCCCTTCGACACGAGCGCCATGCCACCGCCGGCTGAACGCGGCCACTGGGGGTCCCGTCTCGGCTTCATCCTCGCGGCGGCAGGGTCGGCCGTGGGTCTCGGCAACATCTGGGGCTTCCCCACGCAGGTAGGCCGCGGCGGCGGGGCGATCTTCGTCCTGCTCTACCTCGCGTGCGTCTTCCTCATCTGCTTTCCGATCGTCATCGCCGAACTCGCGCTCGGGCGTCGCGCCCAGAAGGACCCGGTCAGCGCGTACGAGGTGGTCCGGCCCGGCAGCCTGTGGTATCTCGTGGGCGCCCTCGGCGTGCTGACGGGCGTCGGCATCCTCTCGTTCTACTCGGTGATCGCGGGCTGGACGCTCGCCTACGTCTGGTTCACGGGGAGCGGCGCACTCAGCGGAAGCCCGCAGGCCATCGGCGAGTTCTTCGGTGACTTCGTCGCCAACGCGCCGCTCAACCTGGCGCTGACCTTCTGTGTGCTCTCCCTCACGGCCGCCGTGATCCTCGGCGGCGTGCGCGCCGGCATCGAGCGCACGACGAAGGTGATGATGCCCGCCCTGCTCCTGCTCCTGGCGGCGCTGGCCATCCGCGGGCTCTTCCTGCCCGGGGCGCCGGAGGGACTCGCCTACTACCTGCAGCCCGACATCAGCCGGCTGTTCGACATGCGCGTGATCAACGCCGCGCTCGGACAGGCGTTCTTCTCGCTCTCGCTCGGCATGGGGGCCATGATCACCTACGGCAGCTACCTGCCGCGCACCGCGGGCATCCCGCAGTCGGCGATGTGGGTGGCGATCCTCGACACGTGCGTGGCGCTCCTCGCGGGGTTTGTCATCTTCCCGGCCGGCTTCTCCATCGCCGGCTTCGACCCCGGGACGAGCGGGCCCGGCCTCATCTTCCAGGTGCTGCCGCGGCTGTTCGAGACGATGCCCGGCGGGCACCTCTTCGGCGCGCTGTTCTTCGTCCTGCTGGCGCTCGCGGCGCTCACGTCGACGATCTCGCTGCTCGAGGTGCCCGTGGCGCACCTCATCGACGCGCGCGGGTGGCGCCGTCGGCCCGCCGTCCTCGCCGTGACGGCCGTCACCTTCCTGCTGGCCGTTCCGAGCGCGCTGTCAAACGGGGCGGTGCCGCTGCTCTCGTCGCTGCCCGGCCTCGAGATGGACTTCCTCTCGCTGATGGCCACCGTCTGGAACAACTACTCGCTGCCGATCGGTGGCCTGCTGACGTCGATCTTCGTCGGGCACGTCTGGCGGGTGGATCGGGCGCTCGAGGAGCTCCTCGCCGAGCACGCGTGGTTCCCCGGCGCCGCCCTGTGGGGCTTCCTCGTCCGCTGGATCTCCCCCGTCGCGATCTTCGGCATCATTGTCGCCACCGTCCTCGGCTTCTGACCCACGGCTCCTCATGATGATTGAACGACTGACCGCCAGCCTGCAGGCGATCGACGCCATGGTATGGCAGCCCTTCGCCATGCCCCTCGTCCTGGTCATCGTCGGCCTGGTCCTGACCGTCGTCAGCGGCGTCGTGCAGGTCCGCCGCTTTCCCACCGCGCTGCGCACGACGCTGCGGGGGATGACCGGCGGGACGAGCGACGGCTCGACGATTACGCCCTTCCAGGCCCTGTCGACGGCGCTCGCCTCCACCGTCGGCAACGGCAACATCGGCGGCGTCGCGACGGCCATCCTGATCGGCGGCCCCGGCGCGGTGTTCTGGATGTGGGTGTGCGCCAGTGTCGGGATGGCGACCAAGTACGCCGAGGCCGTGCTGGGCGTGCACTACCGCGTCACCCGTGAGAGCGGCGAGCTGGCCAGCGGGCCGATGTACTACATCCAGCGCGGCGTCCCGTCGAGGACGCTCGGCAGGGTCCTGGCCGGGGCGTTTGCGTTCTTCGGAATGTGCACGGCCCTCTTCGGCACGGGCAACATGGCGCAGTCGAACACGGTCGCCCGGACGTTCGTGGAGGCCACGCAGACGATCTTCGGCGTCAACGTCCCGATGTGGGTGCCGGGCCTGATCATCACCGTGTCGGTCGGCGCCGTGCTGCTCGGCGGGATCAAGCGCATCGCGCAGGTCGCCGAGAAGCTCGTCCCCGCGATGCTCCTGCTTTACGTGGGTGCGGCGCTCGCCTTCATCGCGATGAACGCCGGCGCCCTGCCGCACGTGTTCGGGCTGATCCTCTCGGAGGCCTTCACGCCCACGGCCGCGGTCGGCGGGTTCGCGGGCGCGTCGGTGGCGCAGGCCATCGCCGCGGGCGTCAGCCGCGGGGTGCTCTCGAACGAGGCGGGCCTCGGCAGTGCGCCGATCGCGCACGGCATCGCCGACGTCCGGCACCCGGTCGAGCAGGGCGTCGTCGGGATCGTCGAGGTCTTCATCGACACGATCGTCGTCTGCTCGATGACGGCGTTCGTGATCCTCTCGTCAGGGCTGTGGACCGACGCGGCCTACCAGCAGTCGAGCGGCGACCTGACGGCCGCCGCGATGGGCACCAGCATCCCGTTCGCGTCGGTCATCGTGGCGCTGTCGTCGTTCCTCTTCGGGTTCTCGACGCTGATCGGCTGGTGCTATTACGGCGAGAAGTGCTTCGAGTACCTGTTCGGGTCGCGCCGGATCGTGGCGTTCAGGGCGATCTTCGTCGCCCTCATCATGGTGGGCGCCGTCGTCTCGGTGCCGCTCGTCTGGGCGCTCGGCACGCTGCTCAACGGCTTCATGGCCTTCCCGAACCTGATCGGCCTGTTCTGTCTGGCGGGCACCGTGCGGGCACTGACGCGCGACTACTTCGGCACGGCCAGCGCACATCCCCGGTAGGGACGGCCCTCCGGGCCGTCCTCACTCGCATGGGGACGTCGTCCTCAACCGTGTGGGGACGGCTCGGAGCGCCATCCCTGCCAGGGGTTCGGCGGCGCGGCGCCGTCCCTTCACTCGCCGAGAGCGCGGCGGTAACGACGCACGGCTGCGGCCGGATGTCCTTCGAGCAGTCCACTGATCACGGCAACGGCGTCGGCGCCGGCTTCGATTACGTGGCCACACGTCTCCGGCGTGATGCCGCCGATGGCCACCAGTGGCCTGCGCGGATCCGCGCCACGTGCAGCGGCCGACGCCTGCCGGACGAGGTCCACGCCCACCGGCGCGTAGCCCGTGTCCTTGGTGGTGGTACCGAAGACGGGCCCGACGGCGATGTAGTCGACGGGCGCGGCGCACGCCACCACGACCTGCTCCGGCGTGTGCGTCGAGAGGCCAATCACCCCACGCGGACCGAGCAGCTCCCGGACGTCCGCAGGCGCGAGGTCGTCCTGCCCGACGTGCACGTGCGGGACGCCGGCGGCCAGGGCGACGTCGGCCCTGTCGTTGACCACAAACAGCGTGCCGGGCACGCCGTGGACGCGCGCGGCGATGGCGTCGGCCCAGGCCAGCACGTCGCGCGGCGCCGCGTGCTTGGCGCGCAGCTGGAGCAGCCGCACGCCCTCGCCGAGCAGCACGTCGACGAACTCGACGAGGTCATGGCCCGCGGCGGCGCAGGCGTCGGCATCCACGATGGCGTACAGGCGCGACGGCAGCGCCAGCGGCTCACGCGGTGCGGTCAAGGGAACTCGGGGACGCCGCGAAACGGTCCATGAAGGCGGTCGAGATGCGGCCCGCCTGGAAGTCGGGGTCGTTCAGCACCTTGAGATGCATGGGCACCGTGGTGTGGATGCCCTCGATGACGGTCATCTCGAGCGTGCGTCGCATGCGCGCGATGGCTTCCTCGCGCGTCCGGCCGTGCGCCATGAACTTCGCGATGAGCGAGTCGTAGTACGGCGGCACGTCGCAGTCGGTATGCGCGAAGGTGTCGATGCGCACACCGGGCCCGCCGGGCACGCTGAACACGTCGATGTGGCCGGGGCTCGGGGTGAAGCGCTCCGGGTGCTCGGCGTTGATGCGGCACTCGATCGCATGGCCG
>CAYSHC010000095.1:0-10364 GCA_964430855.1 uncultured Vicinamibacteraceae bacterium
CCTTCATGACGTCATCGCGTAGACGGCGAGGTTCACGCCGAACCGCGTGTTGTCCTCCCGGCGGAACCGCTTGTTCCGCCAGTCGTAGTCCCACTCGCAGCCGTAGTCCTTGTTGCTGTACACCACGCCCAGACGGCCCTCCACCTCCACGCCGCGGAGGTAGTCGTGCACCAGGTCGTCGCCCCACCCGTTCAGCTCGTGTGCCGTCGTCGGCGGCCCGTCGTCGAAGCGGAAGAAGCAGCGGTAGAGCGGGTGGTCGTTGGGGATCCGCGGCATCTCGCCGGCCGCGCCGAACACGGCGCGCATCTCCTGCTCGAACGACCGCGCGTACAGGCCGTCGATATCGTGGTTGCAGTCGTCGGAGAAGAGCAGCCCCCCGCCCTCGACGAAGCGCGCGAGGCCCTCGCGCTCGCGCGCGCTGAAGCGCACCAGCAGGTGCCCCGTCATGAAGAGGAACGGAAAGGCCGGCAGTTCCGCCGAGTCGGCCGGGATGATCACCTCGTCGCGGTAGACGGGGATCGCGGTGTACTCGACGATGCTGTTGAGGACGTTGGCGGCCACCTTCGGGTTGTAGTCCCAGTCGCCGGAGGCGTACCGGAGGCGTGCGAACACGAACTCCGAGGGCCTCGGCTGGAGGGGTGCCGCCATCGGCCCGTATTGTAAACGGCGCACCTGCGTAGTACGGTGAGGCGCACTGGAGTAAACGCCGACGGCCCTGCCCGGCGTACCCTCAGATGGCTGACATGGGACCGTCCGGTACCGCCCTGCCCTCCCCGTCGAGCGACGTTGACGTCGCGGCGACCGTCAAGGCGTGCCTGGCGGCCGGCGACACCCAGGGCGCGCGCGAGCACTACGGCGACCTGGTCCGGCGGCACCAGCGCAAGGCCACGCGCATCGCGCTCTACTACCTGCGCGACAGCGCCGAAGCCGACGAAGCCGTGCAGGATGCGTTCGTCAAGGCGTACACGCACCTGCAGACGTTCGAGTACGGACGCTCGTTCGAGGTGTGGTTCACGCGCATCCTCGTCAACAGCTGCCTCGATCGCGTCAAGTCGCGGTCGCGGCGGTCGCGGTGGATGGTGGCGGCCGAGGACCTCGGCGACGCCAATCCCATGGATCGGGCGGCAACGCCGCGCCACTGGTCGCCCGAGGCGCGGACGCTCGAACGGGAGCGCGGCAGGCGGCTGATGGAGGCCATCGGGCGGCTGCCGGAGCGGCAGCGGCTCGTCGTGGTCCTCAGTCAGCTGGAGGGCGCGTCGACGCGCGAAGTAAGCGACATGACGGGGCTCCGCGAGACGACCATCCGCGTGCACCTGTTCCGCGGGCTGCGGCGGCTGCGCACGCTGCTGGCCGACGACCCCGTCTTCCGGCGCGCCGATGCCGATGGAGGGCACTCCGCATGATCGAACGGCACCTGAAGCGATGGGCGCCGCGACGCACGCGGCGTGAACATCTCGGCGACGACGCCCTGCTCGAGGCGCTCCTGGCCCGGCTCGACCCGACGGCGCCGCCGTCGCGCCACACGACCCACGTGACCAGCTGCGAGCCCTGCAGCGCGGCGGTCTCGCGCCTGGGCGCGAGCCTGGACGAGGCGACGAGGGCCGCCAGGTACGTGGCCGACGAGACGATCGGCGCCGACCGGCTGGCGCGCCAGCTGGAGGTGATCGACCGTCGGCTGGACGGGCAGCCCGCGCGGCTGCTCCGCTTCCCGGTGCGCGCCCGCGCCATGCGCACGCAGCCCGGCGCCCGCCGCTGGGTGGCGATGGCCGCGGCCTGCGGCCTGCTCTTCGGCCTGGCGGCCGGGCGAATGCTGGGCCCCGCCCCAGCCCCGTCCGATGCCGGCGCGTGGCCCACGGGTGCTGCCGACCGCGAAGCCTCGTCGGCGCACGAGCCCGTCCTGGCCGACGAGCACCTGCTCGTCGAAGTGGATGCCGCGCTCGCGCGCACGCTCCACCGCGAGTTCCGCGTGCTCGACGAACTCACGCCGCGCAGCGTCGACGTGCGCCGGGGCCGGCGCTGACCTGACCGTCCGGCGCGTCCGCGCTCGTCGCCTCCGCGGCCGGCAGCCGGGCCGGTTGGCCCCGGACGATACCCGCGTCGTATACTGAGAGGCTGGACGTCATCACCTGTCAGCGGCGTCCGCGGCATGCCGTGCAACCATTGATCTTCCGCAAGGGGCTCGACCTCAAGGACGCCGTCAAGGACGAGCTCGCTCGCGACTATCACAGCGCGCTCGTGGACGAGGTGCGGGCCAACGACTACCGCCACGAGGCCGGGCGGATGACCATCCACCTCGCGCGGGAGTTCGGCTTCTGCTACGGCGTCGATCGCGCCGTGGACTATGCCTACCAGGCGCGCAAACGGTTCCAGGGCCAGCGCGTCTACCTGACCGGCGAGATCATCCACAACCCCCACGTCAACGAGAAGCTGCGCAGCTCGGGCATCAGGTTCCTCTCCGATCCCGGCGAGCCCACCCCGCCCCTCGGCCCCGGCGACGTCGTCATCATCCCGGCGTTCGGCGTGACGGTGACCGAACTGGCCCGCCTGCAGGGCCTCGGCTGCACCCTGGTCGACACCACATGCGGGTCGGTGCTCAACGTGTGGAAGAACGTGCTGCGCTATGCGCGGGACGGCTACACGTCGGTCATCCACGGCAAGGTGCGCCACGAAGAAACGCAGGCCACGGCGTCACAGGCCCTCAAGGTGGAGGGCGGCCGCTTCCTCGTCGTCCTGGATCGCGATGAGACGCAGGCCGTGTGCGACTACATCCGCCATGGCGGCGACCGCGAGGCGTTCCTCGCGCGGTTCGGCCACGCGGCCAGCGAGGGCTTTGATCCCGACCTGCACCTCCAGCGCGTCGGGGTGGCCAACCAGACGACGATGCTCATGAGCGAGTCGCTGGCCATTGCCGACATGCTGCGCGAGGCGATGCGCGACAGGTACGGCAGCGAAGCGCTCGACGACCACTTCCGGGCGTTCGACACCATCTGCTCGGCGACGCAGGAGCGGCAGGACGCGGTCATCTCGCTGCTCGAGAGCGAGCCGCTCGACCTGATGCTCGTCATCGGCGGGTACAACAGCAGCAACACCTGCAACCTAGCGCGGCTGTGCGCGGCCTCGGTGCCGACGTACCACATCGCCGACGTCGACGGCCTGGTCGACGCCGACCGCATCCGCCACCGTCCGGTGCCCCCGCCGGACGCGCCGCCCGGTCCCGTCAGCGAGATCGTCTCGCACGGCTGGCTGCCCGGCGGCCGCGTCCGCATCGGGCTCACGGCCGGGGCGTCGACGCCGAACAACATCGTGGGACAGGCGATTGCCCGCCTGGCGGCGTTCGCCGAGGCCGGGCAGGCGGCGCTGCACGGGTAAACAGGCCATCCGCGGTCGCCGTAGCACCTGCAGCGAGGAATGACGTGGTGTTGAAGTCCGTGAGCGGATGGCTGCTTGGCGCGTGGCTGGCGGTGGCGGGCCTGACGGGAGTCGCCGCGACGCCCAGCGAGCCTCCACGGCCGTCCAAGTGGTGGCTGGAGGCCGAGAGCCGGGCCGCCGTCGGCATCACCGACAGGCAGTCGGCCGAGATCGAGCGCATTTTCCAGTCGATGATCGGCGACCTGCGTGCCGAGCGTGCGAGGCTCGAGCGGCACGAGAAGGACCTGTCACGGTTGCTCGACACCGACGGCATCGACGAGGCCGCCGTCATTCTCGCGATCGACCGTGTCGAAGCCGCACGCAGCGCGCTGGCAAAGACGCGCACCCTCATGCTCTACCGCATGCGCCGCGTCCTGTCACCCGAGCAGCGGGTGCGGCTTGACGACTATCACAAGCAGCAGGAACGTCCGGCCGACGAGACCCGCCGCCACAGGCGGTTTTGATACGCGCCGGCGTGGCCGACGTCCGGACGCATCCGCACGCGGTGCGGAGAGATGAGGAGTGTGTGTGAGAGCGAAAGGACGAAGCCTGTGCCTGGCGACCGGGATGCTGGTGCTCGCGGCGGCCGGGCCTGTCGACGGACAGACATCGGAGCCGCCCGACGCCGCGAGGGTGCGTGAGCTGCTGAGCGCCGTCGGCGCGAGCACGTCGTCCACGCAGGTGGCGATGGCGCCCGAGACGATCGACCTCGGCATCGAGGAGGCCGTGGCGCTCGCGCTCGAGCGGAACCTCGACATCGCCGTCGAGCGGCTCAACCCGAGCGCCTTCGACTTCAGCCTGGCGGCCCTTCGCGCCCAGTACAACCCCACGGTCACCTCGAACATCGGCAAGAACAACACGGTCAACCTTCCGACGAGCCAGCTCGTGGGCGGCGACCGCGTGACGGTCGACGCCATCACGTACAACTTCGGCGGCCAGCAGGCGCTGCCCTGGGGCGGCGGGAACGTCTCGCTCGCCTTCAACAACCGGCGGCAGGACTCCGACAACCGGTTCATCACCTTCAACCCGCAGTTCAACACGACGCTGCAGGCCTCGATCTCGCAGCCGCTGCTGCGCAACTTCCGCACCGACAACACGCGGACGCAGCTGCGCGTGACCGCCATCAACCGCGAGATCTCGGAGATCCAGCTGCGGACGACGGTCACCAACACCCTGGCCGCGGTGCGCAACGCGTACTGGGACCTCGTCTACGCCATCCAGTCGGTGGACGTCGCACGCCGGTCGCTCCAGCTGGCCGACAAGCTCGTCGAGGACAACCGGATCCGGGTGGAGGTCGGCACGCTCGCCCCGATCGACGTCGTGCAGGCCGAGGCCGAGGCCGCGACGCGCCGCCAGGCGCTCGCGCTCATCGAGGCGCAGGCCCAGACAGCGGAGCTCGCGCTCAAGCGGCTGATCGTGTCGGGCACCGACGACCCGCGCTGGCGCGCGCGCCTCAACCCCACGGACAGGCCGAGCCTCCAGTACGAACCCATCGACCTCGAGGCGGCGCTGCGCAACGCGCTGGCCAGCCGGACCGATCTCGCCCGCAGCAAGCGCACCCTCGAGATCAACGAGGCCAACCTGGCGCTGCTCAAGAACCAGTCGCTGCCGCAGGCCAACCTCGTGGCCAGCTATGGCCTCCAGGGCATCGGCGGCACGCTGCTCAACCGCGACGGCCAGGGCGGCCCGATCATCAGCACGGTGCCCGGCGGCTACCGCGATGCGCTGGCGTTCCTGCGCGACAGGGAGTTCCCGACGTGGAACGTGTCGCTCCAGGTGTCCTACCCGATTGGCACCAACCCGGCGGAGGCCAACTACCAGCGCGCGCGGCTCCAGCTCGAACAGAACCGCACCGAGATGCGGCAGCTCGAGCTGAACGTCGCCACGCAGGTGACCAACACGGCCCTCCAGGTCGAGGCGAACTGGAAGCGCGTCGAGGCCTCGCGCGCCGCGCGCGAGCTGGCGCAGCGGCGCCTCGAGGCCGAGCAGAGCAAGTTCGAGGTGGGCCTCTCCACCAACTTCTTCGTCGTCCAGGCCCAGCGTGACCTGGCCGACGCGGAAAACGTGGAGTTGCGTGCGATCCTCGACTATCGCAAGTCCCTCGTGGACTTCGAGCGCGTGCAGCAGACCTCGCTCGGCAACGCCGGCATCACGCTCGGCACCACCGGGACCGGTGTCGGAGGGTTCACGGGCGGTGGCGCGGGCGGCGGTGGCGGAGGCGGCGGCACTGGCGCCGACACGGGCCAGACGCAGACCGGCCAGGGATTCGCGGGTGGCCCCGGTGGAGGCGGCCAGTAGTCATGCGGAAGTGGATCGTAGTGCTGATTCTGGTCGTCGCCGCCGGCGCCGGCTACTTCGCGTTCGGGCGCGGGAGCGGCTCGGACGCGGCCAAGAAGGGGCCAGGCGGGCCGGGCGGGTTCGCCCGCCAGCCGCTGACCGTCGGCGTGACCGCGGCCGTGCGGGAGCCGCTCCAGGAAACCGTCCAGGTGGTCGGCAGCCTCATCGGCGCGGCGACCGTCGAGGTCGTGCCGCAGGCCGCCGGCCGGCTCCAGTCGATCAGCGTGCGGCTTGGCGACCCGGTGAAGCGCGGCCAGCAAATCGCGCAGGTGGACGATCGCGAGATCCGCGAGCAGCTCCGCCAGGCCGAGGCGTCGCACCAGGTCGCCGAGGCCACCATCAGGCAGCGTGAGGCCGACCTCTCGTTCGCGCGGACGAACCTCGAGCGGTCACGCTCCCTGTTCGAGCGCAACCTCCTGCCCCAGCAGACTCTCGACGACGGCGAGGCGCGGTACCAGTCGGCCCAGGCCCAGCTCGACCTGGCCCAGGCCCAACTCGCCCAGGCCGCCTCCCGCCTCGAGGAGCTCCGCATCGCCCTGGCCAACACCATCATCACCTCGCCCGTCGACGGGTATGTCGGCCGGCGGTACGTCGATCCGGGCGCCTTCGTCTCGACGAACCAGCCCGTCGTGCAGGTCGTGGACATCTCGCAGGTGCGCCTCGTGGTCAACCTGGTGGAGCGCGACCTCCGTCGGGTCTCGGTCGGCGCCGTGGGCGTGGTGGACGTGGACGCCTATCCTGGCGAGCGCTTCGAGGGCCGCATCGCCCGCATCGCGCCGGTGCTCGATCCGGCGACGCGGACCGCCGAGATGGAGATCGAGATTCCGAACCCGACGGGTCGCCTCAAGCCCGGCATGTACGCGCGGGTCCAGCTGCTGACGGAGCGGCGCACCAACGCGCTCGTGATCCCGCGGGCCGCCGTTGTCGACGTCGGAGGCCGCCGCGGCGTCTATACGGTAGTGGACGGCCGCGCCGTGTTCCGGCCGATCAGGACGGGCCTCGAGGACAACGACCGCATCGAGGTCGTGGACGGGCTGGAGGAAGGCGAGGAGGTCGTCTCCATCGGCGCCTCGAGCATCCGCGATGGCGATCCGGTGCTGCTGCCGAGCCAGTCGGATCAGCGAGGCAGCGGTCCGACGTCGTCCAGAACGACTCCCCCTGGCGGCAGCGATGCGCCCGGCGGCGCCCCCACGGCCGGGGACCAGACCGCCGCAGGCAGCTAGGCCACGAAAGAGACGCGCATGAGCATCCCTCGCATAGCCATCCAGCGGCCCGTCACCATGTTCATGATCTCGGCGGTGATCGTCCTCCTCGGGGCGATTTCGCTGATGCGGCTGCCAGTTGACCTGATGCCGGATGTCAGTTACCCGAGCCTGACCGTCCGCGTCGCGTATGCCGGCGTCGGGCCGCGCGAGATCGAGGAAAGCGTCACGCGTCCGATCGAGCAGGCCGTCAGTGCCGTCGCCGGCCTCGACCAGATGAACTCGACGTCGGCCGAGGGCAGCAGCACCGTCCGGCTCAGCTTCGTGTGGGGGACGGATCTCGGCGAGGCTGCCGAGGATGTCCGCAGCCGCATCGACAGGATCCGCGCCCGGCTGCCCGAGGACGCCGACCCGCCAGTCATCTTCAAGTTCGACTCGACGTCGTTCCCCATCATGAGCCTGGCGGTCGAGGGCGACTTCGACCCCGTCCAGCTCCGCGAGCTCGCCGAACGGATCATCGCCCCGCGCCTCGAGCGCGTGAACGGCGTAGCCGCCGTGTCCACGAGCGGCGGCCTTAGGCGCGAGATCCGCGTCGAGCTCTCGAAGGAGAAGACCACCGCGCTCGGCATACCCGTGGACCGCGTCGTCAGCGTCCTGCGCACCGAGAACCAGAACATCCCGGTGGGCGAGATCTACGAGGGATCGCTCACCTACCTGGTGCGCAGCCAGGGCCAGTTTGCCAGCATCCAGGAGATCGGCGACCTCGTCGTGCTGACGCGTGACGGCGTGCCGGTCTACATGCGCGATATCGCGACCATCCGCGACACCACCGAGGACTTCCGCAACTTCGTCCGCGTGAACGGCAAGCCCGGCGTGCAGATGCGCGTGACCAAGCAGTCCGGGCAGAACACCGTGGCCGTGGCCGACCGCGTGAAGGAGGAGATCGAGCGCATCAACCGCGAGGTGCCCGGCGTCCGCCTGACGGTCACCAACGACAGCTCGGTGTTCATCAGGCAGTCGATTGGCGCCGTCACCGACGCCGTCATGTCGGGGTCGGTGCTGGTCGTCCTGATCATCTTCGCGTTCCTTCGGAACTTCCGGTCCACGCTGATCATCTGCGTCTCGATCCCGATCTCCATCATCGGGACCTTCGCGCTGCTCTACTTCGGCGGCTACACGCTGAACACGATGACATTCGGCGGCCTGGCGCTCGGCGTGGGCATGATCGTGGACGCGTCGATCGTGGTCCTCGAGAACGCGCAGCGGCACCTCGAGATGGGCAAGGACCGCGTGACGGCGGCCATCGACGGCAGCGAGGAGATCTGGTCGGCCATCCTGGCCTCGACGCTGACCCACGTCGCCGTGTTCGTCCCGCTGTTCTTCCTGGCGGGCTTCTCGAGCATCCTGTTCAAGCAGCTCTCGATCGTCATCATCTTCTCGCTCACGATGTCGCTGTTCGTGGCGGTGACGGTGGTTCCGGTGCTCTGCTCCCTGCTCATGGCGCCGCCCACGCCGGTGACCGAGGCGAGCGGACTGGGGGCGCGCCTCTACTCGGCAAGCGGGCGCGCGCTCGAGCTGCTCGACGATCGCTACGCGCGCTTCCTCGGCACGGCACTCAGGCACCGTCCCACCGTGATGCTCGTGGCGGCGGCCTCGCTGGCGCTGGCCATCGCGCTGATGCCGTACCTGAAGTTCGAGCTGCTCCCGCAGACCGACGAGGGCGAGGTGCGTGTCGACGTGGAGCTGCCGATCGGCACGCGCGTCGAGCGGACGCTCGAGACGATGCTCTCGCTCGAGGAGCGGGTGCGGGAGCTGGTGCCCGAAGCCGTGACGATCATCACCGAGGGCGGCGGCGGCGGGTTCTTCGGCGGCAGCCGGACGCACCGCGGCGAGATGACGCTCCAGCTCGTGCCGAAGACCGAGCGGACGCGTTCGAACGAGCAGATCGCGCAGGAGCTGCGCCGCGCCCTGTCCGGCATCCCGGGCGTGCAGTTGCGCGCCCGCGCCTCCGGCGGCAACTGGCAGCTGAACCGGCTGCTGGGCGGCAGCGCCGACGCGCGGCTCGCCCTCGAGATTCGCGGCTACGACCTCGACGACCAGCGACGCCTGGTGCGCGAGGCCCAGGCGCTGATGGAGAGCATCCCGGGCATCGCCGACGTCAGGCCGGAACGCGAAGAAGGCCGGCCGGAACTGGCCGTGCGCGTCGACCGCGACAAGGCGGCGCTGCTGGGCCTGACTGTCAGCGGCGTGGCCAACACGCTGCGCACGAACGTCGCCGGCACCCAGGCCGCGTACTACCGCGAACGGGGGCAGGAGTACCCGATCGTCGTCCGGCTCCGTGACGAGGACCGCGAGCGTGTCGCCGACGTGGCTGACGTGCTGCTCAGCACGCCGACGGGCCAGGTCGTGCCCGCCCGCAACCTGCTGGTCATGCAGCCCGAGGACAGCCCGGTCGAGATCCAGCGCCGCAACCAGGAGCGCGTCGTCCGGGTGAACGCCGAGATCGAGGTCCCGCTCTCGGAAGCGGTCAACCGCGTGATGGAGCGGCTGCCCGAGCTGAACATCCCGCCCGACTTCTCGGTCGGCTTCGGCGCGGAGGTCGAGGAGCAGACCAAGGCGTTCAGCCAGCTCCAGTGGCTGCTGCTGCTCGCCGTGGTGCTGGTCTACGCGGTGATGGCGTCGCAGTACGAGTCGTTCCGCGACCCGTTCATCATCATGTTCTCCATCCCGCTGGCGGCCATCGGCGTGGTGGGCGGCCTGCTCATCACCGGCACCGCGTTCAGCCTTCAGGCCTACATCGGCGTGATCATGCTGGCGGGCATCGTCGTCAACAACGCGATCCTGCTGGTCGACTACACGATCACGCTGCGGAAGCGCGACAAGATGGAGCTGTTTGCCGCGGCGATGATGGCCGGTCGCACGCGGTTGCGGCCGATCCTGATGACCACGCTGACGACGGTGCTCGGCCTGGTGCCCATGAGCCTCGGCATCGGCGAGGGCGCAGAGCTGCAGGCGCCGCTGGCGCGCGTGGTGATCTTCGGTCTCAGCACCTCCACGCTGATCACGCTGGTCTTCGTGCCCACGCTCTACACGCTGTTCGAGCAGGGCTTCAAGGGCCTGCGCCAGCGCGCTCCCGCCCCGGTGACCGCCGAGGGCACCGACACCATCCGCGCCTGACACCAGCGGTAGGGACGGCTCTCCGAGCCTGGAATTACGATGATTTTATATCTATTCCTTATAAAGACTGCATCGACTCTTTGCACAAAGTAACGACAAGTGGTTCTTATGGTACTCCATTCACCTTTTATTTAAACTCTGGAAAGCGTCAGAAAATGATTTCAGAAGTTTATTATTTTGGTAGAAAAAGTAACTTTGATCTTGGTTCTAAACATGCATATATTGTCTCAAAGAAGAAAA
>CAYSHC010000095.1:10374-14592 GCA_964430855.1 uncultured Vicinamibacteraceae bacterium
AACCGTCCCTACCATGGCGCGGCTACAGACGGCGGCGGAGCTCCGCCATCGTGAGGCCCGACACGGGGTCCACCCAGTCGCCGGCCACTTCCGAGAGCGGCTCCATCACGAAGGCCCTGTCGCGGAAGCGCGGGTGCGGCACGATGAGGCCGGGCTCGTCCACGACGAAGTCACCGTAGAGGATGAGGTCGAGGTCGAGCGTGCGGGGGGCGTCCTTCGCCGGACGCTCGCGGCCAAACTCGCGCTCGATCGCCAGGAGCGCATCCAGCAGCGCGCGCGGCCCGAGCGTCGTCGAGCCGACGACGACCTCGTTGAGATAGAGGGGGGCGTCCGGAGGACCGCCCACGGGGGTGGTCTCGTAGCGCCCGGACGCCACGGCGCCCGAGAGCAGCGCCGCCAGCCGCTCCTCGGCGGCATCGAGCAGCGCGTCGCGATCGCCCAGGTTGCTGCCGAGGGCGATGGCGACCGGGACGCGTGCTACTCCACCCACCGGACAGGGAGGACGCCGTCGCCCGTGCTGGCGCCCGGGGGCCGGCGCCCGAGCAGGTCGTCGCGCCCCTCGAGGGCCAGTTCGAAGAACCGCAGGTGCTCGCGCATCTCGTTCAGCATGACACGCAGCATCAGCCCGTGGCGGGCATGCGTGACCGTGTCGACACGCGGCGCCCACCTGTCGATGAAGGCCCGTTGCTGTCGTGCGTCGTCGTCGATGACGGCACGCTCGCGCTCGACGCCCCGGCCAGTGGCCGGCACCGGCAGGGCCTCGCTCGACGGCGTCGCCGTGCCGCCCATGTCGTCGCAGGCACGGCGGAGCCAGTCGAGGTGCACCTCCTCGCGGGCGATGATGTACTGGTAGGTGTTGTTGATCTCGTAATCGCCAATCGCCTGCGCGCCGCGGACGTGGCGGTCGTAGATCGCGTGGCGGTCGCGATAGATCTCCTCGAGCAGCGCGCGCAGTTCGGAGGCTCTCACGACTTCTGCTTCTCCTTGCAGGTGATGCACACCCGCGTCCACGGGATGGCGTGCAGACGGGCATCCGAGATCGGCTCACCGCAGTCGCGGCAGATGCCGTAGGTCCCGCGCTCGATGCGCGCCAGCGCCTCCTCGATGGCCTGCAGGATCTTGGCGTCGGTCTGACGCAGCTTGAGGGCGATGTGCACCTCGTTGATGCCCTCGGCCTGGTCGGCCATGTCGCCCTGCCGGCTGTTCCCCATCATCTCGCCGATGGGACGCAGGCCCTCACCTTCGAGCAACTCGCGACGCTTCCGCAGCAGCGCGTCCTGGAACTCCGACACGTCCATCCACGTTCTCCCTCTGCCCGGCCGGCGGGCAGGTCTCAATCCGGTGGATCTTAGCACGCTGCCTGAGCACGCGGCTCACTCGGCGCGGAGCACCCCGAGGGGCCGGCGCCTGACGACGTCCAGACTGGCCGCCACGCCGACGAAGCCCACAATCAGACTCGTGGCGACGATGCCCGCCACCACCGTCGCCGGGGCCGGGCGCCAGTCGATGTCCAGCAGGTAGCGCGCGACGCCCCAGTCGAGCGCCATCGCGCCGAGCGCCCCCACGAGGCCGCCCAGGGCGCCGAGTCCCAGGTACTCGACGGCCACCATCGCGGTGATGGTCCGCGGCGGCGCCCCGAGCGTCTTGAGGATGGCCGACTCGTAGAGCCGCTGGTACCGCGTCATCGCCACCGACCCCACGACGATCAGGACGCCGCTGCCGAGCGCCAGCGCCCCCACCACCGTGATCGCGAGCGTGATGTTGGCCAGGACGCTCCGGATGGCCTGCACGACCTCCCGGACGTCGATCGCCGACACGTTGGGGTGGGCCAGGACGAGGTCACGCTGAAGGCGCGCGCGCGCGGCCGGCACCTCCGGGCCGCGCACGATGCCCATGAAGCCGTGCGGCGCCGCGTCGAACACGCCAGGCCTGAAGACGAACATGAAGCCGCCGGCGCGGACGTCGTTCCACTCGACGTCCCTCACGCTCGTCACGCGCGCACGGAACTCGCGGCCCATGACGTCGAAGGTGACCACGTCGCCGATCCGGAGCCCCGCGTTGCGCCGGAGCGCCTCCTCGATCGAGACCTGGGGCATGGCCGGATCGGTCTCCGGCCAGAACTCGCCCTCGAGCAGCCGCTCGTTCATCTCCAGGTGATCGCGATAGGTGATGACGAACTCGCGCCCGAGCCCGGCGCGTTCGCGCACGCCTTCGGCGTCGGTGACGTCACCGCCGCGCCCCTGCACGCCGGTGACGCGCGCCCGCAGCACCGGCAGCATCCGGATCGTGCGGTCGTCGCCGACGGCCTCGCGCACCAGGCGCTCGACGTCGTCGCGCTGGTCGCGCTGCACGTCGAGCAGGAACATATCGGGCGCGTCCTGCTGGAGGTCGAACGAGAGCTCCGACAGGAGGCTCCCCTGCACGAGCCGCACGCCGAGGATGAAGAACGCCCCGAGCCCCACCGCCAGGAGGATGACGCGGGTCTGGTTGCCCGGCCGTCCGAGGCTGAGCACCGCATGCCGCACGGCGAACAGGCGCGCGTGGCGCAGCGGCCGCACGGCGCGTACCACGCCGGTCGCCACAAGGGCGAGGACGAGCGTGACGACGACCAGGCCCAGCGACACGATGAGGCCGGCGCGCAGCGAGTCGGCCTGCCACGACGCGACAGCCGCGAGCGCCACGACCACCCCGGCAGCGGCCGCCCACTGGAGGACGTCGACCCGCGGCAGCCGTCCGCCGAGCGACGTTCGCGCCGACTCGTCGCGCAGCAGCCACAGCGGCCGCACCCGCCGCACCTCGAGCAGCGGCACCAGCGCGAACAGCAGCGAGACGAGCACCCCGATGAGCAGGGCCTGCGCCGAGGCGGCCGGCGTCAGGCCGACCTGGAGGCCGTCGATGCCGAAGAGCCCGTCCGGCACGAAGCGGACGGCGACGGCCGCCAGCCCCAGGCCGAGCAGGCTGCCGAGCAGGCCGAGCGCGGCAACCTGCGCGGCGTAGATGGCGAGAATCTGGCCGCTGGTCGCGCCGATGCACTTCATCACCGCAATGCTGCGGATGCGCTGGGCGACGAAGACCCGCGTGACGCTCCACACGCCGATCCCGCCGAGCACCACCATGATGAAGCCCACGAGGCTCAGGTAGTTCTCGGCCACGCGCAGGTCGTCACCCACGCGGTCCTCGGTCGAGCGGTACGATCGGGCCGAGACAAACTGCGTGCGAAACCGGCGGCGGACCTCCTCGACGAGCGGCTCGATGCCGCCGTCGTCCATCGCCAGCAGGATGGCGAAGCGGGCCCGGGCGCCGAAAGCCAGCAGCCCCGTCGCGTCGAGGTCGGCCCTGTCGATCAGCACGCGCGGCCCCAGGCTGAACATGCCGGCGCGGCGCCCCGGCTCCTCGGCGATGACACCGCGGATCTCGAAACTGCCCTCGCCGATCCGCAGGCGGTCGCCGACCTCGACGTCGAGCTGCACGAGCAGCTCCGGCCGCACCAGTGCGCCACCGCCGCGCAGCAGCGCGTGGCTGAACGGCTGTGTGCCCTCCAGCACCAGGCTGCCGTAGACCGGGAAGCCCTCGTCGGCGGCCTGGAGCTCCACCATGCGCGCTGCGGGTTTCGAGACGTCCTCGGGCCGCACCATCGTGGCGAGTTCCACGACCTCGACCCGCCGCCGCACCGGCGCTGAAGCGATCACGGCGTCGAGTGCCTCGCGCACCTCCGGCACCCAGGGGCGGCTGGTGCCGACGACGACGTCGGCGCCGGTCATCACCCGTGCCTCACTGACCAGCACGTCCCGGACGTTCTGGATGACCGACCGCAACGCGCCGATGGCGCCCACGCCGAGGGCGATGCACAGGAAGAAGAACGCCAGGCGCAGCCACGACGCCCGCAGCTCGCGCCAGACCATGCGCAGCGTGAACATTCAGGCGTCCACTCCGTGCGCCGCGGGGGCCTGCGGCCGCACGATCCGCTCCACGATCCGCCCGTCGCGCATGATCACCTGCACGTCGGCGCGTGCGGCCAGGTCGCGGTCGTGCGTGACGAGCACGAGCGTCGTGCCACGCTCGCGGTTCACGTCGAAGAGCATGTCGATGACGTGCTGCCCCGTGCGGCTGTCGAGGTTGCCGGTCGGCTCGTCGGCCAGCAGCACCTGCGGGTTGTTGGCCAGCTCCCGCGCGAACGCCACCCGCTGCTGCTCCCCGCCCGACAGCTGCGACGGGTAG
>CAYSHC010000096.1:0-1601 GCA_964430855.1 uncultured Vicinamibacteraceae bacterium
GAGCTGATGCCGATGGACGTGCCAGACGCGGGCTACCGGCACATCGGCCGGTGCGAGAGGCTCGAGACCCTCATCCTGATGTACTCCCGCAACACCACGGATGCCGCCACGCGGCACCTGGCGGGCCTGTCCGCGCTGCGGTCGTACTTCAACAGCTACACGCACATCACCGACCGCACGCCGGAGATGCTGGCGCGCCTCGAGACGCTGGAGCGCGTGACCTTCGACGAGTGCCACCGGCTCACCGACGCCGGCATCGCGCACCTTGCCAGGCTGCCGCGGCTCGCCCACCTGCGCGTCCACAGCCGGCATGTCACGCCCGCGGTCCGGCAGGCGTTTGGCGCCGGCGTGGAGGTGGACATCGAGCCCTGACGGCGACGGCGCTCGTCAGGCGGCAAGCGCGTCCCGGCCGTCCACGAAGACGCGCCGCACCTGGAGGTCGGCGTCGAGGACGACGATGTCCGCGTGCTTGCCGGCCTCGAGGCTGCCGACGCGCCTGTCGATGCCGGTGCGCTCGGCGGGCGTCAGGCTGGCCATCCGGACGATCTCGTGCAGCGGCGCGGGCGTGTCGCGGCGCATGATCCGGATCATGTGGTCGAGGCCCATCACGCTGCTGGCGAGGCCCTCGCCCGGGACGAAGCCGACCTCGCCGTCGCTCTCGAACCACGCGCCCGTCGCCTCGGGGCCGAACCGGTAGCGGCCCGGCGGCATGCCGAGCGCACGGTTGGCGTCGGTGACGAGCAGCAGGCGTGAGGCGCCCTTGAGCCGCCATGCGTACTCGAGCAGCTCCGGCGCGAGGTGGCGGCCGTCGGCGATGACCTCGGTGGACATCTCGGCGTGCGCGATGACGAACTGCTCCATGCTGCCGCGCATCGGCGTCCCGAGGCGCTCGCGCACGCTCGGCACCGAGCTCATCGCGCACCAGAAGTGATCGACGTGCCGCATGCCCGCCCGGTAGGCGGCGACAAGCTCCGGCCAGCCCGCGTCCGAGTGGCCGCACGTGACGAGGCACCGATGCCGCCGCGCCTCGCGATAGAACGCCTCGGCGCCCGGCAGCTCGGCCGCGCAGGTGGCGACGCGGATCAGCCCGCTGCGGAAGTACCCGGCATACTCGCGCGGCAGCGGGTCGCGCCGTCCCTCGCGCGAGTGGCAGCCCACCTTGTTGTCGGCAAAGTACGGGCCGTAGAGGTGCACGCCGCCGATGCGCGCGCCGTCGGACGGCTGCCAGCGCCGCGCGACCGCGCCGCACGCGCGGATCATCCGGGCGACCTCCGCGGGCGTGCCCGTCGTCGTGGTGGGGAAGATCGTGGTCGTGCCGCGGCGCAGGTGTGCCCGGTTGGCGACGCGCACGGCGCGCGCCGTGCCGTCCATGTAGTCGGCGCCGTCGCCGCCATGCACGTGGATGTCGATGAAGCCGGGCGTGACGTAGCCCTCGCCGGCGTCGACGACGGTGGCGGCGCCGACGCGCCGGGGCCTGCCGCTGCCGACGCGCACGATGCGGCCGCGGGCGCAGGCGACGTAGCCGCGGTCGAGGACCCGATCGGGAAGGACGAGACGTCCGGTGACGTACAGGGAAGGCTCGGACATGCGCATCAGCATAG
>CAYSHC010000096.1:1611-14517 GCA_964430855.1 uncultured Vicinamibacteraceae bacterium
CGGATCACGGCGCGTCGCGCTCGGGGCTGTCCGGCGGCGCGTCGTCGTCGGCCGCGGCGGCTGACGCCCGGCGCAGCCGATCGTGGATGGCGACCCACAGCGGACCGTCGGGCGGCCGCTCGACGAGGAGGCGGTCGGCGCCGGCCTGGTCGAGCATCCGCAGCCGTGCGTACAGGTCGCGCGCGTAGGCCTCCGCATCGGGCGTGGCCTGTACCCAGAGGCTGGCACGCAGCCCGCGCGGCGGCGGCCGCAGCGCCAGGACGGCGACGCGGTAGCCGTCGGCGACGAGGCGCCGGACGGTCGGCGACAGCTCGTCGGGCGTCACCATGAGCAGCGGCGTCAGCGGCGCGTAGTGCGATCGCGTGCTGCCGGGCACGCGCGGCGCTCGCGATGTCGCCGCGGGCGCGACGGTCCCCGCGACGCGGGCGATCTCGTCGCGCGTGATGTGGCCGGGGCGCAGCACCGTCACCTGCCCGTTCAGGCACGCGACGATGGTCGACTCGAGGCCCACCTGGCTCGGCCCGCCGTCGAGGACGATGCGCACGGCGTCGCCGAGCTCCTCGCGGACGGCGTCGGCGGTCGTCGGGCTGATGCGGCCGTACCGGTTGGCCGACGGCGCGGCCAGCCCGCCGCCGAACGCGTCGATGAGCGCGCGCGCCACCGGGTGTCCCGGCACGCGCAGCGCGACCGTGTCCTGGCCGCCCGTGACCTCGGGCAGCACGTGCGCCGCGCGCGGCAGCACCATCGTCAGCGGACCCGGCCAGAAGCGCTCGGCCAGCGCGCGCGCGACGGGCGGCACGTCGCGGGCCCACACGTCGAGGTCGTCCGCGCTGCCGATGTGCACGATGAGCGGATGCGACGACGGCCGTCCCTTCACGCGGAAGATCTCGCGTACGGCATCGGCGTTTGTCGCATCGGCCGCCAGCCCGTAGACCGTCTCCGTCGGCATGCCGACGAGCTCGCCGGCACGCAGGGCGGCGACGGCCTCCTGGATCGCCGCGTCGATGTCCACCCGAGGATGATACGTGCTGTAGGATCGGCGGCGCGCGCGCGGTGCCGGCACCGCCCCGGAGACGACAGATGGCCCGACGCTACTGGCTGATGAAGTGTGAGCCCGACGCCTACACGATCGACGACCTCGCCCGCGACGGGCGGACGAGCTGGGAGGGCGTCCGCAACTACCAGGCGCGCAACTTCATGCGCGACGACATGCGCGTCGGCGACGGCGTGCTCTTCTACGCGTCCAACGCCAAGCCGTCGGGCGTCACGGGGCTGGCCGAGGTCGTGCGCGAGGGGTACCCGGACCACACGGCGTGGGAGCGCGGCCACCGGTACTTCGATCCGGCGAGCACGAAGGAGGCGCCCATCTGGTACATGGTGGACATCGGGTTCGTGGAGCGCTTCGACGAGATCGTGTCGCTCGCCACGCTGAAGGCCACGCCCGGCCTCGAGAACATGATGGTCACCCGGAAGGGCTCCCGGCTCTCGGTGCAGCCCGTCACGAAGAGCGAGTACGACATCGTCGTGCGGCTCGGCCGCGGCACGCGGCGGTAGGCACGCCGCGGCTCATGGCCGGGCTTCCAGGCCCCGCGGTATACACTGGGGGACGGCCGGCGGCCTCTGCCCGGCTCCCGTCGTAATGCCCGCCCCACAACGGATAGCGTTCCTCGGATGTGGCTTCATCACGCAGGTCCACAGCCGTCACCTCAGGCGGCTGCGTGACGTGTGGGTGCCCGCCTACGCATCCCGCGACCTGGCGCGCGCCGAGGCCTACCGCGCGACGTACGGCGGCGTCGCGGCGTACGACGCGTACGAGGCCGCCATCGACGACCCCGAGGTCGCGGCCGTCGTGGTCGCCGTGCCGCCGCACCTGCACCTCGACCTGACGCTGCGCGCGCTGGCCGCCGGCAAGCACGTCCTCGTGGAGAAGCCCGCGTTCCCGCGTCTCGACGACTACCACACCGTCCTGCGCGCCCGTGACGCGGCCGGCAGGATCGTCCTCGTCGGCGAGAACGACCACTACAAGCCGCTGGCGGTGGTGCTGCGGCGCCTGCTGGCCGACGGCGTCGTCGGCGAGATGCTGTTTGCGCAGTTTGTCACCGTCGCGCACCGCCTGAAGCCGGCAGACGACTGGCGCAACGACGAGGCGATCGCGGGCGGCGATGCCTTCTTCGAGGAGGGCATCCACTGGCTGCACCTGGCCGGGAGCCTCGGGCCGGCGATCACCCGCATCCAGGGGATCCGGCCGCCCGCGTCGGCCGACGGCCCCGACAGGCGCGCCAAGAGCATGATGGTCGCCTTCGCCTACGACAACGGCGCCGCCGGTGCGCTCCTGTACTCGCGCGAGGTGCCGTCGCTCTTCAGGGGCCTGCGGCTGTCGAAGATCTACGGGCGCAAGGGCGTCATCACCTTCGAGTCCAACGGCGTGTTCGTGTTCGCGCGCGGCCGCGGCGGCGTGCGGTTCATCCTGCCGGGCTTCCGCGACATCCGCGGGTACCAGGCGATGTACCGCGACTTCGCGCGCGCGGTCAGGGAGGGGACGGCGCCCGAGATGAGCCTGGAGCGCGCCCTGGAGGACCACCGCCTGATGGACACGATCTACGCGGGCCTCGACGCGCCGCCGGCGGCGGCGCCGCAGGAGGCGCGCTGACGTGGCCACGTCCACCCTTCGCGCCGACGTCATCGTCATCGGCACGGGCGCCGGCGGCGGCACCGTGACGTACGCGCTCGCGCAGACGGGCGCCGACATCCTGGTGCTCGAGCGCGGCGAGGCCGTCCCGTCCGAGGCGGAGAACTGGAGCCCGGAGGCGGTATGGCGCGACCTGCGCTACCGCGCGCGCGAGACGTGGGTGGACGGTGAGGGCGTGCCGTTCCAGCCCTACATCCACTACGGGATCGGCGGCAACACGCGCTACTGGGGCGCGGTGCTCTACCGGCTCCGCCGCGAGGACTTCGGCGTCATCGTGCATCGCGACGGCGAGTCGCCCGCGTGGCCGATCGACTACGACACGCTCGCGCCGTGGTACGAGCGTGCCGAGGCACTGTACGAGGTGCACGGCGGCGTCGGCGACGACCCGACCGAGCCGCGCCGCACGCCGTATCCCTACCCGCCCATCCCGCACGCGCCCGGCATGGCCCGCATCGTCGAGGCGCTGCGCGGGCAGGGGCTGCATCCGTCGCCGCTGCCGCTCGGCCTGCGGCGGCCGGACGAGCCCGGCGGGTGCGTGCTGTGCAACACCTGCAACTCGTTCGTCTGCCGCATCGACGCCAAGAGCGATGCCGACGTCTGCTGCGTGCGCCCGGCCCTCGCGCGCGGCAACGTCAGGCTGCTGACGCGCGCGACGGCCACGCGCCTGGTCACCAACGGCGCGGGCTCGCGCGTCACCGCCGTCGAGTTCGCGCGCGACGGCGAGCGGCTCCGCGCCGAGGCGCCCATCGTCGTCGTGTCGTGTGGCGCGGTGAACTCGGCGGCGCTGCTCCTGCGGTCGGCCTCCGACAGGCATCCCGACGGCCTCGCGAACTCGTCGGGGCTGGTGGGGCGCCGCTACATGGCGCACCTGGCGACGATGATGCAGGGCTTCCATCCGTGGCGAGTCAACGGCGACGTCTTCCAGAAGACCGTCGCGATCAACGACTTCTACCTGCGCGGGCCCGACGAGCCCTACCCGCTGGGCCAGATCCAGTCGCAGGGCCGGACGCACGGGATCATGGCCAAGGTGGTGGGCGACACGATCATCCCGGGCATTCCGCTGTGGGCCTACGACGCGTGGGTGGCGCGCGGCGTGGACTGGCTGGCCATGTCGGAGGATCTGCCCAACCCCGACAACCGCGTCACGCTGACGCCCGATGGCAGGATCAGGCTGGTCTACACGCCGAACAACGTCGCGAGCCACGAGCGCCTCGTCGCCGTCGCGAAGCGCATCCTGCGGCGGCTCGGCTTCTGGAAGGTCATGACGCACTCGCACAAGCAGCGCAACACCACGCACCAGTGCGGCACGCTGGTCTTCGGCACCGATCCGCGCACGTCGGTGCTCGACCCGTTCTGCCGGACGCACGACGTCGAGAACCTCTTCGTCGTCGACGCGTCGTTCTTCCCGTCGTCGGCGGCCGTGAACCCGGCGCTGACGATCATCGCGCAGGCGCTGCGCGTGGCGGATCACATCACCACGACGGAGCTGCGCCGTCAGCCGGCGCATGCCGGGGAGGCCTCATGAAGGTGCGGTCGTTCAGCCACGTCGGCATCACGGTGTCCAACTTCAATGCCTTCGTGAAGTTCTACTGGGAGATCTTCGGCTGCCCGCTCGTCGGCGTCTCCGAGACACCCCCGGAGCGCGTGCGGGCGTTCTTCGGCGTGGACGCGCCGGCCCCGACGTGCCGGATCGGCTGGATCCGCGTGCCCGGCGGCGCGGTGCTCGAGATCTTCGAGTTCCAGCCGCAACTCGCGGCCGTGGACATCCCGTGGAACCGCGTGGGGCAGACCCACTTCAGCTTCAACGTGCGCAACACGCAGAAGTGGTACGACTATCTCGTCGCGAAGGGCGTCGAGGTGGTCAGCCGGCCGGAGCGCTCACCGCGCGGCCACACGTTCTTCTTCGCCCGTGACCTCGATGGCAACCTGATCGAGTTCATGGACCTCAAACACATGTACTACGTGCTCGACTGGCTGGGCCCGCTCGGGGGATGGCTGTTCCGGCGGGGCATGTACCGGAAGTACTACGTCTAAGGACGGGGAGTCCCAATGACCACACAGATCACCATCTCCACGCGGATCCTGCTGACGGCCCTGACCCTGGCGTTGCTGCTGCCCGGCGGCACGCGCGCGGCGCTGGCGCAGGCCGCCGCCCAGGCCCCGCAGGCGCCCGCCGAGCCGTACGTGCCGCAGGAAGGCCAGGAAGGCAAGGACGTCGTCTGGGTGCCCACCCCGCAGGCGCTGGTCGAGCGGATGCTCGACATCGCCAACGTGTCACCGGACGATTACCTGATCGACCTCGGGTCGGGCGACGGGCGCACGGTCATCACCGCCGCGAAGCGCGGGCTGCGCGCCCATGGCATCGAGTACAACCCCGACATGGTGGCGCTCGCCAG
Source organism: uncultured Vicinamibacteraceae bacterium (assembly GCA_964430855.1). Classification (GTDB taxonomy): domain Bacteria; phylum Acidobacteriota; class Vicinamibacteria; order Vicinamibacterales; family Vicinamibacteraceae; genus JAEZDP01. Next base: position 6,697 of record CAYSHC010000096.1, read on the forward strand.
GCATCGCGCGGCGGAGGCCGGCGTCGCCGACCGCGCGACGTTCGAGGAGGCCGACCTGTTCGAGGCCGACCTGTCGAAGGCGTCGGTCATCACGATGTTCCTGCTGCCGTCGATCAACCTCGAGCTGCGGCCGAAGCTGCTCGAGCTGAAGCCCGGCACGCGCATCGTGTCCAACACGTTCACGATGGAGGCGTGGGAGCCCGACGAGCGGTCCACGGTCGAGGACGACTGCACGAGCTGGTGCACGGCGCTGCTGTGGATCGTGCCGGCGAAGGTCGCGGGCACGTGGCGCGTCGGCGACCAGACGCTGACGCTGACGCAGGAGTTCCAGATGGTGAGCGGCACGCTCGGCGACGTCGCCATCGCCGACGGACGGCTGCGCGGCGATGTCCTCACGTTCACCGCCGGCGGCCGCGTCTACGAGGGGCGCGTCGAGGGCGACGCGATTGTCGGCACGGCGGGCGGCAGCGCGACCTTCCGCGCGGAGCGCGTAGCGCGATGACCGCCAGCCGGTGAGCCTGGTTACCGCCGCGCCCGGGGCGTGAGCGTGGTCTCGTGGCGCTCGCCGTCGCGGAGGTACACCACCTTGACGGGCACGCCCACCTTCACCGCGTCGAGCGCGTAGGTGTAGTCGTAGATGTTGGTGATCGTCCGTCCGGCGAACTCGACGATCACGTCGCCCCTGGCCAGGCCCGCCTCCTCGGCGGGCCCGCCGGCGACGACGCCGCCGAGCAGCAGGCCCTTCGCCTCGGTGGCATAGTCGGGGATGGTCCCGGTGAAGACCCGAACCGTGTCGCGGCTGCCACCGGCCGGCGCCTTCGGCTCGACCTTCGTGAATGCCGGCGGCTCGGGCGTGCTCGCGAGCCGGCGCACCACGGTGGCCGCGAAGCTCGCCACGCGGTCGAGATCCTCGTAGTTGATCCTGTCGGCCGTGTCGCTCGGCTTGTGGTAGTCCTCGTGGCTGCCCGTGAACAGCGCGAGCGTCGGCACGCCGGCCTGGTTGAAGCTCGCCGAGTCGGTGGGGAGGTAAGGATCGTCCTGGAGCTGGAGGTCGAAGCCCGCGAGGACGTTGACCTGCTCGAGCAGCGGCCGCCACGCGGGGCTCGAGCCGACGGCCTGCACCGTCAGCCTGTTGTCCCGCATCCGCCCCACCATGTCGAGGTTGACGTACGCGGCGACGTCGTCGAGCGGCACCGGGGGCGACGCGACGAACGCGCCCGAGCCGAGCAGCCCCATTTCCTCGCCCGACCAGAACGCCAGGATGACGCCGCGCTGCCGCTGCCCGCGCGCAAGCTGCCGGGCGGCCTCGAGCACCGCCGCGACACCCGACGCGTTGTCGTCGGCACCGGGGTGCGCCTGGTCGGCCTCGTCGCCGCGGGCGAGGGAGCTGCCGCGGTTGCCGCGGCCGAGGTGATCGTAGTGGGCGCCGATGGCGACCATCGGCTTCGGCAGCGCGATGCGCGCCGTCGCCGGGAGGTAGCCGACGACGTTGTGCGACGTCGCCGTCTCGCGCGCGACCTTCGGCGAGAGCGTCACGCGCACGCCCTCAAGCGCGAAGCCGGTGACGTGCGGATTGCCCGTGTCGAGCTGCGCCTGTACCTCCTCGAGCGACTGCCCGTGGCCCGCGAACAGGCGGGCGGCCACCTCGCCGCTGACGCTCGCCGCCGCGATGCCCGACCCGGCGCTCGACGTGTCGTAGGCGAGCGGCACGGTCGTCCCCGCGTTCGGCGAGCGCGGGCCCGTCACGACGATCAGCCCCTTCGCGCCCCGCTCGCGCGCCATGAGCGCCTTGTAGCGCAGCCCCGAGTAGCGGGCGAGCGCCGCGCGCAGGTCGGCGTCGGCATCCTCCGGGAAGTAGCGCAGGACGACGACGATCTTGTCCTTCACGTCGAGCGTGGCGTAGCTGTCGTAGCCGAGGCCGGCGCCTTCGGGCATCGCCAGGCCGTAGCCGGCGAAGACCACTTCGCCGCTCACCTCCGTGCTGTCGGAGAACGACAGGCCCTGCACGTCGGCGGGCTGGTCGAACCGCTCGGTCGCATCGCCGCGCGTGATCGTGAGCGTCGTCCCGTCGTCGCGCATGCGTGCCGTGTACTCGAACGGCACGAGGAAGTCGTCGCGGCCGGGCAGCGGCGACGCGCCGAGGGCCCGGAGCTGCCCGACGATGTAGGTCGCGGCGGCGTCGGCGCCCGGAGAGCCGGTGGCCCGTCCCTCGAGGGCGGGCGAGGCGAGGTGCTCGACGTGCGGACGCGTCGACGGGGGCGCATCCGCGGCAGGCGCCTGCGCCCATCCCGGGACGACAGACAGGGCCACGAGCGCGGCACTCGCGCCGAGGTGTCGAACACGGCCGATCACGAGGCCGCCTTTCGTCTCGCCGCCGGCCAGGGCCCTGGGGCCTGCCGGAATCCCGTTCTTCATCGACCGCTCCCGCGCCGTGGCGGCGCCTGCTCGAGCGCCTCGAGCGCCTTCTCGTGGTTCCACGCCGCGAAGTAGATCTGCGCGCCCGACCCACCGCCGCGGCTCGACGTCCAGGCCAGCGTCCTGCCGTCGGGTATCGGCACGGGCAGGCCGTCGAACCCCGGCGTGTAGGTCACGCGCACCGGTTCCTTCTCGCCCTCCGCGTCGACGATGAACACCTCGAAGTTCTCGAATCCGAGCTTGTTCGACGCGAAGAAGATGTACTTGCCCGACGGGTGCATGTAGGGGGCCCAGCTCATCGACCCGAAGTCGGTGACCTGCCGCGCGCCCGTGCCGTCGCCGTTCATGATCCACACGTCGGCGATGAGGCCGGCCTCGTCGAAGCGGCGCCAGATGATGCGGCCGTCGGGGGTGTAGAACGGCCCGCCGTCGTAGCCGGGCGTGTGCGTGAGCCGCTCGACCTGCGTGCCATCCGACCGCATCCGGTAGATCTCGGCGAAGTACGACGGGTCGATCTTGAGGCGCTCGGCGTCCTCGGCGCTCAGCGTCCCCTCGTACGCCTGGCGGGTGGACGCAAAGACGATCCACTCGCCGTCGGGGGAGTAGCTGGCCTCGGCGTCGTAGCCGCGCACGTGCGTGAGGCGCGTGAGCCCGCTGCCGTCGGGCGCCGCGACGTACAGCTCCATCTCGGGGTCGTAGTCCCAGGCATAGCGCCGCTGCTGCCCGGAGGCCCTGAAGTCGAGCTCCGCCTTCTGGATCGCGAGCGACTCGGGGTCGTGGTGCGTGGAGGCGAAGAGCACCGCGCTGGTCTTCGGATGGAAGAACGCGCACGTCGTCTTCCCGTGGCCCGGCGACACCCGCTGGACCTCGCCCGTCGTGAGGTCGAGCGTGTAGATCTGGTAGAACGGGTTGCCCGGCTCGCGTTCGCTCTGGAACACCATCCGCGTGCCGTCGGACGAGAAGTACCCCTCGCCCGCGCGCGCGCCGTCCACGGTCACGCGGCGAATGCGGGTGAGGAATTCGCGCTCGGCGGCCTCGGAGGCAGGGGCGGCGTCCTGCGCCCGGGCGGCGACCATCGACGCGGGGCCCAGGGCGAGGGCGGCCAGCAGCGCCACGGCCGCTGTCGCGATGTCCGGACGGGAGCGGGAGGATGGCAGGTGACGTCGGACCAGCACATCAGCAGTCTGCCACAGGGCGGAGGCTCATGCCGCGGCGCGTTGCGGCGCATGCGGCCTCGACATAGACTCGGCGGCGTGCCAGTCACGCGCTCGACAGGACCCGCGCGGCGCCCTGCCCGCATGGCCGCGCTCCTCACCATCTGCGGTGTCGTCGCCTTCATGGGCGCTCCGGCCGGACAACAGGCCTCGCCCGAGGGCGTCCAGCTCAGGCGGATCGGCCACGTCTCCGCCGGCGGCGCGGCCGAGGCCGTCATCGTGCAGGCCGGCCGGCTCGTCCACACGGCGCTCGTGCTGCCGCCTGCGGGCCTGGACGATGCGGCACGGCAGGTGGATGCCGTGCTGGCGCGGTTGAACGACGTCCTGCGGGCGGCCGGGACCTCGCTCGACGAGGCCGTGCGGCTGCACGTGTACGTCGCCGACGCCGAGGTGACGCCGCTCGTGGACAGCGCGCTCGTCAGCCGCTTCGCCGAGGGGCGCCGGCCGGCGGTGACGATCGTCGAGTCGCGCCTGCCGGGCACCGGCGCCAGGGTGGCCATGGATGTCGTGGCCGCGACGGGCCGCGCCGTGCCGGCGGGGCAGCCTGTCCGTCTCGTCGCCGACGGCGTGCCGCCCGCGCCGGGGGCGGGGGCGCATGCGGCCATCCAGCCCGACGGCCCGTTCGTGGTCGTGTCGGGACGGGCGGCGACGGGCAACTTCAAGGCCGCCATCGAAGGCACCATCGCCGAGTTGCGAACGGACCTTGCCGGCGTCGGCCTCGACCTCTCGCACGTCGTCCACGTGAAGTCGTTCCTGACGGACATGTCGCGCGCCGACGAGCTGCTCGGTCTCGTCGCGGGCGCCTTCGCGGGCACGCCGCCGCCGCAGGTCGTCACCGAGTGGGTCGGCGGCGCGGCGCCGGCAGAGATCGAGCTGGTGGCGGTCGGCCAGGCCACGGGGCCGACGGTGGACGCGTCGGCGGCGCGCGTGACGTTTGTCGAACCGGTGTCCGCGCGGTTCAGCCGCGTCGCCCGCGTGGCCTCCGGACGGCCGGTGTACGTGTCGGGCCTCGTGGGCGAGGCCGAGGATCCGGCCGCGCAGGTGGACCAGATCTTCGCGGCGCTCCAGCGGCTCGCGGCCGCCGCCGGCAGCAGCATGCAGCGGCTCGTGAAGGCCACCTACTACGTGGCGGACAAGGGCGCCGACGGGCGGATCAACACCATCCGGCCGACGATCTACGCGCCCGAGTCGCCGCCGGCCGCGTCGAAGATCTCGGTGCGCGGCGTGGGCCGCCCGGGCCGGGCCGTTGCCATCGACATGATCATGGTCGCCGGCACGCAATGAGCCGTCGTCGTGCCATCGCCGTGGCGGCGCTGACGGCAGGTGCCGCCCTCGCCGCGGCCGCGGGTGTCGTCCCGACGCGCGCGCAGGTCGGCGACCGCGCGGCCATCGACACCGCCCCGCCGCCGGCGCACTGGCGCATCCCGCCCGCGCCCGTCCGCACGCCCGCCGAGTCGATGCGGATGATGGACATCGCCGACGGGTTCGAGATCGACCTGATTGCCGCCGAGCCGCTCGTCCAGGACCCGATCGCCTTCGCCTTCGACGCGCGCAGCCGCCTGTGGGTGCTCGAGTGGGCCGCCTACAACTGGCCGCTGCGCGAGGTGCTGGGCCTCGAGCCGGCACCCGCGCCGCCCGGGCGCCTCGTGGTGCTCGACGACGCCGACGGCGACGGGCAGGTGGACACGCGGAGGGTGTTTGCCGAGTTCGACTGGCCGCGCGGTTTCCAGCTCCTGCCCGACGGCGTGCTGGTCTTCGCGCTGCCCGACGTGCTCGTCATGCGCGATACCGACGGCGACGACAGGGCCGACACCCGCGAGGTCGTCTTCGGCGGGCTGCCCATTCCCGTCAACCCGCACCTCGCGCCGAGCAGCCCGTCGTGGACGCTCGACAACTGGACGTACGGTCTCCAGGTGGGACAGCGCCTGCGCCTCGGCGGCGGCGTCCGCGCCACCGACCCCGCGGGGCGGCTGGCGGGGCAGTGGGGCATGAGCCACGACGACTACGGCCGGCTGTTCTTCAGCTACAACCAGGACCACATCCGGGGCAGCCTCGTGCCGGTGCACTACGCGACGAGGAACCCGAACTACCTGGCGGCCGACGGGATCGACGTCCGCATCGGGCAGGACAACGAGGTGTGGCCGCACGCGATCACGCCGGGCGTCAATCGGCGGGCCCAGCTGACCGACGACGGGCGGCTGCGCGTCTTCACGGCCAACGCGGCGCCGCTCGTCTACCGGGGCGACCAGTTCCCGGCGGAGTACCGCGGCAACGTGTTCGTCGGCGAGTCGGCCGGCCGCCTCATCCGCCGCTCGGTGGTCACCGAGCGCGACGGCATGCTCACGTCACGGAACGCTTACGAGCAGCGCGAGTTCCTGTTCTCGCACGACGAGCGCGTGCGGCCGGTGTACGCCGCGACGGGCCCCGACGGCGCGCTCTACGTCGCCGACATGTATCGCGGCGTCATCGAGGGTCACATCTTCCTGACGACCTTCCTGCGCAACCAGATCCTCGACAGGGGCCTGCACCAACCCTTCAGCGGCATGGGACGCATCTACCGCATCAGGCACGCGGGCCGGCCGCTCGAGGCGCCGCCGCGGGTCGCCGACGACGACGTGGCCGGGTGGGTGCGGCTGCTCGCGCACCCGAACGGTCACTGGCGCGACATGGCGCAGCGCACGCTCGTCGCCCGGCGCCCGGCAGGCGCCGCCGAGGCGATTCGTCAGCAGATCCTGACGCATGAAGATGACCGGGTGCGCGTGCACGCCCTGTGGACGCTCGACGGGCTCGAGGCGTTGCCCAACGACGTCCTTGCACCGCGCCTCGACGACCCGTCGCCGTACGTGCGGGCCACGGCCATGCGCCTGGCCGAGGCGCGGCTCGATGCGGACGGGCAGCTGCTCGAGGGCGTCATCGCGCGCGCCGACGACCCGTCGCTGCTGGTGCGGCGGCAGGCCCTGTACTCGCTCGGCGCGTCGTCGCGGCCGGCGGCGCGTGAGGCGGCGTTGCGGCTGGCGCTGCGTGACCTCGACGCGCCCTTCATGGTGGACGCCCTGATGAGCGGCCTGGGCGGTCGCGAGCCGGAGGTGCTGGCATCGGTCCTGTCGCGTGGCGACTGGGCTGACGAGTCGGACGGGCGCCGCCGGCTTGTGCGCGCGCTGGCTACCGCCATCCTCCAGTCCGGCGCCCGCGACGGCGCGGACGCGGTGGCGACATACGCGGCGGAGGCCGGCCGCCCGCGCTGGCAGCGCCTCGCGCTCCTCGAGGGGATGGCGGCCGCCGAGGGCCCGGCCGCCGCCACGGCGCGGCCCGCGCTCGACGCCATCCTTGCCGCCGCCGACGACGCGGTGCGCGCGAAGGCGCGTGAGCTGCACGAGGCCTGGACGGCGTCCGCGCCGGCGTCCGCGGCGGCAGGGCCCGCCGCCGACCCGGCGGTCATCGAGCAGGGACGGGCGGCCTTCGGCGTGTGCGCCGCCTGTCACCAGGCGGATGGGCGCGGCCTGCCGTCACTGGCGCCGCCGCTGGCCGGCGCGGCGACGGTCAACGGCCCGGCCGAGGCGCTGATCGACGTCGTGCTGCAGGGCCGCGACGTCGACGACGCCTACCCGAGCATGCCGCCGCTTGCGGGGCTCGGCGACGAGCAGCTCGCGGCGATCCTGACGTACGTGCGGCAGGCCTGGGGTAATACTGGAGGCCCCGTATCCGTAGAAGAGGTACGCAGCAGGCGCGCCGCGCAGCGCGGCGCACGATGACAGACAAGGGCCGCCGGGCACGGCGGCGGACATGCGCCCACCCGGGGCGCGACGCGAGGAAACGATGAGGAACGTTCTTGGACGCACGGGCGCCGTGGCCATCGGCATGGCGGTGCTGCTCGGCATCGCGACGCACGAGGCCGCGGCGCAGTCGACGCAGAAGCCGACGCCACAGGGCTTCACCAGCCTGTTCAACGGGAAGGACCTGACGGGCTGGCGCGGCCGTCCGGGCGGCGGGGGCGTCTTCAGCCCCTACGAGGAGCGCTCCTGGTCGGCCGAGGAGCGCAAGGCCAAGCAGGCGGAGTGGAACGCCGACCGCGACAAGCACTGGAGCGTGGACGTCGAGCGCGGCGAGATCGTGTCCGACGGCCATGGCGTGCACCTCGCCACCGAGAAGGACTACGGCAACTTCGAGCTGCTGGTCGACTGGAAGTTCACCG
>CAYSHC010000097.1:0-14154 GCA_964430855.1 uncultured Vicinamibacteraceae bacterium
GGGCCGGCAGCGGCGCGAGCCGTTCCAGTGGCTCGTGCTGGTGACGCTCGCGCCCGCGGCGGTTGCCCTACTGATCTACATGCCGTTCACGTACACGGGCGGCGGCGGCCCCGTGGGCAACAGGTACTTCATGGGCTACTACGCCCTGTTCCTGCTCCTCGTGCCGGCAGCGCTGACGCCGCGCGCGGCGGTGATCGCGGCGGCTGGCGGCGCACTGTTCACCGCGCAGCTCGTCTTCAACCCGTTCTTCACGTCGTTCTTCCCGGCGACCCATCCCAAGTACGGACCATTCCGGTGGCTGCCGATCGAGCTGTCGCTCGTCAACGACCTGCCGGTGAACGTCACGCCGTCGCGGGCCAAGCAGCCGCTCGGAGGCGACCCGCCCCTCCCGGCGTACTTCCTGGACGACAACGCCTACAACAGGGAGGGGGAGTGGTTCTGGGTGCGGGGCGAGTCGCGCGCCGACCTGATCCTGCGGGCCCCGGCGCGGCCGCATCCGGACGGCGCGTTCACGAGCCTGGCCCTCGAGGCGCTCGAGATTGAACTCGCCAACGGGCCCGCGCCCTCGGTGGTCACCATAGACACGGGCGCCGAACGCCTGCGCGTGGAGCCCGGCGCGAACAACTCGCAGACCGTGCGCGTCGCGATGCCCGAAGGATTCCCGTACAAGTCGGTGCCGGGGCAGCCGATGAACAGGATCTACGCGATATCGATCGCGTCGAGCGACGGGTTCATCCCTCTCTTCCAAGGGGAAGACCAGCGCGACAACAGGTTTCTCGGCACCAGGGTCCGGATCGTCCCCGTCTACAGGGACGATCGCTACATGCCCCCAAGGTAGGGACGGCTCGCCGAGCCGTCCCCGGCAGATCGGCGAGTCAGCAGGTCGGCGAGTCAGCCAGTCATGGCCTCGGCGTGTCGGGCAGGTCAGGCCGACACCGCCGACATGCCGACATGCTGATCCGCGGAGGACGGCTCGGAGAGCCGTCCCTACCCACTCCGCGTAGACTGTGAACAGACATGGCGTACTCCTCTCCGCTCGAAACCCGCGTCGCAAAGAAGGTCGCAAAGGCCAGCATCGACTTCGGCCTGATTGAGGACGGCGACCGCATCATGGTCGGCCTCTCGGGCGGCAAGGACAGCTGGGCGCTCTTCCAGGCGCTCGACGTGATCCGCCGTCGCGCGCCGATCCGCTTCTCGCTCGTCGCCGTCAACGTCGACTCCGGCTACAAGGACTTCAAGCACGACGTCATCCGCGCCGCCTGCGAGGAACGCGGGTGGGAGCTGCGCATCGAGCACACGACGATCGGCGACGTCATGGACGACATCCTCGAGGCCAACGCGACGCCGTGCTCGCTGTGCGCCCGCCTGCGCCGGGGCGTGCTCTACCGCCTGGCCGACGAGGTCGGCGCCACCAAGATCGCGCTCGGCCACCACAGTGACGACTTCATCGAGACGCTGCTGCTCAACCTCTTCTTCGCCGGCGCGCTGAAGGCGATGCCCGCACGCCTCGTCTCCGACGATGGCCGGCACGTCGTGATCCGGCCGCTGGTGTACGTGTCGGAACGGGAAGCGACAGATTACACGCTCGAGGTGGGACTGCCCGTTGTCGGGTGCTGCTGCCCGGCATGCGGTGACCTCGGCCTCCAGCGGCAGCGGCTCAAGCAGCTCATCGGCCAGCTCGAACGCGAGCACCCCGGGGTCAAGGCGTCGATGCTGAAGGCCCTCGGCAACGTCCACCCGCGGCACCTGCTCGACACGCGCCTCCAGCCGCAGGTCGACGCGGCGCTCTCCATGGCCGGCGCGGCCGCCGGCCCGTCACACGCCGCGCAGTGAGGGCCGTCGTCCAGCGCGTGTCACGCGCCGCCGTGGACGTGGACGGCGTGCGGCACGGCGAGATCGCCACGGGCTTGCTGGTCTTCCTCGGCGTCATGGACGGTGACACCGAGGCCGACCTCGCCTACATCGTGGACAAGGTCCGCGGGCTGCGCGTGTTCCCCGACGAGGACGGGCGGATGAACCGCGACCTCGCCGCCGTCGGCGGCGCGCTGCTCGTCGTGTCGCAGTTCACGCTCGCCGGCGACTGCCGGCACGGACGCCGACCGTCGTTCGCGCACGCCGCGCCGCCGGACGTCGGCCGCGCGATGTACGAGGAGGCCATCGCGCGCTGGCGCGCGTCGGGTATCCTCGTCGCGCACGGCGTCTTCCAGGCTCACATGGACGTCTCGCTCGTCAACGACGGTCCGGTCACGATCCTCCTCGACAGCCGGCGCACCTTCTGACCCCGACACCCCATGCGCTTCTGGAAAGCTCACGCTTACGGCAACGACTTCCTCTACGTACGCACGGCCGACGCCGGCGCGGCCGACGACGACCTTCGGGTGCTGGCGCGGCGGATGTGCGCCCGGCACACGGGCGTGGGTGCCGACGGCCTCATCCTGTTCGACACGGCAGGGACGCCTGTCTCGATGCGCCTGCTCAACGCGGACGGGTCTGACGCCGAGGTCTCGGGCAACGGCGTGCGCGGCCTCGCGGCCCTGCTCGTCCGCCTCCAGGACGGCACCCCCGAGGGGACGGCGTTCGACATCGCGACCGCAGCGGGCATCAAGACGCTGACCTTCGTCTCGACCGATGCCGACGGGCGGCCCGTCTTCCGCGCGGCGATGGGGCAGCCCGAGCACCTGACGCAGCAGCAGGTGGACGTGGCGGGCGACGTCCTCCCGCTCGTGACGCTCTGGATGGGCAACCCGCAGGCCGTCTGGTTGGTGGACGCCCTCGACGAGCCGACGCTGCACCGCGTCGGGAGCGCGCTGCAGCACCACGCCGCGTTCCCGCAGGCAACCAACTTCGAGCTGGCGCGCGTCGTGCGCCCGGACCGCGTCGAGATCCTGATCTACGAGCGTGGCGTCGGGCCCACGCTGTCGTCGGGCACGGGCTCGTGCGCGGCGGCGGTCGCCGCCGCGCGCTACGGCGGTGCCGCCCGCGACGTCGAGGTCGTCGCGCCAGGCGGGGCGCAACGCGTCGAGTGGACCGACGCCGGCGTATTCCTCACGGGCTGGGCCGAGGTCGTGCTCGAGGGGCACTGGCTCGCGTGAAGACGCCGCACGGCGCCATCCTCGACGTCGAGTCGTACTCGCCGGCCGAGGAGCGGTTCAACCGCCGACGCCGGACGCTCGGCCTCGCCCTGGCGCCGGCCCTCTTCGTCTGCGTCTGGCTGCTGCCGCTCGACCTGGCGCCCCAGGCGCACCGCCTCGCGGCGATCCTCGCGATGGTCGTCGTGCTCTGGGTGAGCGAGGCGCTGCCGATGCCGGTGACGGCGCTGCTCGGCCCGGTGCTGGCCATCGTCCTGCACGTGGCCCCGGCGCAGGCCACGCTCGCCCCGTTTGCCGATCCCATCATCTTCGTCTTCATCGGCAGCTTCATCCTGGCCGAGGCGATGTTCGTGCATGGCCTCGACAAGCGGATCGCCTACACGGCGCTGGCTTCGCGCTGGGTGGGCGCCAGCGGCACGCGGATCCTGATGGCCTACGGGGCCGTGGCGACGGGCCTCTCGATGTGGATCAGCAACACGGCGACGACGGCGATGATGTTCCCGATCGGGCTGTCGATCCTGGCGCAGTTGCGGACGGGCATCGCCGGCACGGGCGACGACTTCCGCCGCTTCGCCGTCGCGCTGATGCTCATCACGTCGTTCGGGGCATCGGTCGGCGGGCTGGCGACGCCCGTCGGCACGCCGCCGAACCTGATCGGGATCGGCCTCATCGAGCGGCTCCAGCAGACGCACATCGGGTTCTTCCAGTGGATGACGTTCGGCGTCCCGATCGTCGTCCTGCTGTTCGGGTTCCTCGTGGCGGTCTTCGCCGTGGGGTCGCGGGGATTGCGCGTGGGGGAAGAGAGCCTGGCCCTGGTCCACCGCGAACTGGAGGCGCTGGGGCCGCTGACGCGCGGGCAGCGCAACGTGCTGATCGCGTTCGGCTGCACCGTCTGCCTGTGGATCACGCCGGGCGTGCTGGCCATCGCCGGCCTGGGCGATGCCCCCGTTGCCGCGACACTGCGGACGTCACTGCCCGAGGGCGTGGCCGCGATCATCGGCGCGACGCTGCTGTTCCTGCTGCCCGTGTCATGGCCACGACGTCAGTTCACGCTGCGGTGGGACGAGGCGACCCGGATCGACTGGGGCATCGTGCTGCTGTATGGCGGCGGGCTCGCGCTGGGCGACCTGGCGTTCTCGACCGGTCTGGCGACGGCCATGGGCAACGCGGTCGCCGCGACGCTGCCGTCCAACGGCGGCCTGGCCCTGCTGCTGGCGTTCACGGCTGCGGCCATCCTGCTGTCGGAAGCGACGTCCAATACCGCGTCGGCCAACATGATCGTGCCGATTGCCATCGCGGTGGCCGTCGCCGCCGGCGTCGACCCGCTGGTCCCGGCGCTCGGCGCGACGCTCGGCGCGTCGATGGGATTCATGATGCCCATCTCCACTGCCCCCAACGCCATCGTCTACAGCTCGGGGCACGTGCCCATCACGGCGATGATGCGCTACGGCATCGCGCTCGACGTCGCCGGCTTCATCGTCATCGTCGCGGTCCTGAGCTTCTGGCTCTGAGCGCAGTGCCGTCTGTCAGTGCACATTCTGCACCGTCGCCACCCGGCACGCCGTGCAGGAGTTGCGCGGCGCGCGGGATCAGCGCGGCCGCCGCGCCGGGCGAGGCGGGGGTGTCGCCTCCGCGAAGCGTTCGGTCGCCTCGACTTGCGCCTGCAGCTGCGCCGTCGGCGCGCGCAGGCTCGCCGACGCCTCGATGAAGCGCTGGTTGGTGATGGCTGTGCGCGCTTCTTGCAGGGCATTCCAGCCGGCGGCAATCGCCTCGTCGAGCGCCGTCGACACGTCGGCCGGTGCGGAGCGGGCGCGCAGGACGTCGCGGCGGGCGGTGGCGACGTCGAGGAGATCGGCCAGCTCCTTGACGGCGCGATCGGCGTCGCTGCGGGCCTCGGCCTTCCGGTTGGCGGCGTCGCGCGCCGCGGCCTGGGCACGCTCGCGGGCGTCGAGCGCATGGTTGAGGGCCTGGCGGTAGTCACGCTGCTCGACGGCCTCGTCGGCGCGTGCCAGGGCAGCCACGGCTTCCGACAGCTCGTCGGGCGCGTACTCGTCGGCACCGGCGGCGCGCGCGGCGTCGACGGCGCCCTGCGCCTGGTCCATCTCCTTGCGGGGCGGTTCGGCGCAGCCGGCGATGCCGACCAGGACGAGAAGCAGGAGCAGCGGGAAGGCCGGCGTGACGGACACGCGCGCGAGGCATCGCGACATGAGCAGGAGTATACGGCGTAGTACGATGAAGGGCCGGCGCGTGATGGGCCGGCGGCGACAGGGAGCGACGCCATGAAGGCCCTGGAGCCGCACGACAGGCCGCGCGAGAAGCTGTGGCGCGTCGGCGCCGGCGCCCTCGGTGACAACGAGCTCGTCGCGGTGGTGCTCGGGCATGGCGGCCGGCACGCGCATGCCCTCGACCTCGCGTCGCAGACCCTCGAGGCGCTGGGAGGCGTGGCGGGCCTCTGCCGCGGGCGCCCCGCCGAGATCGCGCGCATGCGCGGGCTGGGGCCGGCAGGCGCGGCACGGTTGCTCGCCGCGATCGAGCTGGGGCGCCGCGCCATCGCGAGCGCGTGGCCGCCGCGGACGCGGCTGGCCTCGCCGCGCGAGGTGGCCGGCTACCTGCTGCCGCGGTTCGGGGCGGTCGACGTGGAGCAGTTCGGCGTGGTGCTGCTCGACGTCAGGCACCGAGTGGTCGCCTCGCGGGTCCTGACGCGCGGCACGCTCGACACCGCGCCGGTCCATCCGCGGGACGTGTTCCGCGAGGCGGTGGCGGCCGGCGCGTTTGCGGTGGTGATCTTTCACAATCACCCCTCGGGCGACCCGTCACCGAGTCCGGCCGATCACGCGTTGACGGCGCGGATGTGGCAGGCGGGCGAGATCATGGGCATCGAGGTGGTGGATCACGTCATCCTCGGTGACAACACCTTCTGCAGCATGCGCGAGCTCGGCGCGCTGCCGGGGGCGCGACGACAGGGGGCCGCGCACGCGGCCACACACGACACGAACGACGCATGTCCAGGTTTTACCTCACCACCGCCATCGACTACGTCAACAGCCGCCCGCACCTCGGGACGGCGTACGAGAAGATCACCGCGGACGTGATCGCGCGCTATCACCGGTTCTGCGGCGTCGACACCCACTTCGTCATGGGCAACGACGAGCACTCGCAGAACGTCTTCAAGCGCGCGCGTGAGCTCGGCCTCGAGCCGCTCGCCTACTGCGACCGGATGGAGCAGGAGTTCCGCGAGGTGTGGGCGGGCCTCGATGTCTCGTACGACGACTTCATCCGCACGACGCAGCCGCGCCACAAGCGCGCGGTGCAGCAGCTGGTGGAGCGCATCGCTGCGGCCGGCGACCTGTACCAGGCCGACTACGAAGGCTGGTATTGCGTCTCGTGCGAGGCCTTCAAGCAGGAGAAGGATCTGGTCGAGGGGCTGTGCCCGATTCACCGCACGCGCCCCGACTGGATCCGTGAACGCAACCACTTCTTCAGGCTCTCGGCCTACCGCGACCGCCTGCTGGCGCACGTGCAGTCGCACGCGGGGTTCGTCCAGCCCGAGGTACGCCGCAACGAGATCCTGCGGTTGCTCGAGGGCGGACTCGAGGACATCTCCATCAGTCGGGCGGGCCAGTCGTGGGGCATCCCGCTGCCCACCGACCCGTCGAGCGTCGTCTACGTGTGGTTCGACGCGCTGATCAACTACGCGTCAGCCGTGGGCTACGGCACCGACGATGGGCTGTTCCAGCGCTGGTGGCCCGCCGACCTGCACGTGATTGGCAAGGACATCACGCGCTTCCACTGCGTCATCTGGCCGGCGATGCTGATGAGCGCGGGGCTGCCCCTGCCGCGGCAGGTATTCGGCCATGGCTGGGTTCACCTGCGCGGCGAGAAGATGAGCAAGTCGCTCGGCACGGCCGTGGAGCCCCTCGAGGCGGCCGCCCGGTTCGGCGTCGACGCGCTGCGGCTCTACCTCGTGAAGGAAATCCCGTACGGCGCCGACGGCGACTTCTCGTTCGAAAGGCTCGAGGAACGCTACAACGCCGACCTGGCCAACAACCTCGGCAACCTGGCCAGCCGCGTGACGGCGATGGCGCATCGCTATCGTGGCGGCTCGCTGTCGCCCACGGGCGGAGGCGGGCGGCTCGCCCCGCTGGCGAGCGAGGTGCTCGCGCTGTACCGCACCGCGATGGACCAGTACGCGCTGCACCAGGCGGCCGGTGTCGTGTTCCGCCTGATCGACGCGACAAACGAGTACATCGCCGAGCAGCAGCCCTGGGTGCTCGCGAAGCAGGACGACCAGGCGCAGGCCCTCGACGAGGTGCTGTTCACGGCGGCCGAGAGCGTCCGCGTGGCCGCCACGCTGCTGCAGCCCGTCATGCCCGGCGCGTCGGCACGCCTGCTCGAGCGCCTGGGCGTCACGACGCCGCCTGCGGCGTTGCGCCTCGACGCCGACGGCGCGTGGCGCAACGACGGCACGCGGCAGCTGCTGAAGGGTGACCCGCTGTGGCCGCGCTCCGACAACGCCGCGGAGCGGCCCGCGGACAAGCGACAGACGGAGATTCACGTGACCACGTCCTCAGATACGACAACGGCGTCAGGCGAGATGGCACCCGGCACGGCCGACGCGGCCGACGCGGCGGCGCAGCCCGTCCCTGGCGCAGCGGCGCCACAGCCCGACGCGTCCGCGGGCACGGCCCCGGCGAGCGGCGAGCCTGCGTCCGGGTCGTTCATCGAGATTGGCGACTTCGCGAAGGTCCAGCTGCGCGTCGGCAAGGTCCTGGCCGCCGAGCGGGTGCCCAAGTCGAAGAAGCTGCTGAAGCTGACGGTGCAGGACTCGCCCTCCACCGAGCGCACCATCCTCGCCGGCCTGGCCGAGTCGTACACGCCCGAAGAGATCATGGGCCGGACGATCGTCTTTGTCGCCAACCTGAAGCCGCGGCCGATGATGGGGCTCGTCTCCCACGGCATGGTGCTCGCGGCGGAAGCCGACGGCCGCGCGCAGCTGCTGTCGTTCGACGTGCCGCCGGCGCCCGGCACCGAAGTGCGATGATCGACTCGCACTGCCACCTCGCCGGCGGCGAGTTCCGTGACGACCTCGCCGAGGTCGTGACGCGTGCGCGTGGCGCCGGGGTCACAGGCGCCCTGTGCATCATCGATGCAGGGGAGCGAGCCGAACGCGAACGTGTCGGCCCGTTGCGGGCGGCATGGCCGTCGGTGCGCTTCAGTGCCGGCGTGCATCCGCACCGCGCGGCCGCGTACGGGGCGGACGAGGAACTCGTCTCGCTGGTAGCGGAGGCGCTCGACGAGGTCAACGCGTGCGCGCTGGGGGAAGTCGGCCTCGACTACCACTACGACTTCGCGCCGCGCGACGTGCAGCGGCGCGTGCTCGCGGCGCAGGTGCGGCTCGCGCGCGCACGGCGCCTGCCGCTCGTCATCCACACGCGCGAGGCCGACGCCGACACGGTGGCGATCCTCCGCGGCGAAGGCGCCTCCGAGGTGGGCGGGGTGTTCCACTGCTTCACGGGCGACGCGCGTCTCGCCGAGGCGGCGCTGGGCCTCGGCTTTCACCTGTCGTTCTCGGGGATCGTCACGTTCCCGCGGGCGGAAGCGCTGCGCGACGTGGCGGCCGCGACGCCGCGCGAGCGTGTGCTGATCGAGACCGACAGCCCCTACCTGGCGCCCGTGCCACACCGCGGCAAGCGGAACGAGCCGGCATGGGTCGCGCGCGTGGCCGACACGTTGGCCGGCCTGTGGGGCCTCCCGCCGGCAGAGGTCGCGGCCCTGACGTCGGCCAACTTCGAGGCGCTGTTCGGGGAACGCGCACGCGCCGCCAGATGATGGGTCGCGTTGACACCCATACCGCAATGTGTTGAGATTCCCGGGGTTTCCGACGTGCAGCACTCATCTTCCCCGCCCGACCTCGCGCAGCTGTTCGAACCAATCCGGGCCGACCTCGAGCGCGTCGACCAGGCCTTCCTGCGCCATATCGACTCCCGCGTCGAGCTGATTCCCGAGATCGGCCGGTACCTCCAGCAGAGCGGTGGCAAGCGGGTACGGCCGGCCGTCATGCTGATGGCCGCCCGGCTCGCCGGCGACACCAGCGGCGAGATGGCCGTGCTGTACGCGTCGGTGATCGAGTTCATCCACACGGCGACGCTCGTCCACGACGACATCATCGACGACTCGGACCTGCGGCGCGGCCGCCTGGCCGTGCACTCGCGCTGGGGCAACGACGTCACGGTCTTGCTCGGCGACTACCTGTACATCAAGTCGCTCGGCATGGCCCTGACCTACGACAGGGTCGACATCCTCCGCGTCCTGTGCGACGTCACCCTGAAGATGATCGAGGGCGAGCTCTACCAGCTGACGAAGAACGGCGACCTCGACATCTCCGAAGAGGACTACTTCGACATCATCCGCCGCAAGACGGCCTACCTGTTTGCGGGGTCGGCACGCATGGGCGGGATGATCGGCCAGACCGACGCCGAGCAGCAGCATGCGCTGTGGGACTACGGCTTCAACCTCGGCGTCGCCTTCCAGCTGGTCGACGACCTGCTCGACTACACGGCCGATCAGGAGGCGCTCGGCAAGCCCATCGGCGGCGATCTCCGCGAGGGCAAGGTCACCTTGCCGCTCATCCTCCTGCGCCAGGTGGCCGACGCCGAGGCGCGCCCGCTGATGGAGCAGGTGGCGCGCGGCGACGAGGTCGCCGCCGAGGCCTGGCGGCAACTGGTCAGCCTGCTCCAGGAGTACGACATCATCCCGCGCGTCGTCCGCCGGGCGAACGAGTACGCCGAGCAGGCGCGACGGCAGCTCGAGCTGTTCCCCGCCAGCCGCGAGCGGGAGGCGCTCATGGGCCTGGCCGACTTCGTCCTCGCGCGCGATCGGTAGATGGGGACGGCTCTCCGGGCCGTACCTTCACCCGAGCCGCCCTTGCACCGCCCAGGCATTCTTCCGCGAACACCGTTCCTGCCGTGACGCGCCGACACCGCGACAGTTCCACGAACCCCGCCGTGGGGACGGCTCGGAGCCGGGAACGGACGTCGTCGAGAGACGTCCCAAGCAGGCATGGCTGACCCCGCCGACCGCATCGACGAGCTCCGCGCGCAGATCCGCCACCACGAGGAGCGGTACTACGTCCACAACGCGCCGGAGATCTCCGACGCCGAGTTCGACGCCCTCATGGCCGAACTCCAGGCGCTCGAGGCCGAGCATCCCGACCTCGTCACGCCCGACTCCCCGACGCAGCGCGTCGCCGGACGCCCCGTCGAGGGCTTCGCCACGGCCCGCCACGCGGAGCCGATGCTCAGCCTCGACAATACGTACGACGCGGCAGAGCTCGACGCGTTCGACGAGCGCGTCCGCAGGAGCCTCGGCGTCGGCGACACGCCGGTGACCTACGTCGCCGAGCTGAAGATCGACGGGCTCAGCATCGCGCTCACCTACGAGGACGGGCGGTTCGTCCGCGCGGTCACGCGCGGCGACGGGGTCGAGGGCGAAGACGTCACGACCAACGTGCGCACCATCCGTGCGATCCCGTTGCGGCTGCGCGGCGAGGCCGACGGCCGCTTCGAGGTCCGCGGCGAGATCTACCTGCCGCGGGCGGCCTTTGCGCGCATGAACGAGCAGCGCGAGGCGGCCGGCGAGCCGCTGTTCGCCAATCCGCGCAACGCGGCTGCCGGCGCCCTCCGCCAGCTCGACGCCAGGGAAGTGGCCCGCCGCGGCCTGAGCGCGTTCTGCTATCAAGTCGTCGCCGCCACGCCCGACGCGGCGGCGCGGCTGCCCGAGACCCATCAGGCCACGCTCGCCCAGCTGTCGGCCTGGGGACTGCCCGTGGAGTCGCACTTCCGCGTGTGCCGCGGCATCGCCGAGGTCAAGGCGTTCTGCGCGGAATGGGAGCAGGCGCGCCACGCGCTGCCGTTCGAGACCGACGGCGTCGTGGTCAAGGTGGACGCGCGCGCCCAGCGCGCCGTCCTCGGCGCCACCTCGAAGTTTCCGCGGTGGGCGACGGCATTCAAGTTCCCCGCGCAGCAGGCCACCACGCGCCTGCTGCGGATCGACGTCCAGGTGGGGCGCACGGGCGCGGTCACGCCGCTCGCCGTCCTCGAACCGGTGACTCTCGCCGGGTCCACGATCCAGTACGCGACGCTGCACAACGAGGAAGAGATCCGGCGCAAGGACCTCCGCGTCGGCGACTACGTGCTCCTCGAGAAGGGCGGCGACGTCATCCCGAAGATCGTCAAGCCGATCGAGAGCCGACGGACCGGCGATGAACAGCGCTTCGTGATGCCGACGACGTGCCCGGCGTGCGGGAGCACACTGGAGCGTCCGGAAGGCGAGGTGGTGTGGCGGTGCCTCAACGCGAGCTGCCCGGCCCGCCTGCGCCGCAGCCTCCTGCACTTCGCGTCCCGCCGTGCCATGAACATCGAGGGCCTCGGCGAGGCGCTCGTCGACAAGCTGGTGGGCGACGGCCTCGTGCGCGACTTTGCCGACCTCTACCTCTCGCTCGACGAGCAGACGCTGGCGTCACAGACGTTCGCGGCGACCGTCCGCCGCAAGGGCACAGCACCGGACGGCAGCGCCACCGTCGAGGAACGCACGGAGGTCCGCCGCTTCGGCGAGAAGAGCGCGCGCGCCCTCCTCGCCGAGATCGACAGGAGCCGCAGCAACGAGGTGTGGCGTCTGCTCTTCGGCCTCGGCATCCGCCACGTCGGCGAGCGAGGCGCGCAGGCGCTGGCCGAGGCCTTCGGCACGGTGGACGCCGTCGCCGCGGCCGACGTCGAGCAGCTCCAGGCCGTGCCCGATATCGGCCCCGTCGTCGCCGCCTCGATCCGCCGGTTCTTCGACGCGCCCGAAACGCAGGCCTTGCTCGAGCGCCTCCGCCAGGCCGGTGTCTCGTTCGGGACGCCGCTGCCCGAGGGCGCAAGAGAGGCCCGGCGGCCGCTCCAGGGCCAGACCGTGGTACTGACCGGCACGCTCGACAGCATGACGCGCGACGAAGCAAGCGATCGGCTGACCGCGCTGGGCGCCAAGGTCGCCGGTTCGGTCAGCCGGAAGACCTCCTTCGTCGTCGCCGGGCGTGAGGCAGGCAGCAAGCTCGACAAGGCGAGGGCGCTCGGGATCCGCGTGCTCGACGAGGCCGGGCTGCTGGCCCTGCTCGCTGAGCACGAGTGACGTCCGCCACCCGTCAACCCCTTCGCGCGGCGCGCGCGTGCCCCGCCGACCTGCCGGCCGGGCGGCGTGGCGGCCGATCTATGCTGTCGGGGTGAGTGCACGCATCCTGGTCATAGACGATGAGGCGAGCATCCGCGACAGCCTGCGGATGATCCTGGAATACGAAGGGTACAGCTGCCTGCCGGCGGCTACCGGCGAGGAGGGCCTGGCCCGCGTGCGGCAGGACGCTCCCGACCTCGTCTTCCTCGACATCAAGATGCCGGGCATGGACGGCCTCGAGGTGCTGGCCGCCATCCGCGAGATCGACGAGTCGCTCCCCGTGGTCATGATCTCCGGCCACGGCACCGTCCAGACAGCGGTGGAAGCGACGCGGCTGGGCGCCATCGACTTCATCGAGAAGCCGCTGTCGTCGGAGCGCGTCCTCCTGACGATTCGCAACGCGCTCAACGCGAGCCGGCTCGAGCAGGAGAACCGGCGCCTGCGGGGCGCCGAGGACGCGCGCTACACCATCATCGGCGACAGCCCCGCGCTGCGGCAGGTGTTTGACGCCGTACAGCGTGCCGCGCCTACCAACGCGACCGTCCTCGTCCTGGGCGAGAGCGGCGTCGGCAAGGAACTCGTCGCCCGGGCCATCCATCGGAACAGCCGCCGCGCACGCGAACGGTTCGTCCAGGTGAACTGCGCGGCCATCCCGGAGGAGCTGATCGAGAGCGAGCTCTTCGGCCACGAGAAGGGCAGCTTTACGGGTGCCGCCGACAGGCAGATTGGCAAGTTCGAGCTGGCCGACCAGGGAACGATCTTCCTGGACGAGGTCGGCGACATGAGTCCCAAGACGCAGGCCAAGGTCCTGCGCGTCCTCCAGGAGGGCGAGGTCGAGCGCCTCGGATCGCAGCGCACGCTGAAGGTGGACGTCCGCGTGATTGCCGCCACCAACAAGGACCTCCAGGCGGCCATCGCCGAGGGCACCTTCCGCGAGGACCTCTACTTCCGCCTGAGCGTCATCCCGATCCACGTGCCGCCGCTGCGTGAGCGACGCGAAGACATCCCGGCGCTCGTCCGGCACTTCACCGAGCTGTTTGCGGCCGAGGGCGGCCGGGCACGGCGGTTCACGCCGGGAGCGATCGAGCTGCTGCAGCGCCAGCCCTGGCGGGGAAACATCCGCGAGCTGCGCAATGCCGTCGAGCGCGCGCTCATCATGGCGCCGAAGGATCCAATCGACGTCGGCGACCTCCAGTTCCTGGAGCAGACGCAGCTGCCGGTGCCGGCGGTGGCGACGACGGCGCAGGCCCCCGCCGCCGCGTCGCCTGCTCCCGCAGACGGCGGGGCGCCCGCGCCCGCGCCGAACGCGCCGCCGTCGCCCCCTCCGCCGCCGCGCCCGACGACGCTCAGGGAGTTCAAGGAGCAGGCGGAGCGCGAGTTCCTCGTGGACAAGCTGCGGGAGCACAACTGGAACATCTCGCGGACGGCGGAAGTGATCGGCACGCCTCGCAGCAACCTGTACAAGAAGCTCGAGCAGTACAACATCTCGCAGGAAGCGGATGGGTAGGCGGCGATCGAGAATCGGAGGAGTACAGGGGGGGAACAGGGGAAGGGAAGGGAGGGGCGTGAGCTGGCTGCTATCATTGACGCGTGGCAGTCGACCAGACGATCGCTGGCCCTGGTTCGCGGTGACGCGGGCGGGGCTGGAGGAAAGTCCGAACTCCGCAGGGCAGTGCGCCGGGTAATCCCCGGGCGGGGCGACCCGACGGAAAGTGGCACAGAAAACACACAGCTGACGTCCGCCCCCGGGCGGGCAAGCAATGGTGAAAAGGTGCGGTAAGAGCGCACCGCGCGTCCGGTAACGGACGTGGCAGGCCAAACCCCGCACGGAGCAAGGCCAAATAGGGAGGCGCCTGAGGAT
>CAYSHC010000098.1:0-3299 GCA_964430855.1 uncultured Vicinamibacteraceae bacterium
GGACGCCGATCTCGACCTCGACGCCTTCGAGCGGCTGCTGGGACGGCCGGCGGCGCTCGTCGGCGAGGCGCGGCGCTACTACAACACCGTCGGCGGCCTCGTGCTGCACGTTGCCGGCCGCGTCCCGAGGACCGGCGACGTGTTCGAACGCGACGGGATGCGAATCGAGGTGGTGGACATGGACGGCCACCGCGTCGATTCCGTGCTGCTGTCGGTGGTCGATCCCCCTCCGCGCGGGGGCGACGACACGGGGGACACGGACGCGTGACCCCGTGCCCCCCAGTGGTTTCGCGGCAGGGCAGCGCCGCGTGCGGCTGCTGTCCCGTGGTCAGGCGCGCCGCGTGCGGAGGTGGCGCGCGAGGGCCGCACAGCCCGCGCCAAGCAGCACCAGGCCGGCGGGTTCGGGGACGGCGGGGATGTCGCCGTCAGGCAGCGGCAGATCCCCGCTGAACGTGAAGTGGTGGTACTCGCCGCCCCAGCCCGTGGTGGCGGTGCGCGCGATGACCTGGCCGTTGACGTTGCCGCTGTCGAGCATCAGGTCGGCATGGGGCGCGAGGATCGACCCGCGCCACGCGAGCCCGCGCAGGTCGAGTGACATCAGCTCGTGGAAGTTCCAGAGCATGCGGGATGACAGCGAGTTGTCCTGCTGGCCGTTCACGTGGATGCCCATGTACTGCATGGCCAGGCTCTGCCCGCTGACGTTGACAAGGACCGTCGACGTCGTCGGGACGACGATGTCGAGCATCGTGAGGCCTTGAAGGAAAGTCGCGTCGATATCGAAGACGTTCAGCTGGGCGTCGGTGCCAGTGAGCGTGGCCGTGTTCCAGTCCGTCCGCGTGCCGAGGCCGTTGCCCGAGAGCGTCGTCAGTTGCTGCGACAGGCTGCCGAGCGCCTCGAATTCCGCGGCAAAGTCGATGGGCGACGGGCCGGATTGCATGCCGGCACCCTGCGTGTGGTAGCCGACATTGGATTGCGAGGCGGAGGCCGCGTGGGCGCTGCCCCTGTTGATGGACCCGTTCGACAGGCTGGCGTGCCCGCCGACGATGAGGTCGAGACGCGCGGGGTCGGCGGGCAGCATGGCGCCGTTCTGGCCGTTGTCGCCACTGCCGACAGCGAAGCTGGTGAACGTGGCGTTGCCGCCGACCGCGACGCGACCGCCGACGTCGGCCTTCAGGGTCATGTCGCCCTGGACGAAGACGTTGAAACCTCCTGCGAGGGAAAGGGGGTCGGCCCAGGTCGGGGCCGTCGACAACACGAAGGTCAGGATGGTGGCTGAGAGGATCTTCTTGGTCAATTGATGGCGTGCTGCGTCGAATGAGCGATGGCCGGGAGGTCAGCCGTTGCAGCGATTCGTATTGCACGCGACGTGCCAGCCTGGCGGGAGCTGCGATCGCCGCCGAATCTGGACCATAGGCGCTTGTTAGTCGTCGCCGGCGGCGACACTAGTCTTCTTAGTGACAGTGCGTCGCGTTGAATCGGCCTAATTGTCGCTGAATGGCTCGCCCTTTTGCGGCGGAGCCGCATGGCGTCCGGATCTCGAGGACCGGGCTCCATGCTCAGCGCACTGTCGACGTCGCGTCACGACGGCGTCGCGGCGGACGTCCGGACGACCGGGCGTCGGCGACGACCAGCGTGGCGACGGCGTCGACGGGGCGCCCGGCCAGCCTCGGGGCCAGCCGCCTGACGATGGCTGGCCAGTCATGGCGCCGGACGTCCTCCGGCGACATCGGCGACAGGGCAGCTGTTGACGTGAGGACCGCCTCCGCCCAGTCGCGGCGTTCGACGCCCTCGACGTCGAAGGCGCGGACGTCCGTCCGGTGGCCGTCGCGGTGGAGCGCCAGCACGCCGGCGCCCGACCCTCCGGGCAGGCGCAGCTCGAGATGCGCGACACGTCCCTCGGGTGCGTCCTCGACATGCGCCAGCAGGCCTTCGACAAGCGGGTGCCCGGAGGCGAAGAAGTCGCGCGTCTCGTCCTCCACGGCGTAGGCGCGGTCGAACGACCCGACGAACGTGGCGCCCGGCGCGACGCCGGGCAGGCTGTCGACGAAGGCCTCGTGCCCGAGCTCGATGGCGTACGCGCGCGATCCCCGCACCGGCTCCACGCGCAGGCCGAGCCGTACCGCCGCCGTCGTGATCACCCGTTCCATGGTCGCGTCGAGGTCGGGCGGCACGCGCGCGAGGATGGACGGCGCCAGCTCGGGCCGGTACGGCTCGTGGTGCAGCTGCCGGTACACCGCGTCGTGGACGCGTGCGCGCGCGGCGTCGGCCTCCGACAGCAGGGCATCCATCGCCTCGTCGGTGAGCGACGCCGACGGGTCGAGCGCGAGGGCCTCCAGCGCCCGCTCCACGTGCGCCAGCTGCGGTTCGATGCCGGCGATGGGCGCCGTGAAGAGGCCGATACGCTCGTACAGGCGCACGACGTCGGCGCCGATGCCCGCCGAGGGGCGGAAGTACACGATCTCGACCGGCCGCTGGCGCCCGATGCGGTCGAGCCGTCCGATGCGTTGCTCGACGGTGGTCGGTCGCCACGGCAGGTCGTAGAGCACCAGCCTGTCGCAGAACTCGAAGTTGCGTCCCTCGCCGCCGGCCTCGGTCGTCACCAGGAGGCTGGGGCCGTCCTCCGCGCGGAACCGCGCGACCTCGAGGTCGCGCCGTGCTGCCGACAGGTCCTCGTGGAAGACCGCGGTAGCCAGGCTTGCCCGCGCGCTGAGCGTCGTCCGCAGGAGCTCCAGCGTCTCGCGATGGGCGACAAAGACCAGCGTCTTCTGCCGCGCGCTGCGCCAGCGTGCCGCGTGCGCCACGAGCCACGCCAGGCGCGGGTCTGCCCGGTCCATGTCGGCGGCCATCCGGCGCAAGTCGTCTTCGTCCGGGCCCAGGACGGCGGCCAGCGCGGCGCCTGACGCCAGCGCCCGCCGGACGCGGTCCGCGGCGCGGCGCGCCACCAGGTGGCGGCGCCTGTCGTCGCCGGCTGCCGCCGACGTGGTCTCGCCGGACGAGGTCGTGCCGTCACCCGGCGGCGCGGCGCCGAGCGGATGCGCCTGCCGTGCCGGCCTCGCGGCGGCCAGCGCGGCGATCGTGCCAGGCACGTCGACGTCCACGGGCCGCGGAACGCGTGGCGGCAGGCCGCCGATGTCCACGCGGCGCGTGGCGCTCGTGCACGGCGGCAGCGGGCTGCCGGACGCGAGGCGTGCCTCGACGTCGAGGTTCCCGGGAAACTCCTCCGGACGCAGCAGCTGCAGCAGCCGGAAGAAGCCGTGCGCGTCGTCCTCGAGCGGCGTGGCGCTGAGCAGCAGCACGTG
>CAYSHC010000098.1:3399-13626 GCA_964430855.1 uncultured Vicinamibacteraceae bacterium
GCGCGGCGCGTCGAGCAGCGTGAACACCTGGTGGTACTTGCGCCACAGCTCGCCGAGCCACTGCACGGTGAGGACGTCGGGCGCGACGACGAGGCAGCGCTCGATGCGCTGCGTGTGGAGCAGGCGGTTCATGATGAGCGCCGCCTCGATGGTCTTGCCCAGGCCCACTTCGTCGGCGAGCAGCCAGCGCACCGGCAGGCGTGCGGTGGCCCGTTCGGCGACGTGCAGCTGGTGCGGGAAGAGGCGCACGCGTCCGCCGAGCATCGAGCCGAGCCCGCCAGCCTCGCGCATGGCGAGCAGGTGCAGGACGTCGAGCCGCGTCAGGAACGCGTCGGCCGCATCCACGTCGCCGTCGGCGAGGCGCTCGAGCAGCGGTCGATCGCGGTCGGGCGCCGGGCCGGTGACGGGCACGAGCGCGTCGCTCGTCGCCGCGAGGCGCAGCGTCGTGTCGCGATCGGGGAAGTGGACGACGAGGACGCGGCCCTCGATGGCCGCGACACGTCCGATGCCCAGTCCGGCGTTGAAGCGGTGGGTGAGCTGGTCCCCCGTGGACCACGAGTGCACGAGTGGATCTTACGCCCGTCCCCGGCGCGCGGAACCACGAGCGCGCACGGAACGGCTATGCTGTCGCAGCGTGTCGCGTCGCGAGTCCTCCCCCCGCGTTTCCCCGTTCGTCCTTGTCGTGACTGCCCTCCTCGGCCTGCCGCCGTGCACGGCGCTCGCGCAGGACGACGATCGGCCCGACCTGCCCTCGCCCGACCAGCTCGTGGTCACGGTGATTCCCGGCGGGGAGACGATCACGCTGGACGGCGTGCTCGACGAGGCCGTCTGGCAGCAGGCAGTGCCGGCGACAGGGTTCTGGCAGTACGCGCCGCTCGACCGCGTGCCGGCGACCGAGCACACCGAGGTGCGCGTGGTGCAGGACGACAACGCGCTGTACTTCGGCGTCATCTGCCGCGACAGCAACCCGAAGGGGATCGTCGCCCTCGACATGCGGCGCGACGCGCCGCTGTCCAACGACGACTACGTCGGGATCTACCTCGACACGTACCACGACCACCGCAACTTCTACTACTTCTCGACCAACGTGCTCGGCACCCGCCGCGACGGCATCGTCACCGACGCACGGTCGTACAACACCGCCTGGAACGGCATCTGGCAGGTGCGGACCCAGGTCACCGACGAGGGGTGGACCGCGGAGTTCCGCATCCCGTTCTCGACGCTGCGCTTCGGCGGCACGCAGCCGATGACGTGGGGCCTCCAGCTCAGCCGCGCGATCCGCCGCAAGCAGGAATCGGTGTACTGGGCGCCCATCCCGCGGTGGCTCGGGGGGCGGGCAACCTGGCGCGCGGAGCGGTTCGGGCACCTGACCGGCATCCGGACCGACGCGGCCTACGCACGATGGGAAGTGGAACCTTACATTCTTGGCGGCGCGTCGCGGGCCTTCCGGCCATCGTCGTCCGAGACGCCGTTCAACGCCGGCGGCGACGTCCGCTACGACTTCACGCCGAACCTTCGTGGACTCTTCTCGGTGCGCACCGACTTTGCGCAGGTCGAAGCCGACCAGGAGGTGATCAACTTCACGCGCTTCCCGCTCTTCTTCCCGGAGAAGCGCGACTTCTTCCTCGAGGACGCCGGGCTGTTCAATGTCGGGCTCGACGAGGAGATCATGATGTTCTACAGCCGCCGCATCGGCCTCGTGGAGGGCCAGCAGGTGCCGATCCTCGCGGCGGGGAAGATCTCGGGCCGCGCCGGGCCCTACTCGATCGGCGTGATGAGCGTGCAGACGGGGCGCGACGACGTGACGCTGCCGGGAGGCACGCGGACGACCGAGCCCTCGACCAACCACAGCGTGCTGCGCGTCAAGCGCGATCTGTTCACCAACAGCAGCCTCGGCGCGATCGTCACGGGCACGGAGCGGGGGGCGGGCGACTTCAGCCGCCTGGCGGGGGTGGATGGCAACTTCTGGTTCAGCCCCGCGCTGAAGGGCGAGCTGCTCCTCGCGCGGACGTTCACGCCCGGCGGCCGGCGCGACGACACCCTCGCGATCGGACGCGCGCTGTTCTCGCAGCAGAACGTCGTGGCAGACGTCCGCTACTACGCCGTCGGCCCCGACTTCGACCCCGGGATGGGCTACGTGCGGCAACGCGACCTGCGCCGGACGTCGGCCGACGTGACCTACACGCACTGGATCAACCACCCGCGCGTCCGCAACGTGATCTACACGGGGGCGTTTGCCTACGACACCTTCCACGACCACGCGTTCACCGGACGCCGCGGCGAGGCCGGGGCCACGGTGACGCTCGAGTCGAACGACAGGATCGGGTATGTGTTCGCCCCGGCACGGGAGCGCATCCTCGTGCCGTTTCCGGTGGGGCCCATCCGCATCGGCGCGGGCGACTACTCGAACCGCTCGCATGCGGTGACCTTCGAGAGCAACGCGAGCCGGCCGGTGTCGGCCATCGTCGACTACAGCCGCTTCGACTACTGGGGCGGCGACCGCCGGCAGTGGCAGCTGTCGGCCAACGTGCACCCGACCGCCAGCCTGTCGATGGACTTCATCTATACGCACAACGCCGTCGACCATCCCGAGGGCCTGTTCGACACGACGACGCTCAGCAACCGCATCCTCTACGCGTTCACGACCGACCTCTTCGTGAAGTCGTACGTGCAATGGAACGACCTCGACGAGCGCCTGTCGGCCAACGTGCTCCTCGGCTGGGAGTACCGCCCGGGCAGCGAGCTCTACCTCGTGTACGACGACGTCCACGACAGGTTCGAGTCGCCGAGGCTGGCGCCGCGGAACCGGCGGCTGCTGGCGAAGATGACGTATACCTTCCGCTTCTGAGCGGTGCACGGCGTCCCGCGGCCCGTCGCGTGCGCGCGGCGCCGGAGTAAGCTGAGGGCGCTACCGAAACGTGTGGCTCACGGAACCTGAGCCTGGAGGTGAGTGATGCGACCGATCCTGACTTGCGCCGTTCTCGTCCCGCTGCTGGCCGGGTGTGCGGCCGACGCCCGACGCGATGACGCCGCGCCGCCCGCGCAGCAGCGTGACGGCGAGCTGCCGTTCCAGGTGGAGGTGGTGGCCGACTTCGAGTCGCCGTGGGCGATGACGTTCTTGCCCGATGGCCGGATGCTGATCACCGAGAAGGCCGGCACGCTCTACCTCGTCTCGGCCGACGGGCAGCAGCGGCAGTCGGTGAGCGGCATCCCCACGGTGTCAAGTGACGGCCAGGGCGGGCTCATGGACGTCGTCCTGCACCCGCGATTCGCGGAGAACCGCTTCGTCTACTTCAGCTACGCGGAGGCGCGCCAGGATGGCAAGGGCGTGGTCCTCGCGCGCGGCGTGCTCGAGGACGGCCCGCAGCCGGCCCTTCAGAACGTCGCGACGCTCTTCCGCGCGACGCCCTACGTCGACGGTGACGGCCACTTTGCCGGCCGCATCGCGTTCTCGCCCGACGGCTTCCTCTTCTTCTCCAACGGCGAGCGCCAGAAGTTCGATCCCGCGCAGGACCCGAAGGCCACGCTCGGCAAGATCCTCCGGCTCAACGACGACGGGACGCCGGCCGCCGACAACCCGCTGGCCGCGCAGGGCTTCCACCCGGCCGTGTGGTCGTACGGTCATCGCAACCCGCTCGGCCTCGCCTTCGACGCCGATGGCAATCTCTGGGAACAGGAGATGGGGCCGAAGGGCGGCGACGAGGTCAACCTGATCCTGCCCGGCCGCAACTACGGCTACCCGATCGTGTCCGACGGCGACCACTACGACGACACGCCGATTCCCGACCACTCGACGCGCCCGGAGTTCGAGGCGCCGAAGGTGAGCTGGAACCCTGTCATCTCGCCTGGCGGGCTGATGGTGTACTCGGGCAAGCTCTGGCCGGAGTGGAAGGGCGACCTGTTCATCGGCGGCCTGTCGAGCCAGGCGCTCATTCGCGTCGACGTGGACGGCACCGACGCGCGCAAGGGCGACCAGTGGCCGATGGGCGAGCGCATCCGCGAGCCGGAGGAAGGGCCCGACGGCGCGATCTGGCTGCTCGAGGACGGCCGTCGAGGCGGGCAGGGGCGGCTGCTGAAGCTGACGCCCCGCGCCACGAGGTGATAGCGTCCCGCGCATGAAACGACGCGAGTTCCTTGCCACGGCGGCCCTCGCCCCGGCCGCCCTTGCACATCCGGGGGGCGTCGCCGCCGCCCAGGCCGCCGACGACGACGGCTTCGAGTCGCTCTTCGACGGCCGTACGTTGTCGGGATGGACCGTCGCCGACGGCCGCGAGTCGGCCTTCTACGTCGACGACGGGGCCATTGTCGTCCACGAGAGCGAAGGCTTCCCGGCGTGGCTGCGCTCGGCGCGGCCGTACGAGAACTTCGACTTCCGGGGCGAGTTCTTCGTCCGGGGCTGGACCAACTCCGGCATCTACATCCACGCCCCCGAGCATGGGCGCAACATCTGGTGCGGGATGAAGATCAACATCTTCCACCAGGTGGACGAGGTGCCCGCGCCCGAGTCGATGGGCTCGATCTTCCCGATCGTGCCGCCACGGCTCGTCAACGTGCGCGGCAAGGGCGAGTGGAACACGTTCCGCATCCTGATGGACTGGCCGCGCCTCCAGGTGTGGACCAACGACGCGCTCATCCAGGACCTGGACGTCGAGACGGTGCCCGAGCTGCGGTACCGCCTGCGCAGCGGATACCTCGGACTCGAGTCGCTGTCCTATCCGATCCGGTTCCGACGGCTGCGTGTGCGCGAGCTCCCGTCGAGGACCTCGTGGATGCCGCTGTACGAGCGCGCGAGCGACTTCGCGAAGTGGCGCGTCCTCAGCGGCACGCCGCTCTTCCAGCCGCTCGGCGACATCCTGCACGCCGATCAGGATGGCCACTTGGGCACGCTCGACACCTTCCGCAACTTCGAGCTCCAGTTCTACGTGCGCCACGCGCGGCACCACAACGGCGGCGTCACGTTCGGCGGTCCCGCCGGCGAGGGCGGGGGGCCGCGCTACGAGGTGCAACTGCACGACGTCGAGGGCGCCCACTACCCCACCGGATCGCTGTACGGCCTGAAGCGCGCGACCTACCCGCGCATCGAGCCGGAGCAGTGGTGGCTGTTCCAGTTGCGCGTGCACGAGGGCCACGTCGTGGTCCGCTGCAACGGCGACACGGTGCTCGAGTACGAAGGTCTGCCGATGCCCGAGGCAGAGGGCCCCATCGCGCTCCAGGCGCACGGCCCGGGCCGCTGGACCGAGTACAAGCAGGTGCGGGTGCGCCGCCTCTGAGCCCTCGACGGCGGCCGCAACCGGTCGCCGCCCCACGACGAGGCCGCCCCGAGGTGGCCTCGTGTCCCCTCCCGTTCGCTGACTCCGCTTGAAGCAGGAAGGGCCCGCGCCGGCAGCCGTCGGCCGATGCGCGCTGGCGAGTCGCGGGCGCGGGCCGCCGGCCACGTGGCGGGCAGCCCATCCAGGGGAGACTTTGTTCATCTCGAGAGCAGCTTTCACGCGGCGTTAACAGCGCCGATACATCTGCTACGGCCGAGATCCTCCCCGATCTGCACACCTTTCGCCCGGCAAGCTGGACTGGCACGCATGATGCTAGAAGCTCGAACGTTCGTTCTCCAGTTGGACATGCACCATCGGACAACTCGGGAACAGGTGAAATGACCATGACGACGCGATGGCTTGTTGGTGTGACCGCGTGGAGCGTGCTGACGCTCGGCGCCCCTGGCGCGCCGGTGTTGGCGCAGGACGCGTCCGGTGTCCAGGCGACGGCCGTCCCGTCTCAGGATGACCCGGCCGACGATCATCGCCTCGGACCGGAGGACGTCCTCTCCGTCTCGGTGCTCCAGGCGCCGGAGATGAACAGCACCGTGCGGGTGGCCGTGAGCGGCCACGTGTCCCTGCCGCTCGTGGGGGCGGTGGAGGCCGGCGGGCTGACGGCGTACGAGCTCGAAGAGAAGCTCGAGGCGATCCTCCGCGAGCGATACATCAAGCATCCCGACGTGACCGTGCGCGTCACGGAGGTCCGCAGCCGTCCCGTCACCGTGGGCGGCGCCGTGCGGCGTCCGGGCGTCTTTCAGGTCGGTCAGTCGGCCACGCTCCTCAACGTCCTGTCCCTTGCGGGCGGGGTGTCGGACGACGCAGGGGACGTCGTGCTGATACATCGCGGCGCCGCTGGCGCCGGTGAGGATGCGCCGGTCGAGGAAGTGCCGCTCAAGACCCTCCTCGACGAACCGACCGGCAGCACGAACGTGCCGGTCGGCCCTGGCGACATCGTCACGGTGACGCGTGCCGCGACCGTGTACGTGCTGGGTGCCGTGAAGAAGCCTGGCGCGTTCTCGCTGCGCAGCCACGACCGCCTGACGGTGCTGCGTGCGCTGGCGCTGGTGGAAGGGCCGACGGCGACGGCGTCGACAGGCGAACTCGTGCTGATCCGGACCTCCGACGAGGGCGACCGGACGGAGACGACCTTCGACCTGAACGCCGTGGTGAAGGGCAAGGTGCCGGATCTCGCGATGCAACCGCGCGACATCCTGTTCGTGCCCCAAAGCGGCAGCAAGGCCGTGGCGCGCGCGACGCTCGACGCACTTACGCGGATCGTCACGCTCCGGACGGCCGTCATTCCCTGAGGCTTTTTCCGAGGCCGCTGTTTCGCGCCCGTGCCAGGCGTGTCCGACCCGCGTCGGCGCCTGGCAGCGAAGGACGATGTCTTATGTCAGTAGATCGTGAACACGATCCGGGAAGCTCGCTCGTACCGAGCGGCCGTCATCGAGCCGATGGCGCGCTCGGTCCACATCTCGAACGTGGTCGCCCGGTGCCGTTTGTCGAGCCCGTGCCGCCGACGGTCACCTATGCCGACCACGACATGGGGCGGTATTTCTCGGTGCTGCGCCACCGGTGGCGCGCCGCCCTGGTCGCCTTCCTCATCGTCTCGGCGGGGACGGCCGCGGGCCTGTCGATGCGGCCCCCCGTGTACAAGGCGACCGGCCTGCTCGAGATCAAGCCGGAGAGCGCCGGTGCGGTCAGCATCGAGACGCTCTTCGGATCGGATCGGGTGGCGACCGACGAACTCGAGACGCAGTTCGGGATCCTGAAGAGCCACTCGCTCGCCGAGCGGGTGGTGGCGCAGCTCGAGCAGGAGCGTGCCGAGGCGCGTGCCGACGGCAATGCGTCGGGCACGCCGCTGCCGAAGCTCTCGCTCGGCGAGTTCCGTGACGCCCTCATCGTCTCGCCGAAGAAGGGCAGCCGGCTCGTCGAGGTGAGCTTCACGTCCTCGAACCCGGCGCTCGCCGAGCGCGTCGTCAACGCCGTGTTCGACAACTACATGGAGATGCGGCGCGAGGACGCGCAGCGCAGCGTCAGCTGGCTCGAGGAGCAGCTCGAGGCCGCGCGCGAGCGCCTGGAGGCCTCGGAGATCAGGCTGCAGTCGCTGCCCGAGACCGTCGGCGTCGAGGTGCTCGAAACTGGTAAGGGCGAGCTGACGGAACGGATCAACCTGAGCCTGCGCCGGCTGGAGGAGATGTACGCGGAGGCGCGCGCGGAGCGCATCGCGAAGCAGGCCGCGCTCACCCGCACGGTCGAGGCGGCCGAGGACACCGGGCCCGACAACTCGGTGACACAGGCGCTCGTTGTCAGGCTGACGGAGCTGCGGCGCGAACACGCGCGGCTCTCGACCATGTACCACAGCGAGTACCCGGCGATGCTCGCCGTGCTCCACCAGATCGAAGAAGTCGAGGCGGCCCTCGCGGCGGAGCGGGCGCAGGCCCGGGCGCGCCAGGACGAGGAGTACCGCGCGGCCCTGCGGCGCGAGCAGCTGCTGCGTCGGGCGCTGGCCGAGCAGCATCAGCAGGCGCAGCGGCTCTATCAGGAAGCGGGCGGGTACGAGGCCATCCGCCGCGAGGTGGTCACCAACCAGAAGCTCTACGCGTCGCTGAACGAACGGCTCGAGCAGATGAACGTGTCGGCCGCGCTGCGCGCCGCCAACGTGGGCATCGTCGACCGCCCGACGCGCCCGACGCGGCCCAACGGTGCGCCGCTGGCCGCCGACATCGGGCTCACGCTGGTCGTGGGCGCGCTTGCCGGCATCGGCGCCGCCGTGGTCAGGGAGTACACCGACACGAGCGTGAAGACCAGGGAGGACGTGGAGACGTACCTCCGCGTGCCGACGCTGGCGGCGATTCCCGCGGTGCCACGCCACCCGCGGCGGCTCGTCGGCATGGCCGAGCCGATTGGGCACCGGCACTGGCACAACATCAGCCAGGAGGGCTGGCAGCGCTCGCCGCTCGCAGAAGCGTTCGCCGCGCTGCGCACCTCGGTGCTCCTCGACGAGGACGCCTCGGTGCATGCGTCGAAGACGTTCCTTGTCACGAGTGCGCGCTCCGAAGAGGGCAAGACGACGGTGTCGATCAACCTGGCGCTGTCGCTGGCACGCCTGCGGTACCGCGTGCTGCTCGTGGACGCCAACATGCGGTGCCCCTGCGTGCAGGAGGCACTCGACCTCAGGCCCGTCCCGGGGCTCGTGGAGTACCTCACGAGCGACCAGTCCTGGCGCAGCTACGTGCAGCGCAACGCGGTGGAGAACCTCGACGTGCTCGCGGGCGGGCGGCCCGAGGTGAGCCCGGCCGACCTGCTGTCGCTGCCGCGGATGCGCACGCTGATCGACGAGGCCGCCGACGTCTACGACTTCGTGATTGTCGACTCGCCGGCGCTGCTGGTGAGCCCCGCCGACGTGCGGTCGCTGGCCACGCTGGCCGATGGCGTGCTGCTGACGGTGCGGCAGGGCGTGACGCCCCGGGCGATGGTCGCCACCGCCCTGGCGCAGCTGACGAAGGTCAGCGGCGTCATCCTCAACAGCGCCGAGGAAGACATTCCGCTCGACAGGAGCGTCGGCGCCGCGTGGTCGGCGTAGGAGGACACGAGATCGAAGAGCTGGGACGCGCCCCGCTCAGGAGGAGCCATATGTTGAGCTGGCTGACCATGAGACGCGAGATGGCGATGCCGCAGGAGCAGGTTCGCAGCAATCCCCTGCGAACGACGTGGTTCCGCGCGGCGATGCCGCCGACTCCCGAAGTGCACACCGCCGCCCACGCGGAGGCCGAACTCGATCGCGCCCGCCGCTACCAGCGCACGCTCACCGTCGCGCGCTTTGCCGGCCCGTTGCGGGCCCCCGCCACGGCGAGCCGCCGTGGCCTGGCCGCGCGGCTGCTGAACGGCCACGCGAGTGGCGCGTCGCGCGACGAGCCCGGCGCGCTCGTCGCCGCGATTGCCGACGTGCTTCTCGGCACGGTGCGGCAGTGCGACATCGTGGTCGCCGACCCGGAGCAGGGGCACTGCCTGGTCGTCATGCCCGAGACCGACGACGAGAAGGCGCCGCAGGCGGTGCAGCGGCTGCACGAGGCCTGCCTCGCGAACGTGATGGTGCCGCTGCACGTCGGCGTGGCCACGTTCCCGCGCGACGGCCTGACGCTCGAAGAGCTGGTGCGCCGCGCGAGCGAATCGCCGCTCATCGCGGCAGAAGGGGTGGCCGTGCCATGACCGTGATGCAGGCCCGGCGTGTCTCGACCGTCCGGCCGGTGATGCGCGGCACGGGCAGGGTGCAGTGGTACGACCGCACGCGCGCCGCCTGGCTGAGCGAGCGCACCTACGCCCGCGTGAAGCGGCTGATCGACATCGCCGTGGTGCTGGCGGTGCTGCCCATCGTGGCGCCGATTGTCGCCGTCTGCATGGCCATCGTGAAGCTGGACACACCCGGGCCGGCGCTGATCGTCCAGCAGCGCACCGGCCGGGGCGGCCGGCGCTTCGGCATGTACAAGCTGCGGACGATGGTGGCCAACGCGCACGAGCTCAAGGCGCAGCTGATGCACCTCAACGAGCACACGTGGCCGGACTTCAAGATCACCAACGACCCGCGCATCACGCGCAGCGGGCGCATCCTGCGCAAGCTCAGTCTCGACGAGCTGCCGCAGCTGCTGAACGTCCTGAAGGGCGACATGACGCTGGTCGGCCCGCGCCCCACGTCGTTCGGTGCGGACACGTACCGGCTGTGGCACACGAAGCGGCTCGAAGTCACGCCCGGACTGACGGGCCTGTGGCAGGTGGCGGGCCGCAGCGATCTCGACTTCGACGACCGCCTGCGGCTCGACATCGCCTACATCCGCAACCGCTGCCTGTGGCTCGACATCCGCATCCTGCTGCGGACGCTGCCGGCGGTCATCACCTCCCGAGGGGCGAGCTGACATGT
>CAYSHC010000099.1:0-13589 GCA_964430855.1 uncultured Vicinamibacteraceae bacterium
CACGGTAGATCTCCCAGGTGAGCTCTTCCGGCCTGCCGCCGACCTTCTCGAGGGCCTGGTAGATGGGCACGGTGCCGATCGGCACCGAGGCGTTGCGGATGATCCACTCGCGCGTCTCGTGAATGTCGCGGCCCGTCGACAGGTCCATCACCGTGTCGGCGCCCCAGAGGGTCGCCCAGCGCAGCTTGTCGACTTCCTCGTCGATCGAGGACGACACGGCGGAGTTGCCGATGTTGGCGTTGATCTTCACGAGGAAATTCCGCCCGATGATCATCGGCTCGAGCTCGAGGTGGTTGACGTTGGCCGGGATGATCGCCCGGCCTCGCGCCACCTCGCTGCGGACGAACTCGGCGTCGAGGCCTTCCCGCAACGCGATGAACTCCATCTCTGGCGTGATCTCGCCGCGCCGCGCGTAGTGCAGCTGCGTCACGCAGCGCCCGGGCCGGGCCTGGAGCCGTGTCCGCGTGCGCGCGAGCAGCGCCGGCGGCATCTCGCGCTTCCACGACGACAGTTGGAGGAAACGCGGCACTTCCTCGACGTCGCCGCGCTCCAGCAGCCAGGCTCGCCGCGTCTGCGGCAGGCCTTCGCGCACGTCCACGCCCTGCGGGCCGCTCGTGTCGTAGACGCGGAGCGGCGGTTCGCCTCCCTCGAGGGAAATCTCGCGCATCGGCACGCGGACGCCTCGAGGTCCCTCGACGTAGACCTTGCGCGACCCGGGGAACGCGTCCTCGAACGTGAACGACGGGGTGTGCGGACGGGCGGGAGTGGACATGGCTCGCTCCAACGACGCTATGACATGCGGTTGCCGGGGCGAGGACGCAGGCAGGGGCAGGCCTGCACGAGCAGGCCCGCGTGCGCCGCACTCCCTCCGCCGGTGTCAACCGGTTCAGGTTCCAAGGGTGTCATCTCAATCCCGGTGGGATACCCCTGGCGGACGCGACCATCATACGTCACGCGTCGTGCCGGGCTCACGAGCGGGCGGTACGGCGTCCGGCGGCGGTCCTGTCACTATTGACGGCATGGCAGGGCTGGCCCTCCCGATCGACGCACACCTGCCGGGCATCGTCGCGACGCTGCGCGCGCACCGCGTCGCGGTGCTGATCGCGGCGCCGGGTGCCGGCAAGACCACACGCGTGCCGCCGGCGGTCGCCGAGGACGGCCCTGTGCTCGTGCTGCAGCCGCGCCGGATAGCCGCCCGCGCGCTCGCACGTCGCGTCGCCGACGAACGCGGCTGGACGGTCGGCCACGAGGTGGGCTGGCACGTCCGCGACGACCTGCGGGCGACCGACGCCACGCGCGTGCTGTTTGCCACCGAGGGCATCCTCACGGCCCGCGCCCAGCAGGACCCGCTGCTGTCCGGCTTCACGACGATCATCCTGGACGAGTTCCACGAGCGTACCGTGCACGCGGATCTCGGCCTCGCGCTCGCACGCCAGGCGTGGCTGGCGCGTGACGACCTGCGCCTGCTCGTGATGTCGGCCACGCTCTCGAGCGACGACCTCGTCGCCTACCTCGACGACTGTCCGGTGGTGGCGGTGCCGGGCGCGCCGCACCCGCTCGACGTGCGGTACCGGCCGGACGCCGACGTGGCCGCAGCCGTGCGCGAGGCGCTCGACCATGCCGACGGCGACGTGCTGGCGTTCCTGCCCGGCGCACGCGAGATCGAGGAGGCACGGCAGCGCGTCGCACGCGACGCGCCTCACGCCGAGGTGCTGCCCCTGCACGGGAGTCTTCCCGCCGACGCCCAGGACGCGGTCATGCAGCCCGGCCCCGGGCGGCGCGTCATCCTGGCGACCAACATCGCCGAGACGTCCCTGACCGTGCCCCGCGTACGCGCCGTCGTTGACGCCGGTCTTCAGAAGGTGGCGCGCTATGACGCCGAGCGCGGACTCGATCGCCTCGTCACCGAGCGGATCACGGCCGACGCCGCCGAACAGCGGGCCGGCCGCGCGGGCCGGCTCGGACCCGGGCTCGTCATCAGGCTGTGGCACCCGCACGACAGGCTGCGTCCCTTCCGGCAGCCGGAGATCGCGCGCGTCGACCTTGCGCCGCTGCTGCTGGCCGTCCTCGCGTGGGGCTCGCCCGACGAGCTGACGTGGCTCGAGCCGCCAGAGCCGGCGCGCCTCGCGACGGCGCGGGCCCTGCTCGAACGGCTGGGGCTCGTCACGCCGGATGGCAGGTTGACCGACGCGGGACGACGGGCGCAGCGCCTGGGTGTTCATCCGCGGCTCGCGCGCCTGCTCCTCGACACGGGCGGCGCCTACGAGGCCTGCCTGGCCGCCGCGGCGCTCTCCGAACTGCGCGACCTCCGGGGCGATGGCGTCGCCACGACCTGCGACCTGTGGTCGCTGGTCACCAGCAAGGCGCGACTGCCGGGCGCCGTGCGGGCCGTCGCCGACGCGCTCGCGCGCCGGCTCGGCACGACACGTCAGCAGAGGGTTACCGAACTGGCGTTCAGGCGCGCCGTCCTCGCCGCGTTCCCCGACCGGGTGGCCCGCCGCCGTGACCAGACGGGCACGCGGGTGCAGCTGGCGACCGGCACGGGCGGCGTGTTGACCCGCGACAGCGGCGTGCAGGCGCCCTGGCTCGTCGCCCTCGCGGCACGGGGCGGCGACGGCCCCGAGGCCCGCGTCGCCATGGCCACGGCCATCGACAGGGCCTGGCTGACGCCGACGTCCCATGAGGTCAGCGTCGCCGTGGACCCTCACGGGAACGTGCGGGCCATCGAGACGTCGCGCTACGACGCGCTGGTCCTCCACGAGCAGGCCGTCGCGCCCGACGCGGACGCCGCCGCGGAGGCGCTGGCCGAGGCGTGGGCGGCGCGTCCGCACGGCGAGGCGACGGACCGGCTGCTCGCCCGCCTGCGCTTCGCGGAGCTCGACGTCGACGTGGGCGCACTCGTCCGCGTGGCAGCGGCTGGATGCCGGCGTCTCGACGAGATCGACATCGCACGCGCGCTCCCGTGGAGCATCGCGCACGAGCTCGAGCGCCTCGCGCCGGAGCGCCTCCCGCTGCCAAGCGGCAGGACCGCCCGGCTCGACTACCGCGCATCAGGGGATGTCGTCGCGGCGGTGAAGCTGCAGGAACTGTTCGGCCTGGCCGACAGCCCGCGGCTCGGCCCCCGGCAGGTGCCGGTGCTGTTCGAGCTGCTGGCGCCGAACGGACGTCCCGTGCAGACCACGCGCGACCTGCGCAGCTTCTGGTCGTCGACGTACCGGGACGTGCGCAAGGAGCTGCGGGCGCGCTACCCCAGGCATCCCTGGCCCGACGACCCGTGGAACGCGACGCCGACGCACCTCGCGACACGCAAACGGTAGGGACGGCTGGTAGGGACGGCTCTCCGAGCCGTCCCCGCGCCCCAGGCCGCTCATTCGACGCGGCGCAGGATGAAGCACTTCAGGTAGTAGGTCTCCGGCATGCCGAGCAGGACGGGATGGTCGCGCGCCTGCATGCGCTTCTCGACCACGCTGACGGGGACGCCTGCGTCGAGCGCGGCGCTGAGCACGACCTCGCCGAAGAGCGCCTCGTCCACGTGGGCCGAGCACGTGCAGGTCACGAGATGCCCGCCGGGCGCGAGGAGCTTGAGCGCGCGCAGGTTGATCTCCTTGTACCCGGCGACGGCCTTCGGCACCGCGCGGCGCTGCTTGGCGAAGGCCGGCGGGTCGAGCACGATCGTGTCGAACCGCTCGCCTGCCCTGTCGTACTCGCGCAGCACGTCGAACGCGTTGGCCGCGACGGCCTCCACGTTGGCGATGCGGTTGCGCGCGGCGTTGCCGCGCAGCCGCTCAATGGCGTCCTCCGACACGTCGACGGCCGTCACGCCGTCGCACCTGCCCGCGATGGCCAGCGCGAAGCCGCCCTCGTAGCTGAAGCAGTCGAGCGCACGCCCGCGCGCGTACCGCGCCGCTGCCGCGTGGTTCTCCTGCTGGTCGAGGAAGCCGCCGGTCTTCTGGCCGCCGCGCAGGTCCACCTCCCGCTCGATGGCGCCCGCACGAATGACGACACGGTCGGGCACCTCGCCATGGACGACCTCGACCTGGCGCTCGAGGCCCTCGAGCAGCCGCACGCGCGGGTCGTTGCGCAGCAGCACGCCGGCGGGCCGGACGAGTTCCACCAGCAGGCGGACGAACAGGTCGCGGCGCGCGTCGGTGCCCTGCGACAGCGTCTGCACCACCAGCACGTCGGCGTACTGGTCGACGACGAGCGACGGCAGCAGGTCGGCCTCGGCGTGGACGAGCCGGCGCGCGTTGCCGTCATGCCCGAGCGTGGACCGGAGCTCGATCGCGGCCGCCAGCCGTGCCTTCCAGAACGCGTCGTCGACAGGCGCCTCATGCCTCGTCAGCAGGCGCAGCGCGATCTGCGACTCGGTGGAATACAGCGCCTGGCCGAGCCGCCGTCCGCGCGTGTCGGTGACCGACACGATGGCGCCGCGCTCGATCCCGTCGGGAACGCTGTCGAGGTCGGACCTGTAGATCCAGAGGTGGCCGAGGCGGATGCGCTCGGCGCCGCGGCGGGCGACGGAGACGACGGGCTGCGCGGAAGACACGGACCATGATGCCTGACTCCGGGGGCGCCCGGCGCGTCCCCGCGCAGCCAGACGCACCAGTGCGTCATGCGGCGGGTGGCGCGCTGACGCGGATGCTACAATTCCGGCGTCATGCGCATCGCGCTCGGAGCCGATCACGCAGGTGTCTCGCTCAAGGCCGATGTGCATACCCTCCTGAAGGCGCGCGGTGACGAGGTCATCGACATGGGCGCGCTCTCCGAGGAGTCGGTCGACTACCCCGACTATGCCGCGAAGGTCGCCCGGGCCGTGGCGGAGGGCGAGGCCGACGTCGGCATCCTGGCGTGCGGCACGGGGATCGGGATGGCCATCGCGGCCAACAAGATCCCCGGCATCCGCGCCGCCCCCGTCGTCGACCTCGAGTCCACGCGGCTGGCGCGCGCGCACAACGACGCCAACATCCTCGCGCTCGGCGCCCGCGTGACGCCGACCGAGCTCGCGCTCCAGATCGTCACCACGTTCCTCGACACGCCTTTCGATGGCGGTCGCCACCAACGCCGAATCGACAAGATCGCCGAACTCGAACGCCGCCAGGCCCGCGCCTGACCGCGTCGCTCCCTGCATCATGGCTCACCAGCTTGCCTCCCTCGTCCAGCGCACGCTCGCCGAGGTCGACCCCGAGATCGCCCGCGCCATCGACGCCGAAGCCGGGCGCCAGAACCTCGGGCTCGAGTTGATCGCCTCCGAGAACTTCGCCAGCGTCGCCGTGATGCAGGCCGCCGGCTCGGTGATGACCAACAAGTACGCCGAGGGCTACCCGGGACGGCGCTACTACGGCGGTTGCGAGTTCGTGGACGTGGCCGAGTCGCTGGCCATCGAGCGCGCCAAAGCGCTCTTTGGCGCCGAGCACGCCAACGTGCAGCCCCATTCGGGCGCGCAGGCCAACATGTCGGTGTTTGTCTCGTACCTCGCCCCGGGCGACACGATCCTCGGCATGAACCTGGCCCACGGCGGGCACCTCACGCACGGGCATCCGCTGAACTTCTCGGGCAAGTTCTACACGGTGGTGCCCTACGGCGTCCGCGAGGAGGACGAGCGCCTCGACTACGACGAGCTCGAGCGCCTCGCCCACGAGCACAAGCCGAAGCTGATCATCGTCGGGGCGAGCGCGTATCCGCGGGTCATCGACTTTGCGCGCATCGCGGAGGTGGCCAGGGCCACCGGCGCGCGCCTGATGACCGACATGGCCCACATCGCGGGCCTCGTGGCCGCGGGCGTCCACCCGAGCCCGGTGCCGCACAGCGACTACGTCACCACGACCACGCACAAGACGCTGCGCGGGCCGCGCGGCGGGCTCATCCTGTCGAAGGACGAGCATGCCAAGGCCGTGGACAAGGCGCTGTTCCCCGGCGTGCAGGGCGGGCCGCTGATGCACGTCATCGCCGCGAAGGCCGTGTGCTTCAAGGAAGCCCTCGAGCCCGCGTTCCGCGACTACCAGCGCCAGGTCGTCGCCAACGCCGCGCGGCTGGCGGCGGCCCTCGAGGCGGAAGGGTTCCGCCTCGTGAGCGGCGGCACCGACACGCACCTGATGCTCGTGGACGTGTTCTCGAAGGGTCTGACCGGCAGGCAGGCGGAACACGCGCTCGGCCTTGCCGGCATCACCGTCAACAAGAATGCCATCCCGTTCGACAAGAACCCGCCGATGGTGGCCAGCGGCATCCGCATCGGGACGCCCGCGGTCACGACCCGCGGCATGGGCCTCGCGGAGATGGACCGCATCGCCGAGCTCATCTCGCGCGCCCTGCGGACGCCCGACGACGAGACGGCGCTCGGCACGGTGAAGGCCGAGGTCGAGGCGCTGTGCCGGAAGTTCCCGCTCTATCAGCCCAGCGCCTGAAGGACGGCGCCGAGCGCGTCCTCGGGCCGGGCGGCACGCTCGCCCGTACCCTCCCGGGCTTCGAGGTCCGCGACAGCCAGCGTGCGATGGCGGCGGCGGTGGCCGACGCCATCGCGGACGGCGGCATCCTGCTGGCCGAGGCCGGCACCGGCACCGGCAAGACGCTGGCCTATCTCGTCCCCGCCATCCTCTCGGGCCAGCGGGTGCTCGTCTCGACGGGCACGAAGAACCTCCAGGAACAGCTCATCGACAAGGACGTGCCATTGCTGCGGCACGCGCTCGGCGTGCCGTTCCGGGCCACGTGCATGAAGGGGCGGGGCAACTACCTCTGCCTCCACCGCTTCACGCAGGTGCAGCTCGACGACCGCGCGCGCGACGACCACACGCGGGTCGCCCTCACGCTCATCGAGGACTGGTCGAGGACGACCTCCACTGGCGACCGCGCCGAGCTGGAGGAGCTGCCGGACGACCTGCCGATCTGGCCCACCATCGCGGCGACGACGGAGAACTGCCTCGGCAGTGAGTGCCCCCGCTACGACGACTGCTTCGTCACGCGGATGCGCCAGCGCGCCGCCGAGTCGGACGTCGTGATCGTCAACCACCACCTCCTGTGCGCCGACGCGCACGTGCGGCGCCATTCGTTCGGCGAGGTGATCCCCGAGTGCCAGGTGGCGGTGATCGACGAGGCGCACCAGCTCGAGGACGTCGCGACGCAGTACTTCGGCATCGCCGTGAGCAACTTCCGGCTCGAGTCGCTCCTGACCGACGCGGGCAGCGTCGACGGGCGCGGCGGGCTGCCGGGCGGAGCGTCGCTCCCGGTCCCTGAAGCCGACAGACAGCGGTACCTTCTGGCCGTCGAGCGCGCCTCGGTCGCGGC
This sequence comes from uncultured Vicinamibacteraceae bacterium, assembly GCA_964430855.1. Classification (GTDB taxonomy): domain Bacteria; phylum Acidobacteriota; class Vicinamibacteria; order Vicinamibacterales; family Vicinamibacteraceae; genus JAEZDP01. The sequence continues at coordinate 7,279 of CAYSHC010000099.1, forward strand.
GCGCGCGTTCATGCTGGAGCTCCAAACGAAGCGTCCTGGCGTGACGCAGCGGACCGACGCGCCGACGGGCCTCTTCGACGAGCGGCTGCGCGTGACGGGCGAGACGCTGGCCGACGCCGTCGGCGAAAGCGGCCTGGAGCTGCTCGAGGCGCTGTCACGCCTGGAGGAGGCCGTGGCGCTCGTGCAGGACGCGCCCGAGGATCTGCGCGCCATCGGCAGGCGCGCCGCCGAGGTGCGCGACGACCTGCGGATGCTGCTGCGCGCGGACAACGAGGACTACGTCTACTTCCTCGAGATCCGCGGCCGCGGGGTGTACCTGCGCGCGGCGCCGATCGACGTGTCGCACATCATCCGTGACGTGCTGCTCGACAGGATGGCCACCGTCGTGCTCACGTCGGCCACGCTGTCGATCGGCGGCTCGTTCGGGTACGTGCGCGCGCGGCTCGGCGTCGGGCAGGCCGCCGAGATCCGCGTGCCGTCGGAGTTCGACTACCGCGAACAGGCGCTGCTCTACCTGCCGCGGCGTATGCCCGACCCGCGGACCCGGGAGTACCAGGCGGCCGTGGCCGCCGAGGCCGAGGCCCTGCTGCGCGCGAGCGAAGGCCGGGCGTTCCTGCTCTTCACGAGCTACAGCGCGTTGCGAGAGGTGCACGCGCGGCTCGCCGAGCGGCTGCCGTATCCGATGCTCGTCCAGGGCAGCGCGCCCCGCGGCGTGCTCGTGGAGCAGTTCAGGCAGACGCCGAACGCCGTGCTGTTCGGCACGTCCAGCTTCTGGCAGGGCGTGGACGTGACGGGCGACGCCCTCAGCTGCGTCATCATCGACAAGCTGCCGTTCGCCTCGCCGGCCGACCCCGTGACGGCGGCCCGGATCGAGGCGCTCCAGGCTCGCGGCATCGACGCCTTCAGCGCGTACCAGGTCCCGCTGGCCATCCTGGCGCTGCTCCAGGGCGTGGGCCGGCTGATTCGGCACCGCCAGGATCGCGGCGTGTTCTCGATCCTCGACCCGCGGATCCAATCGATGGGCTACGGCCGGCGGTTCCTTGCGTCGCTGCCTCCGGCTCCCATCACGCGCCGGATCGAGGACGTCCACGCGTTCTTCGGGACGCCGAAGGCCTAGCGACAGCTTGCAGACGAAGGACGGCTCGGAGAGCCGTCCCTACCGGGCGGAGGCGATGTAGGCGTCGACGATCTGCTCGAGGACGGGCAGCGGCACGGCCCCGTGCGCGAGGACGGCGTCATGGAAGGCCCGCACGTCGAAGCGCGGCCCCAGCTGCTCTTCGGCCCTGCGTCGCAGCGCGCGGATCGTGAGCTCGCCCATCTTGTAGGACAGCGCCTGCCCCGGCCAGGCGATGTACCTGTCGGTCTCGGTCGTGCACTCGTGCAGCGACAGCGCGGTCTGCGACGCGAGGTAGTCGATGGCCTGCTGCCGCGGCCAGCCCTTCGCGTGGAGCCCCGTGTCCACGACGAGGCGCGCCGCACGCCACATCGCGTACGTCAGGCGGCCGAAGTTGCTGTAGGGGTCGGTGTAGAAGCCGGCCTCGAGGCCGAGCCATTCCGCATACAGTCCCCACCCCTCGCCAAACGCGGAGATGTAGCTGTAGCGCCGGAAGTTCGGCAGCGACTGGAGCTCGTTGGCGAGCGCGATCTGGAGGTGATGGCCCGGGACGGCCTCGTGAAGCGTCAGCGCCTCGAGGTTGTAGAGGGGCCGCGTGTCGAGCGCGTAGGTGTTCACCCAGTAGTACCCGGGCTCGCGTCCGTCGGGCGGGTTGCCGTTGTAGCGTCCGCCGGTGTACTTGGGCGCGAGGTAGTCGGGCACGGGGGCGACGCCGTACGGCTGGCGGGGCAGCCGGCCGAACAGCGACGGCAGCTTCGCGTCCATGCGCTTGGCGATGTAGGACGCCTCCTTCAGGAGCTGCTCGGGGGACGTCGGGTAGAACCGCGGGTCGGTGCGCAGGAAGGTCAGGAACTCGTCGAACGCGCCGGTGAAGCCGGTCTCGCGCATCACCGACTCCATCTCGCCGCGCAGGGCGGCGACCTCGCGCAGGCCGATCGCGTGCACCTCGTCGGCCGAGAGGTCGAGGGTCGTGAAGCGCTTCACCAGCCAGTCGTAGTACGCGGGGCCGTCGGGCAGAGCGCTTGCCGCGAGGGTCTCACGCGCGCCCGGCACGTACTCGTCGGTCATGAAGGCGAGGAACGTCCGGTAGGCGGGCGTCACCGCCTCGCCGATCGCCGCGCGCCCTGCGTCCTGGAGCCGCCGGCGCTCCTCCGCGGGGATGGCCGCCGGGATGTCGGCAAACGGCTTCCACAGCGGGCTCCGCTCCGGGTCGTCGGGCCCGAGAGGCGCAATCGACGTCTCGATGCCGGCCAGCGCGGCCTTCGGGATCGTGATGCCCTGGCGCAGCCCGTCGCGCATCAGCGCGATCTGCTGGTCCATGTACGCCGGAAAGGCCCGCAGCCGCGCGAGATACCGGTCGTAGTCGGCCGCCGTGGCGAACGGCATCGACTCGGGCATCAGCGCGAAGCTGGTGTGAAACCCGGAGTCGGCGTTGAGGGGCAGCAGGTACTCCTTGAAGCGGTGCGCCTCGAGGCGGTCGCGGAGCTGGGCGGCGAACATCTCGTAGTCGACGCGGCGCGCCTCCGGCAGCGCCGTGCTGTCGATGGCCTCGAGCGCCTCGAGGAACTCGCGCGTCTGCGCGGCACGCCTGTCGATGGCGTCCGTCGAGACGTCGGGCAGCCTGTCGTCGAAGCGGTGGTCGCCGACCGAGGAGGCCAGCAGCGGCTGCTGCTCCAGCCGCCAGGCCCATTCGCGCTCGAGGAGCGCATCAAGCGCGCGCCCGGCCTCCGACGCCGCATCTGCCGGGCCGTTGTCGCGGCCGCAGCCGCCTGCGAGGAGGACAATCAGCAGGGCCGCCGCCCTGGTGAGGAGCGTGTGGGGTACGTGCATGTCGTGCCCGTCTCCTGCCGCGACAGCGGCGCGCAGCGTCACAGGCCCTGTCGCGAGGCGCCGAGTATACGCCAGCGCGCGGCGCCACCGGCGACCCGGGCCGCCCGCGGCCGCCACTGTCGGGTCATAAGGTTGTACACTTCCGCGTTGGAAGCTCGTTCCGGAGGACTATCCATGATTGCAGCTGCAGTGCGGGCCCGTGTGCTGGCCGCCACTTTGATCGCCGCCGTGGCGTTGTCGGCCGCGCCGGTACTGGCGCAAACCTCGATGGTGAAGGGCAAGGTCACCGACGCCCAGGGGAAACCCGTCGAGAAGGCGACGGTGAAAATCGAGTTCAAGGGCGGCCAGCCCGGCACGCGCGAGGTGTCCACCAACCGCCGGGGCGAGTTCATCCAGGTGGGCCTCCAGCCGGGTCCCTACCTGATCACGGCGTCCAAGGAAGGCGTGGGCGTCTCCGAGCAGGAGATCGTCGTGCGCCTGGGCGATGCGCCGGAGCTCGTGCTGGCCCTGCGCCCTGCCGGCAGTGCCGCCTCGGCCGAGGACCAGAAGTTCCGCCAGCTGTTCGAGGAGGGCGTGAAGGCCGCAGGGGCCGACAAGCACGACGAGGCCATCGCGAAGTTCAACGAGGCGCTCGCCATCCGCGACGACTGCTACGCCTGCTACATGAACCTGGGCAGCGCGTACTACGAGAAGAAGGACACGGACAAGGCCGAGGCGGCGTTCAAGAAGGCGGCCGAGGTCAGCCCCGAGGAGTCGCGGCCGTACCAGGCGCTGGCCGACCTGTACAACGCCGCCGGCAAGCGCGAGCAGGCGGCGGAGATGGCCGCCAAAGCCGCCAGCCTCGGCTCGGCAGGCGGCGCGTCGGCCTCCGACCTGTACAACCAGGGTGTGATCTTCTGGAACGCCGGCAAGATCCCCGAGGCCAAGACGCAGTTCGAGGCCGCCGTGAAGGCCGATCCGAACTACGCGGACGCGCACTACTGGCTCGGCATGGCCACCCTGAACGCGGGAGACATGGCCAATGCCGCCCAGCACTTCGAAAACTACCTCAAGCTCGCGCCGAACGGGCAGTACGCCGAGCAGGCCAAGGGCGTGCTCTCGTCGCTGAAGCCGCAGGGGTGAGCCCAGCCGACGTGACCCGGATCGCCGCCAACCTGGCGTCGATCCGGGAACGCATCGCCGCCGCCTGCGAACGCGCCGGCCGTACGCCGGAGTCGGTCCGCCTGGTCGCGGTCTCCAAGACCTTCGACGCCGACACGGTGCGTGCCGCGTGGGAGGCCGGCCAGCGCGATTTCGGCGAGAACAAGGTGCAGGAGGCGCTCCACAAGGCGGAGGCGACCGCCGACCTGCCCATCACCTGGCACCTCATCGGCCACCTCCAGCGCAACAAGGCGAAGCGCGCGGGGGCGGCCTTCCCGTGGGTGCACTCCGTCGACAGCCTCGGCCTGCTGGAGCGCCTGGAGGCGGGCGCGGCGGTGCGCCCGGAGCCGCTGCGGGCCCTCATCCAGGTGGACCTGGCCGGCGAGGCCACCAAGTTCGGGGCGCCGCCTGAAGATGTCCGCCCGATCCTCGAGCGGGCTGCGGCGTGCCGGGCCGTCTCGGTCGTCGGGCTCATGCTGCTGCCGCCCTGGAGCGACGACCCCGAAGACGCGCGTCCGTGGTTCCGGCGGCTGCGCGCCCTCCGCGACGAGCTGCTGGCCGACGGTTTCCCGCCCGGCCAACTCGCCGAGCTGTCGATGGGCATGTCGCACGACTTCGAGGTCGCCATCGAGGAAGGCGCGACGATTGTCAGGGTCGGCACCGCCATCTTCGGGGCACGCCCGGCGCCGGCCGGTCCCTAGGGCTGCCTTCTCGGAGGCCCGATTCCCGTCACCGGGGATCGGGTTCTCGTCGGTGACCGGACCTGCCCTCCCGCAAACAGTTCGCGTCACTGCGCCGCGACGTGTGGTACGAAATGTGCTACCTCGGCCTTGGGCGGTGCGCGCCAGGCTGGCCCTGTCGGGCCGGACAACGTCGGCCGATACTGCCGAGCATGGACTTCCTGATGAGGTCCGAGCTTCACACCCAGGAGTTGCTGCGATGAAGGTGACGCCCCTCGACCTGCGCCAGACGCACTTCCGCAAGGGGATGCGCGGGTACGACCCCGAAGAGGTACGGGCCCTGCTGGCCGATGCGGCCGACGACTACGAGGCCGCGCTCCGCGATCTCGACCACCTGCGGCAGGAGCTGCAGAAGGCGGAAGTGCAGCTTGGCGAGTACCGCGAGCGCGAGGCCAACCTCCGCAACACGCTGCTCACCGCTCAGAAGGTCGCCGACCAGATTCGCGAGAACGCCGCGAAGGAAGCCGACGTCCTGATGCGCGACGCCGAGTCGCGGGCCGCCGCCACGCTCAAGGATGCCGAGACGCGTGCCGCGGCGCTGACGGCCGAAGCCGACGCGCGGCTGCGGGAGGCCGAGACCCGCTCGGCCGCGATGCTCCGCGAGGCCGAGGTCAAGGCGGCCTCCGTCGTGCGCGACGCCGAGACGACGGCCGCCACGACGCTCCAGCAGGCGGAGACGCGCGCGGCCGGCTACGTGCAGGACGCCGAGCTGCGGGCCGACGCCACCATCAAGGAGGCCACGCTGCGCGCCGACGCGCTCGTCGCCGACGCCACGATGCGGTGCGACGCCATGGTCAAGGAGGCACAGTCGCGGGTGGACCTGCTCATGCAGAAGGCGCACGCGCGGCTCGACGAGCTCGACCATGCCGTCGCCGAGATGCGCCTGCGCAAGCGCGACGTCGAAAGCACGCTGGAGCAGTCGATTGCGTCGCTCACCTACGCGCTCGAGTTCGTGCGCACGCAGGACCAGCGCGACGACAAGGTGCGCCTGCACCGGCCGCGGCTGAACGAGCCGACGGCGCAGGCGGAGCCACGCCTGCACCAGGATGCCGAAGCGCGGCTCGGCTGACGCGGCCCTCGCCCCCCGCGTCCCCTGGCTCACGACCGACGGCGACGACACGATCGTCGCCGTCATCGTCGTGCCGCGCGCCTCGCGCGCGCAGATCGACGGCGAGCACGACGGCCTCCTGCGCGTGCGCGTCGCCGCGCCCCCCGTCGAAGGCGCCGCCAACGCGGCGCTCGTCGAGCACCTCGCCCGGGTGTGCCGGCTCCCCCGCCGCGCCGTGACGCTGGTCTCAGGCGACACCAGCCGGCGCAAGCGGGTGCGGCTGGCGGGCGTCTCCCCTGCCGACGTCCTCGCCGCCCTCCGACGTTAGATGCAGACCTGGCCGCACCACCTTCCGGACCGTCCGGGCTTCGGGAGAGGCTGGAGGACGGCTCCGGAGAGCGGCTCGGAGGACGGGACGGCTCGGAGAGCCGTCCCTACC
>CAYSHC010000100.1:0-13242 GCA_964430855.1 uncultured Vicinamibacteraceae bacterium
GGCGACGCAGGGCCTCTATCGCGCGACGCAGACGTTCCTCGGCAACCGCGAGGGGAAGGTCCCGTTCATCATCGGCCTGGCCGGCAGCGTCGCCGTCGGCAAGAGCACGGCCGCGCGCATCCTGCAGGCGCTGCTGTCACGATGGCCGAGCCATCCGCGCGTCGATCTCGTCGCCACCGACGGCTTCCTGCTGCCCAACGCCGTCCTCGAGGCGCGCGGGCTGATGCAGCGCAAGGGCTTTCCGGAGAGCTACGACAGGGGGCGGCTCGTCCGGTTCCTCGCCGACATCAAGGCCGGCGTGCCCGAGATCCACGTACCGGTGTACTCCCACGAGGCCTACGACATCGTGCCCGGCGAGACGCAGGTCGTCCGCTCGCCCGACATCGTGATTGTCGAGGGGCTGAACGTCCTCCAGGCCCCGCCCGCCGAGCGCTCGACCGCGCAGCTGTTCGCGTCGGACTTCTTCGACTTCTCGATCTACGTCGACGCCGACGAAGCGGACATCCGCCAGTGGTACGTCGAGCGGTTCCTGCGGCTCCGTGAGACGGTCTTCCAGAGCCCCAGGTCGTACTTCCACCGCTACGCGACGCTGAGCGAGGAGCAGGCGCGGGGGGTGGCGCTCGGCATCTGGGCGGCCATCAACGGGCTGAACCTGCGCGAGAACATCCTGCCCACGCGGGCGCGTGCCCACCTCGTGCTGCGCAAGGCGCACGACCACGCGGTGCAGCAGGTGCAGTTGCGGCGCATCTGACGCCGCAGGCAGTGATAGGCTGACGACGTGCAGCGAAGACTGTGGTTCGGCGTGGCGATGCTGTGCGCGTTCGGGTCGATGTACGCCGGGATGTTCGGGCTCCAGACGGTGCAGTACGTCCTGATCGGCGCCGCCGTGCTCGTGCTCATCGCCGGCCTGCGCAGCCCGTCACCGCCGGAGGCGCGGCCGTCGGACCGCCAGGATCACCGCCCCTCCGACCGCACGTAGCTCAGTTGCTCTTCTGGCGTGCGTCAGGCTGCGCGTGCACGCGCCGCGGGCACGCGGCCGCATGCGCGGCCGGCCCTCCGGATCCATTTGTCGTCAGGTGTCAGCGGACGTCGTTCGCGCGGGCGGACGCGGCCAGCCACTCGCGCATGGCGCGCGCCGCGACGCCGCGATGACTGACTGCCGCCTTCTCGTCGCGTGACATCTCCGCGAAGGTGCGGCCCGCCGGCGGGTAGAAGAAGATGGGGTCGTACCCGAAACCGCCGTCCCCGCGCGGCTCCGGGGCGATCTCGCCGTCGACGCGGCCCTCGGTCTCGTGGAGGATGCTGCCGTCGGGCGCGGCCAGCGCCATCGCGCAGACGAAGGCGGCCGCCGACTTTCTGCCGCCGCGCGCGTCGAGCTCGCGGTACACCCACTGCACCCGCGCCGCGTCATCGTCGCCAGGGACGCGGGCCGACAGCACGCCGGGGCGGCCGTCGAGCGCGGCCACCACGAAGCCGGAGTCGTCGGCGAGGCATGGCAGGCCCGCGGCGCGTGCGTACGCGACGGCTTTCAGCCTGGCGTTTTCCGCAAACGTCGCCCCGGTCTCCTCGGGCGCCGGGATGTCCGTGCCGAGGTCGGTCAGGGAGAGGAGCTCGAACGGCAGGCCCTCGAAAAGCGCCGACAGCTCGCGGAGCTTGCCGCGATTGCCCGTGGCCACCAGCAGCTGCCGGACGGGAACGGCCAGCGTCATCGCGGTGCCGAGAGGGACTTCGGCAGCAGGTCGCCGACGATCTCGCGCTGGCGCGCGATCAGCTCGTCGATGCCGATGCTGGCAAGGTCGAGGAGCCTGTCCAGCGTCGCGCGCGGAAACGGGTCCTTCTCGGCCGTACCCTGCACCTCGATGAAGCGGCCGTCGCCGGTGCGCACGACGTTCATGTCGACCTCGGCCTGCGAGTCCTCGTCGTAGGCGAGGTCGAGCATCGGGATGCCGCCGACGACGCCCACGCTGGTGGCGGCGAGGTAGTCGCGCACGGGGATGTACGGGATCATCCGCTGGTCGACCATGTACTGCATGGCGAGCACCATGGCGACAAACGCGCCCGTGATGGCGGCCGTGCGCGTGCCGCCGTCGGCCTGGATCACGTCGCAGTCCACCCAGATCGTCCGCTCGCCGAGCTTGCTCATGTCGACGACGGCGCGGAGCGACCGCCCGATCAGGCGCTGGATCTCCTGCGTGCGTCCGCCCACCTTGCCGGCCGTCGCCTCACGCTGCACGCGCGTGGTCGTCGCGCGCGGCAGCATGCCGTACTCGGCGGTGACCCAGCCCTTGCCCTGGTTGCGCAGGAACGGCGGCACGCGGTCCTCGACGCTCGCCGTGCAGATGACGCGCGTCCGCCCGGTCTCGATGAGGCACGAGCCCTCGGCGTGCAGCGACACCTGGGGCGTCATCAGACAGGGGCGAAGGGCATCGTAGGGGCGATTGTCGGCGCGCGGCATAACCCGACAAGTGTAGCCCACGCTCCGCGCGCCTATGCACCCGGCGCGGCGTCTGGCTCGGACGGCGCCGGCCCCGAGGTGCTGTCGCCGCTGGCTGGCGCGGGGGAGGCCACCCACTGCATGTCGCGCGTCAGCGGATGGCGCAGGTCGACATGCCCCGCGAGCGTGTCGACCTCCTGGCCCTCGACGAGGATCTGCACGTCCCGGATGGCGGGCAGGTTCACGGTGAGGGTGTTGACGAGGGCGTAGACCGAGAAGAGTTCCTCGAGGCTTCCGCCCCGGTGGTTGTCGACGGCCTCGCGCGACAGGTCCACGAAGGCCGTGCCCTGTTCCGTAAGAAAGATGTGACGAATGCGTGTCCCCTCGGCCAGTGCCGCCGCGTAGGGCTCCGGCGCCGGGCGGAGGAGCGCCTCGACCAGGTGGCGCGCCTGCTCGACCGTCGTGGCGCCGTAGGGCACCTCCACGTCAACGGCTTCGAGCGACAGGCCGTCCTCGGCGACGTGGAAGAGGGTCGCGCGGATGTGGCGCCGCGCGTCCGGGCTCGCGGCTGTGCCGGCCGGCACGGTCGTCGTCGCGGGCGCGAACCAGGCCGGGACGTAGACGACGGCCACCATGGCCAGCGCGGCGGCGAGGCACAGCCCGAGCGCAACCAGGAACCAGCGCACCATCAGTGCCCTGCCTGCGTCAGCGCAGGCGAGCCCACACGGTCCACCGACTCCTTGTAGCGGACGATCGCGTCGAGCAGCGCCGCGGCCAGCTGGGCCTGGTACTCGCCGGAGGCCAGGCGCTGTTCCTCGGCCGGGTTGGAGATGAAGCCCATCTCGACGAGCACGGCCGGCATGTTCGCGCCGACGAGCACGCGGAACGGCGCCTGCTGAATGGCGCGGGGCGACATCGGGACGCGCCGGCGCAGTTCCTCCTCCACGATAGCGGCAAAGCGGGCGGACTCGTTGAGGTGCCGCGCCTGGGCCATCTCCCACAGGATGAGGTCCACCGAGCGCTGGCCGCCCCCGAGGACGGGCAACGTCGCGCCGGGCTCGGCGGCCTCGGCGCCCGCGACGTCGTAGTCGCCGACGTTGACGTAGAAGACCTCGGCTCCGCTGACCGACGAGCGGACCGACGCGTTGGCGTGCAGGCTCACGAACAGGTCGGCCTTGTTGTTGTTCGCGAGGGCCGCCCGCGCGTCGAGTGGCACCGTCTCGTCACCGCTGCGGGTCATGAGCACGCGCAGGCCGAGCCGGCTCTCGATGGCCGACTTGAGGCGGCGGGCGACGGCAAAGACGACGTCCTTCTCCAGTGTTCCCGCCGGGCCGCGTGCGCCGAGCTCCGTGCCGCCGTGGCCGGGGTCGAGGACGATGGTCCGCAGGCCGGTCTGCTCGAGCACCAGCGGCGGTGGCAGTGCTGTCGGGTCCTCGGCTGACGCGGTGGGTTCCGGCGCGTCCGGGGCCACGGCGGGCAGCAGCTCGATTGTCAGCCGCGTGCCGTCGCCATCGGGCGTGTCGCTCGTGCGGTGGCTGCCGAACGCCGCGGTGACCTCGAGGACGAGCGTGGACGGTGCGACGACGCGCGCCGCCGAGAGCAGGGGGCCGGACGAGACGCCGGAGGTGTCGGCATCGAGCGCATCGGCCGCGAAGCGGACGAGCAGCTGACCGTCCTGCTGCGTCACGGTGTGCGGTACGGCGGGCGAGATCGTGACGGTTACCTGCGTGCCTGCCGGCTGCACCGCGGCCTGCACGTCCACGCGCGGGACGGTGACGTCCCCGACGACGACGAGGGACGAGCGGCGCCTGACGTCGATGCGCGGCCCGTCGCCAGGCGCGGCGGCGAGGACGCGCTCGATGATCTCGATCGGGAGCAGCCAGCCGGTGCCCTGGCGGACCGGCGCCGCGGGAAGGTTCACGAGCCGGCTGCCGACCGACGCGAGGCCCTGGTCGAGCGAGAGGACGATGGTCTGGCCGTTGTAGGTGGCGACGAGGCCGCCGGCGCGATCCTCCCGCAGCGTGACGCCGAACAGGCGCGCGAGGTCGCCGCTCGAGACAAAGGTGCCGCGAGGCAGCTGCGTGACTGGCAGGGATTGCGGGCCGGCGGGGCCGATGATCGTCCACGCCGCCGGGCGTGCCGGCGCCGGCTGTGGGGCCTGCGCGTGCATGCCCGTCGCCGCGGCGAGGCCGAGGCCGGCCGACAGGAGCAGGACGAGCAGAGAGGGGCGGAACGTCACGCTGCAATCATACGGGGTCAGGTCTCGCGGCGGGGCCTGCTGGGGTCAGGTCTCGATATGCACGTGAGTGGGGTCAGGTCTCGCGGGCGTGGCACGGCACCGCCCGCGAGACCTGACCCCAGAAGCGCGCACGTCGAGACCTGACCCCACCCCCGCGCGCCGCGAGACCTGACCCCGCCCTCACTCGATGGCAAGAAGCTCGATCTCGAACAGCAGGGTCGTGTTCGGCGGGACGACGCCGCTGCCGGTCGGGCCGTAGGCCAGCTCGGGCGGCAGCACCAGCCGTCGCACGCCGCCCACCTGCATGCCGGGAATCCCCTCGTCCCAGCCGCGAATCACGTCGCCGGCGCCGAGCGTGAACTGGTAGGCGCCACGGCCGAGCGACGTGTCGAGCAGCAGGCCCTTGTTCTGCGGCGCATCCACCGAGTAGAGCCACCCGGCGTAATGCACCGTCAGCTTCTGGCCGGCCTCGGCCTCCGGGCCGGTGCCGACGATGATGTCGGTCTTGCTGAAGGGCACGTCGACCGGCGGGTTGGACGGCGACGTCGGCAGATCGTCACCTCCGCCGCCGCACGCCGTGACCGCGGCGAGCACCAGGAGCAGGCTGACGCTGAACAGGTGGCGCGCCGCGCGCGCGAGTGAAGGGACGACAGACACAGGCAAAGGAATGCTCATGAGAATGCAGCAGGGAGCGGGCCAGGCAGGCGGGCCCGAGCATCATACGGCATCGCGCGCCCGCGCGTCCCGCCGCGCCGGCGTCGCCCCGGGCCCGCATTCATCCCCCCAATCGCCGCCGCGCGATGAACCCCTCGGCCGTTCCCGCCGTCCAATGCCGCATCCGACCGCCGGAAAGGAGACCGACGCCGATGCTCCGCCGTACCGCCCTTGTCGCCCTGTTTGCCGTGCTGGTTACCGCGCCACGCCCGGCGCAGGCCCAGAGCCAGACCTTCAACCGCACCTTCACCGTTTCCGGGGACGCCACGCTCGAGGCCGTCTCCGATGCCGGCAACATCACGATTCGCACGGCGCCCGGCTCGACGGTCGTGGTGAACGGCCGCGTCCAGCCGCGTCGCGGACGCCTGCTGCCCACCCATGCCGCCGCGCAGGTGGAGCAGGTCGCCGCCAATCCCCCCGTCACGCAGGACGGCAACACCATCCGTATCGCCCGCATCGCCGACGAGGCGGTGCGACGGGCCATCGTCGTCTCGTACGAGATCACGGTCCCCGCCCGCACGGCGGTCTCCGCGCGCGCGGGCTCCGGCAACGTCGTCGTGGAGGGCACGCAGCTGGCCACGCAGGCCCGGACGGGCTCCGGCAACATCACGGTGCGCAACCTCGGAGGCGACGCCGACCTGGCCACGGGCTCCGGCGACATCGAGGTCGCCCGCGTCGCGGGGAGCGTCAAGGCCGGCACCGGCAGCGGCGGTCTCCGTGCGTCGGGGATCGGGCGCGGGCTGCGGGCCAGCACCGGCAGCGGCGAGATCCAGGCGGAGCTCTCCGGCCGCGGCGACGTCCATGCCACGACGGGCTCGGGCGGCATCAGGCTCGCCGGCGTCGTGGGCGGGCTGTCGGCGTCCACCGGCAGCGGCGACGTCACCGTGAACGGCACGCCGACGGACGAGTGGAAGATCTCGACCGCGTCGGGCTCGGTGAGCGTCCAGGTGCCGCAGGACGCCGGCTTCACCCTCGATGCGCGGACCGCCTCAGGGTCGTTCGACGTGCACGTCCCCCTCTCGGAGGGACGGACCGACAGGCGCCGGGTGCAGGGCGTCGTGCGCGGCGGCGGTCCGACGCTGGCGCTCTCCACGGCAAGCGGCGGCATCGTGGTCCGCTGACGCGTCCCCGGCCGCCCCGCACGTCCAAGCCGTCTTCGGTCATAGAATGTGCAGCCATGCGCATCATCCGCTGCCTCACCGACGATGGCCAGGTGACCTACGCCGCAGAACAACCTGACGGGCGTGCGGTGCTCCTCCGGGGCAATCTGTTCGGGACCCTCGAAGCCACCGACACGCCCATCCACGTGGCGCAACTGCTCACGCCGATCGCGCCCACCATGATCTGGTGCATCGGCCTCAACTACCGACGCCACGCGGAGGAGACGGGCGCCAGGCTGCCCGAGCATCCGGTCGTCTTCGCGAAGGGGCCGAACGCCGCGCTGGCCCCCGGCGCGCCCATCGAGATCCCGCAGGTGCTCCCCAGCGAGCAGGTGGACTACGAGTGCGAGCTGGCGGTCGTCATCGGCAGGCGCTGCAAGAACGTGACGCCCGAGCAGGCGCTCGACTACGTGCTCGGCTACACGTGCGCCAACGACGTCAGCGCGCGCGACTGGCAGGTGAAGAAGGGCGGCAGCCAATGGTCGCGCGGCAAGACGTTCGACACGTTCGCCCCCCTCGGGCCGGTGCTGGTCACGCCTGACGAGATTCCCGACCCGAACGCGCTCCGGATCTCGACACGCCTCAACGGCGAGGTGGTGCAGGACAGCAACACCTCCGACATGATCTTCGACGTGCCCCACCTCATCGCCTTCCTCAGCGGCAGCACGACGCTGCTGCCGGGGACGGTCATCCTCACCGGCACGCCCGAGGGCGTCGGCATGGCGCGCACGCCGCCGCGCTTCCTCCAGCCCGGCGACGAAGTCAGCATCGAGATCGAGCGCATCGGCACCCTGACCAACGAGGTCGTCCTCGAAGGGGAGCGCGAAGGCACCGAGGCGTGACGACGCGCGAGACCGCGCCCACGACGCTGGGCGGACGCCTTCGCCAACTCGGGCCCGGGCTCATCATCAGCGCCGCGATCGTCGGCTCCGGTGAGCTCATCGTCGTGCCCAAGCTGGGGGCCGCAGCGGGGTTCTCCCTGCTGTGGTTCCTCGTGCTGGGCTGCGTGCTGAAGGTGTTTGTCCAGGTGGAGCTGGCTCGTCACGCCATCGCCCACCAGGAGACCACGCTCGTGGCGCTCGATCGCCTGCCCGGGCCGCGGCTGCGCGTCTCCTGGGTCGTGTGGGCGTGGGCGCTGATGTACGTCGGGACCGTGCTCCAGGTCGGCGGCATCATCGGCGGCATCACCACGATCGTCCGGACGCTTGGAACGACGTGGCCCGAGACGGTGTGGCTGGCGCTCGTCACCTTCTCTGGCGCGGCGCTGCTGCTGTCGGGCCGCTACACCACCGTCGAGCGATTCGCGACGGTGATGGTGGCCATCTTCACCCTCTGTACCGTCGTCGCGGTGTTCGCGCTGCAGTGGACGCCGTATCGCGTGACCGGGGCGCAGCTGCTCGAGGGCTTCTTCCCGGTGGCCCCCGCGTCGTTCACGCTGGCGTTTGCCGCCTTCGGCGTGACCGGCGTCGGGGCCTCCGAGCTGATCTACTACCCCTACTGGTGCCTCGAGAAAGGCTACGGGCGCCATGTCGGGCCGGCGCCCCTGTCTGCGTCGTCGCAGACCCCTGACGCGGCGATGGCGGGCTGGCTGGCGCGCGCGCGAGGCTGGATGGACGTCATGCGCCTCGACGCCCTCGTGTCGCTGGGGATCTACACGATCGCCACGCTGGCGTTCTACGCGCTGGGCGCCGCGGTGCTGCACTCGCAGACGCGTGACGTCAGCAACGACGACCTGATCCCGACGCTCGCCGGGATGTACGAGCAGTCGCTGGGGCCGTGGAGCACCGGCGTCTTCCTCGTCGGCGCGTTCATCGTCCTGTACTCGACGTTCTTCGTGGCGACGGCCTCCAACGCGCGCCTGCTCGTCGACGCCTCCGACCTGATGGGGATCGTGCGCCTCGACGGAGAGGCCGCGCGCCGGCGCGCCACGCAGGTGGCCTGCGTGCTGCTGCCGTGCACCTCCGCACTCGTATACCTGCTGTGGCCGCAGCCGGTGACGCTCGTCCTCATCGGGGCGGTCGGGCAGGGGATGATGCTGCCGCTGCTGGCGGGGGCGGCAGTGTACTTCCGCCACCGCCGCCTGCCCAACGGACTCGCGCCGTCGCCCGCCTGGACGGCGGCGCTGTGGGTGTCGGCGGTGCTCATTGCCGCGGTAGGCGCCTACCAGCTCGTCGGATAGGCGGGGTGACGCTGGTCCAACCAATCCCGAGACCTGACCCAACCCATGCCGAGACCTGACCCCGCCGCGGCGAGACCTGACCCCTGGCCGGGACCCCTAGCCGGGATCCCGCGCTAGTTCTCCTCGAGGACGAAGGTCACCTTCATGTTGACGCGGTACTCGGAGATCTTGCCGTTTTCGACGACGACCTTCTGCTCCTGGACCCAGGCGCCGGTGACGTTGCGCAGCGTCTCGTTGACGCGTGCAATGCCGGTGATGATCGCGTCCTCGAAGCTCTTCTTGGACGCCGACGTGATCTCGGTGACACGCGCCACGGACATGGATGACCTCCTTGGGTAATCGGGGGAAAGCCGCATCGTAGCACGTGCTACGATGCGCCGGAGCCGCAACGGCGCGCCTCGCGCGCGCGCTTCACTCATGAGGGCACGCTACACGGGCTGGACGTGCGTCGGCTTGCTGATGGCCGCGACGGTCGCCGCCGGCAGCTGCAGCCGCGGCGGGGATCCGTCCGCGGTTGAGGTGTCCGGGAGCGAGACCACGCGGCCCGACGCGAAAGTACCTGCTGACGCGTCACGCGACGACGCGAGCCGACCGGCGGCCCCGCCAGGTCCGCCACCCCGGCCGGACATGGTGTGGGTGCCCGGTGGCACGTTCCGCATGGGCAGCGACGTGCCCATGTTCGCCGACGCCCGTCCGGTCCACGAGGTGGAAGTCGACGGCTTCTGGATGGACGCGACCGAAGTCACAAATGCCCAGTTCGCCCGGTTCGTGAACGACACCGGCTACCGCACGCTCGCCGAGCGGACGCCGTTGCCAGCCGACAACCCGGGCGTCCCGCCGGAGCTCCTCGTGCCAGGCTCGATTGTCTTCGCGCCGCCGGGCACGGCCGTGCCGCTCGACAATCCGCTGCGCTGGTGGCGGTTCGTCCCCGGCGCGAGCTGGCGCGCGCCCGAGGGGCCCGGGAGCTCCATCCAGGGCCGCGACGATTACCCGGTGGTGCACATCGCCTTCGAGGACGCGCTGGCCTACGCGGCGTGGGCCGGCACGCGCCTGCCGACGGAGGCCGAGTGGGAGCGCGCGGCCCGCGGTCTCCGGCCCGACGCGGAGTTTGTGTGGGGCGACGAGCCGCCCTCCGGGCACGACACCCCGCATGCGAACCTGTTCGACGGCCACTTTCCCCACCACAACACGGAAGCCGACGGATACGCGCGCACCGCGCCGGTACGGGCATTCCCGGCCAACGACTTCGGGCTCTACGGGATGTCGGGCAATGTCTGGGAGTGGACGTCGGACTGGTACCGGCCCGACACCTACGCGACGCGACTCGCCCGTGCCGCTGGCGGGCCGGTCCGCAATCCCCCCGGCCCGTCCACCAGCTTCGATCCGGACGAGCCCGGTGTCCCGAAGCGGGTGCAGAAGGGCGGCTCGTTCCTCTGCACGGACCAGTACTGCGGACGCTACCGTCCGGGCGCGCGTGGCAAGGGCGCCCCGGACAGCGGCGCCAGCCATACGGGCTTCCGCACCGTGACGTCGTATCCGCCAGCCTGAACGCGCGTCGGGCATCCGTCCGCACGGGTGCGAACCGCCGCCGGCACGTCCTGCGTCAGGGGCGAGGCAGCCGGGCGCCGCCCAGCGCGTGCCGGAGGACGTCGGCCAGCGCGGCCGGACCGTCCGCGACCGACACGACCGTGAAGCGCTCCGGCGACGCGAGGATGGCGCGCCGGTCCAGCTCCCTGGCCAGCGGGGCGTCGACGGGCTCGAGCCCGCCGCGGTCGCGGCCGAGGCCGCGCGCGATGGCGTCGGCGACGCGACCGCTCCCGGCAAGGACGATGACGGGCCAGCCGGCCTGGACGTGTCGCTCGACCTCGTCGAGCGCGAGCCTCCCGCCGTTGGCCACGAGGGCCGCGGCCGCCCGGCCGGCCGCGAGCTGGCCGAACAGCGTGAACATGGCGGGCGTCTCCAGGCCCCACGCGTCGCGGTCGGGGGGCCATGACGGATCGTCCACGGCGACGATGTGCGAGTGGTTGGGGTCGAGGGGAGTCTCGCCGAGCGGGGGGACCGCCCGCGCCGGCACGATGCCCACGAGCGGGAACGCCCCGTGCGTCCCGGCCCGGACGTTGCCGAGCAGCTCCATCACCCCGGACCTGGTGCCACCGTCGCCGACGACGAGCCTCGGCCCCGCCCGCTGCACGCGCGGGACGGCGTCGAGCGCCTCGCCGACGCGCGCGCGGTGCCGTGGCTCCATGTGGCCGGCGCCGCCGCTCACGAAGAGGCAGGCGTCGGAGGCGGCGCGGAGGCGGTGCACCAGCGCCGCGACCGCGGGATCGCTCGCCACCGTGGAGGCGTTCGTGCGGATGACGGTCGGCATGCCGTAAGCGATCGCTGACGCGACTCAGAGGAGCAGGGCCTCGACGCGATGGGCCGTCACCGCGTTGAGCTCGGTGGACCAGTTGAAGACGGTGAAGCGTCCGTCCTGTGACGCCACGAGCGCAGACGCGTCGCGCTGGTCGTGGACGAACTGCGCCGCCGAGAGGTGGCGCGTGCCGCCCACCTGCACCGGGTGCATCTCGCGGGCGCCGCGCCCCTCGATGGGCTCGGACACGACGATCCGCTCCACCGCCGGCCAGCCCTTGCGCCGCACCAGCTTCACGCCGAAGGCGATGACGTCGTAGTCGTGGCTCAGCAGCGTCGCGCCGTCCACCGCGGTGAGCCCTGCCACCGCCGCGACGGGGCGGCTCACGTACGTCCATCGCCTGTCGGGGTTGGGGCGGGTCGCCTTGTCGAGGTCGCGCAGGACGGTCCAGGGCGGCGACAGCTCGTAGGTGAGGGGCGTGGCCACCGACGCCCGCCAGGCTTCGTCGCCGGCGGGCAGCACGATCAGGGCGCCACCGCGGCCATGGGCGCGCATCGACGTGGCCAGCTGCACGAGCAGATCGGCCGACGCGACCCACGATGCCGGCGACTCGAACCCGAACAGCGAGCTGACGATCGTCGGGCAGTCGGGTTGCAGGGGCACCTTCGTGTCGAGGATGCGCGCATCGTCGCCCTCCAGCACGAGGATGTTCGTGTACTTGGCGGCGTCCGGGTCGCGCCGCACCTTGACGACCAGCAGGCCCGGCGCCACCACCTCCACCACGGCCACAAACGCCGGCACGGCCATCGTCGAGCCCCAGACGATCCCGCCGTCCGGGCCGTGCCACACGCCGAGGTGGACGCCAGGGCGCTCGACCGCGGGCGCCAGGCGGGCGAGCGGCGCGGCGGCCAGTGGCAGCGGCCGCGCGAACTGGAGCGACGACTCCGCCCGCTCGCGCGGCACCAGCGCCAGCGAGATCGTCGGGGCGCGCCCTTCTTCACGTCGCAGGCTGGCCCAGAACGCGACGTCGAGCACGCGCAGGATGAACGCTTCGTCGGGGAGGGGGACGGGGTGACGGGGGCTTCCCTCGGCAAACAGCGCGGACAGGTAGCGATGGACGCGCGGCGCCGCCGCCTGGGCCGCCGGGTAAGGCTCAGGACTCATGCGTGATGACGTTACTATGCTTCGCGTCATGCTCCACGCGCTCCTCAGTCGACGACACCTGCTCGCGCTCGGCGGGCTCGCGGCGGCCCACGCGGGCACGGGGTCCGGGCTGCACGCGTCGGCGCGGCAGGATGCCGCGGCAGACGGCCGGGCCACCGACGCCGAGGCGCGGCGACGGCAGCTGCTCGGCCTGCTCGGCCGGCTGCCGGACCGCGACCGCCCGACGGCGGCCGAGAAGACGGGCGAGACGCGCCGAGACGGGTACGTCCTCGAGACGTGGACGCTCGACCTCAACGGCATCGAGCCGGTCCCGGCCTACGTGGCCCGTCCGGCGACGCTCCGCGGGCGCGTGCCCGCCATCCTCTTCAACCACTCGCACGGCGGCGGCTACGACATCGGCAAGCGCGAGCTCGTCGAGGGGCGCAGCTACCTGCAACCAGAGCCTTACGCGAAGACGCTCACCGACCTCGGGTACGTCGTGCTCGCCATCGACCACTGGGTGTTCGGCGCGCGGAGCCATACCAGCGAAGCCGACATGTTCAAGGCGATGCTGTGGCAGGGGCAGGTGCTCTGGGGAATGATGGTGTACGACAGCCTCAGGGCGCTCGACGTCCTCGCCGCGCGCGACGACGTCGACCCGGCGCGCATCGGCACGCTCGGCATGTCGATGGGCAGCACGATGGCCTGGTGGCTCGCCGCGCTCGACACGCGCGTCAAGGTGACCGTCGACATCAACTGCCTCACGGACTTCCAGGCGCTGCTCGACGACAGGGGGCTGTCGCGCCACGGCCTGTACTACTACGTGCCCGACCTCCTCACGCACTTCACGACCGCCGAGATCAACGCGCTCATCGTCCCGCGGGCCCATCTGGCGCTGGCCGGGACGCGGGACGCGCTGACGCCGGTCGCCGGGCTCGACCGGATCGACGCGGCGCTCACGCAGGCCTACGCCCGCGCCGGCCACCCCGACCGCTGGTCGCTGCTGCGCTACGACGTGGA
>CAYSHC010000101.1:0-13230 GCA_964430855.1 uncultured Vicinamibacteraceae bacterium
TCGGTCGTCTGCACCGCGCGCAGCGCGACGACGTACTCGTAGGTGCGCCCGTCGCCCATCACGCCGACGCTCCGCACGGGCAGGAACACCGCAAAGGCCTGGCTGGTCAGGTCGTACCAGGTGCGGCCGCTGGCCTCGTCGACGGTCTGGCGCAGCTCCTCGATGAAGATCGCGTCGGCGCGGCGCAGCAGGTCGGCATACTCCTCGCGGACCTCGCCGAGGATGCGCACGCCCAGGCCAGGCCCCGGGAACGGGTGGCGATAGACCATTTCCGGCGGCAGCCCCAGCACGAGCCCCAGCTCGCGCACTTCGTCCTTGAACAGCTCGCGCAGCGGCTCGAGCAGCGCGAGGCCCAGCGTCTCGGGCAGGCCGCCGACGTTGTGGTGGCTCTTGATCGTCCGGGCCTTCTTCGTCGCGGCGCCACCCGACTCCACCACGTCCGGATAGATGGTGCCCTGCGCCAGCCAGCGCACGTTGGGCAGCCGCGCGGCCTCGGCCTGGAACACTTCCACGAACTCGCGGCCAATGATCTTCCGCTTGTCCTCGGGGTCGGTCACGCCGGCCAGCCTGTCGAGGAACTGGCGCCGCGCGTCCACGTGGATCACCCGCGCGTGCAGCCGGCCGGCGAACATGTCGAGCACGAGCCGCGCTTCGTCCAGCCGCAGCAGGCCGTGGTCGACGAACACGCACGTGAGCTGGTCGCCGATCGCGCGGTGGATCAGCGCCGCCGCCACGCTCGAGTCGACGCCGCCCGACAGCCCGAGCACGACGTGGTCGTCGCCCACCTGCCGGCGGATGCGCTCGACGGCCTCGCTGACGTAGTCGCCCATCCGCCAGTCGCCGCGCGCGCCGCAGACGTCGCGCACAAAGCGCGTGAGGATGGCGCGTCCCTGCGGCGTGTGCGTCACCTCGGGATGGAACTGCAGCCCGTAGTACCCGCGCGCCTCGTCGGCCATCCCCGCGATCGGGCAGCTCGGCGTCGAGGCCATCAGCCGGAAGCCTTCCGGCATCCGCGTGACGCTGTCGCCGTGGCTCATCCACACCTTCAGCATCCCGTGGCCCTCCGGCGAGCGAAAGTCCTCGATCTCCTCGAGCAGCCGCGTATGGCCGTGGGCGCGGACCTCCGCGTAGCCGAACTCGCGACGGTCGCTCCAGTGCACCTCGCCGCCCAGCTGCACGGCCATCGTCTGCATGCCGTAACAGATGCCGAGCACCGGCACGCCGAGCGTCCAGACGATGTCGGGCGCCCGCAGCTGGTGGTCCTCGTAGGTGCTGCCGTGGCTGCCCGAGAGGATGATGCCGATGGGGTTCAGCTCCCGGATCGTCTCCGGGTCGACGTCGTGGGGGTGGATCTCGCAGTAGACGTGGGCCTCGCGCACGCGCCTGGCAATGAGCTGCGTGACCTGCGACCCGAAATCGAGGATGAGGATGGTCTGATGTGACATGCGGGTGGCACCGCACGCGGCGGCGCCGCAGCGGATCGGTATCATAGCGTGGTGTCCGCGTCCGCGACCGTCCGGGCCGTCCTCACGCCGGCCCTGACCCTCCTGATCCTGATCGGCGCCGGCCTGCCCGCCCTGGCCCAGGGCGACGAGGCGCCGGGGCTTCCCCTCTTCCCGATGCGCGTCCGCTGGACCACGTCGTTCGACGTCGCGCCGACGACAGGCCCGGTGAGCGACGGCACGTCGGTGTACCTGGCCCTCGACTCCGGCGCGGTCGTGGCGGTCGACGCCGACACGGGCGCGCTGCGCTGGTCGGCCGACGGCGCCGTCACGCGCGTGCCCCCGGCCGCCGACGGCACCGGCGTCTACGTCGTGCGGGGCCGCGAGGTGGTGGCGCTCGAGGCCGCCACCGGCGAGGAGCGGTGGCGGCTCGCCTTCGACGCCGACGTCTCGGCGCCGCTCGTCGCGCGCGCCGGCTGGGTCGTCGTGGCGCTGGCCTCGGGCGAGGTCATCGCCGTCCGCGGGGCCGACGGGGTACGCGTCTGGCAGTCGGCCTTCGCGACGCCCGTCGTCGCCCAGCCGGCCATCAACGGCGCGCGGCTGTACCTGCCCGGCGACGATGCCCGCGTGCGCGCGGTGCACATCGAGACGGGCGCGCTCGAGTGGGAGCAGACGGTGGGCGGCGCCGTGCTGACGATCTCGCCGCTCGGCGACCGCGTCTTCGTCGGCGCCGACGACAACTTCTTCTACGCGCTCGACGACAGGAACGGCAGGCGCCTGTGGCGCTGGCGCACCGGCGGCGACCCCATCGGCGACGCCGTGGCCGACGAGCGCCGGGTGTACTTCACGAGCCTCGACACCATCGTGCGGGCGCTCGACCGGCGCAACGGCGCCCAGCGGTGGCGGCGTCCCCTTCCCTGGCGGCCGCGATCAGGACCGCAGCTCGTGGGCACGACGGTCCTGGTCTCGGGCGTGGCGCTCGACCTGCGCGGGTTTGCCGCGGAGACGGGCCAGCCCGTCGGCGAGTTCGCCCTCTCGGCGGATCGACTCGAGCTCCTCGAGGGCGTCCCCACCGTGGTCGAGCGGACGCGCCTGCCGGGCGCATACGTCGTGCTGGCGCTGGCCGACGGCCGCCTCCTCGCGCTCGAGCATGCCTACGGCCTCAAGCCGGAGCCGCTCACCCGCTTCCCGGGCGAGCCGATGGCCATCACCCCGCCGATCCCGGCGGCCCCCTGAGCGGCAGGGACCGCCAGCACGTCACGCGTCGGCGTAGACGCGACCGGCCGCGGGCTGCGCGGCGGCGGCCTCGTAGACCGTGAGGTAGGCGCCCGCCGACGTCAGCGTCAGGTACTGAAAGAGCAGCCCCCGCAGCAGCCACGCCACGAGCTGGAGCGGGAGCACGGTGAGGCCGACGAACGGCACGAACGACATCAGGCCCAGCCCCGCCGTCGTGACCACCGAGACGACCGTCGCGATGCCCACCAGGCCGATCGTCACCGCGAAGATGCCCAGCATGAGGTGCGGCTGCTGGCGCACGAGCCCGAGCGCGATCCGCGCCGCGCGGCGAATCGAGACGTCGGCGGCCACGACGATCACCTGCACCACGAGGTAGGCCGTGTTCACGAGCGTGATCCACGCGACGAGCACGCCGCTGAAGCCCGCCGCCATCGCCGTCCATGCCGCGGCGAACCCCTCGGCCCCGAGCGCCCGGTACCCCGCCACGACCACGAGCAGGAACAGGCCGCCGGAGGCGCCGTACACGCCGAGCAGCAGGAAGCCGAGCCGCAGGAACCGCCGCCGGACGTGCCGCAGCCCGTCCATGAAGACCTCGACACGCGCGCGCGATGCCCGCCGCACGAGCGGCAACCGCAGCGGATACCGCTCGATCGGGCCGGCGTGACGCTGCGCGGCGACGAGCACCGACATCGTTCCACCCCGCAGCACGAACATCACGACCGAGCCGCCGAGCACCATCACGAGGCCCGACACGAGGAAGCCCGCGAGCGCCGCCGGGTGCAGCGCGAGCGCGGCCGCCACGCGCGTGGCGCTGGCCCCGAGGTCCACGCCGAGCAGCTCGCCGACGACCCCGCCGAGCGCGAGCGCGACGAGGAACACGCCGCCCACGACCGGTACGGCGAGCAGCAGCTTGAAGGTCGACTCGGCGACAAACTGCACGACGATCACCGGCCAGTTGGCGAGCGACAGCACGGCGCCGCGCTTGATGGCCAGCTTGAGGCGGGTGGGCAGCATCTGGCTGCCAACGTATAGCACGGTACACTGCCGCCAATGCCCGAACGGCCGCAGATCCTGCCGCCACGCAGCCTGGCGCCCCGCGTTGTCGCCGCATCCCTCGTGGCGGTGCTGCTCGTCGGCGTCGGGGGGTGGCTGTGGCTGCTGGTCCGGCTCGGGAGCGACACCGCGGCGACGGTCGCCCGCATCGAGGCGGATCTCCGGCGGGAGTTCCAGGAACGGGCCGCGACGCTGCAGGCCGTGACCCGGCGCGTGCTGGAGGCGCCCGTCGTCGCCGAGAGCCTTCGCGGAAGCGACGCCGAGGTCCGCGCGCTGTTCGACCTCGTCGCCGCCGCGACCGACGGGACGTCCACCGACGTCTCGCTCACCGTCTCGACGCTCGACGGCCAGGCCGTCGCCTGGGCGGGACGCCCGCAGGGCGTCGAGAGCTCCCGGCTCGCCGGCGGCACGGCGCTTTTCCTCGGCCCCGGCGCGCTGGGCCTGAACCTCGTCTACGTCGAGCCGGTCTACGCCTCCCCGGCGGGTGGCCCCAAGGCCACGGCCGTCGGCGCGGTCGTCGCCGAGTACAACATCTCGCCGCGCTCCGGCGTCGAGCAGCCCGGTGTCTTCCCGGCCCCGTTCCGCACGCGCCTTGTCACCGTGCAGCTGATGCCGGGTTACGCGAGCGGCACCTACGGGACCACGGGCATGCACGTCGTCGTCATCGACGACCTCGATGGCGAGCCCCTCGTCGAAGCGGCCATCTCGCCCGACGACGTGCTGCAGCTGCGGACGGACGCCTGGCGGCAGGTCGTCGCGCTGATGGGCCTGACGGCCGGCACGGGCGCGCTGCTGCTGGCCGGCGTCCTCGGCTGGGAGCGTCGCCGCGTGGCGCCCGCCTACCCGGTCACCACGCTCCTCGCGCTGCTGGCCATCGCCGTCGCGCGGGGGATCTGGTGGGCGTCGCTCCCTTCCCTCGTCGCCGGCGGCGCCGTCACCTCGCCCGACTACTACGCGAGCGCGGCGTGGCCCGCGTTCCACCGGTCGCCGGCCGACCTTGCCGCGACGGCGGTCTGCGCGCTGTCGGTCGTCGCGCTGCTCGTCGACGTGGTGCGGCGGCTGCGCATCCTGCTCCGCCGGCACCGGCCCTGGGCCGAGGCCACACGTCAGTGGCACCTGACCTATGTCGCGATCCAGCTGCTGGCAGGTGCCGCGGCCACCGGCCTGCTGCGCCTCGTCCTCGGCCTCATCACCGACACCGTCGGCGAGGGCCGGACGGACCTGCTGACGCTCGCGATCCAGTCAGGATACGCGCCGCGGCTCACCGTGCAGCTCGGCCTGTTCGGCATCGCGGCCGCGCTGTTCTGGGCGCAGGTCCTGCTGTTGCGCACGGCGCTGCTCGGCTGGCACCGCGGCCGTCCGGCCACCTGGCGCTGGCGGGTCGAAACGCTGGGAGCCTGGCTCCTGCCGACCGTGCTGTGGCAGACCGGCTCGTGGCTTGGCGACCGCGAGCAGCCCGAGCTGGCGCTCGTGGGCTGGATGGCCGCCGCCGGCGTCGCCGCGCTGGTGGCGTCGCGCGGCATCGCGTGGTTTCGCCACGGCACGCAGGGACGCCGCCTCGCCACGGTCTACGCGGCCCTGCTGCTGCCGACGCTGCTCACCTATCCCCTGCTGCTCGACGCGGTGGTGCGCGCCAAGCGCCACCTCGTGGCCACGCAGTACGCCGTCGAGGCGCTGAACCATCCGCAGGAGCTCCAGAACCGGCTCGCCCGCGCCCTCGAGCAGATTGACGCCATGCCGGGACTCGCCGAGATCATCGCGTCGGCACCGCGAACCGCGGGCAGCGTGCAGACCGACACCGCGCTCACCATCTGGCGCCAGACCGAGCTTGCCGCCTACCGCCTGACGTCGGCCGTCGAGATCTACGCTCCGGATGGGCCCCTGGTCAGCCGCTTCGCCCTGAACTTCCCCGAGTACGAAGCCACACTGGCCCAGTGGCGGGGCACCGCCTGCACCTGGAACGTCTTCGGCGAGGCGCTCGCCTTCGGCTCGGAGGAGCGGCCGATGCTGCACGCCGAGCGGGCGGTGTGCGAGGACGACCGGCGCACGGGTCGCACGCACGTCCGGGGCGGGCTCATCGTCCACGTGATGCTCGACTACAGCTCGCTGCCGTTCCTCTCGACGCAGGGGCCCTACTTCGACCTGTTCCGGGGCCGCGAGCCGGCGGCGCCCGGCCCGACACCGCAGCGGGACGTCGATCTCGTGCTCTACGGCTGGGGGCGGTCGGCCATCTACTCGTCGGCGGGCCGCGTCTGGCCGCTGCCCGACGAGGTCTTCGATCGCGCGTACGAGTCGCGCGAGGCGTTCTGGGCGACGCAGTGGCGCGGCGACAGGCTGTACGACATCCACGTCTCCAACGACCGGCTCGCGCTGTACGTCGTCGGGTTCCCGCGGACGACGCCGCTCGGCCATCTTGTGCACCTGGCCGAGCTCGCCACGCTTGGCGGCATCGGCACGGTGCTGCTGCTCGTCGGCGTGTCGGTGCTGCACTGGGTCAACAGGCGCGGTCCGCAGCCCGGCACGCTGCTCGTGCGCGAGATTCGCGCGAGCTTCACGCGCAAGCTGTTCCTGGCCTTCGTGGCGACCTCGGTCATCCCCGTGCTCACGCTCGCGGTGCTCGTGCGCACGTTCGTCGCGCAGCGCCTGCGTGCCGATGTCGAGGCGGAGGCCACGCGCACCGCCTCGGTCGCGCAGCGCGTCATCGAGGAGACGCTGGCGCTGCAGCAGCCCGGCGTCGTCTCGGTCGCGGCCCTCACCGACGACGTGATGGTGTGGATCAGCCGCGTGATCTCGCAGGACATCAACATCTTCCTCGGCTCGACGCTGCGCGCGACGAGCCAGCGCGACCTGTTCCAGTCGGGCCTGCTGCCCGAGCGCACGCCCGACTCGGTCTACCGCGCCATCGTCCTCCAGCGCCTGCCGAGCGTCGTCGCCGAGGACCAGATTGGCTGGCTCCGCTACCGGCTGGCGGCCGCGCCCATTCGCGTGGGCGGGCGCGACGCGATCCTGACCGTGCCGATGACGCTGCGCCAGCAGGAGATCGACAACGAGATCGCCGAGCTCGATCGCGGCGTCAACCTCGGCGTGGTCGTGTTCATCCTGCTCGGCGCGTTCCTCGGCTACTCGATTGCCAGCCGCATCGGCGATCCCGTGCAGCGGCTGACGGCGGCCAGCCGACGCATCGCCGCCGGCGACCTCGACCAGCGCGTCGTCGCGCGGACGGCCGACGAGCTCCAGCGCCTGGTGGAGGCGTTCAACAGCATGGCCGCGGAGCTCTCGCGCCAGCGCGCCCAGCTCGAGCGCACGCACCGCCTCGAGGCCTGGGCCGAGATGGCGCGCCAGGTGGCCCACGAGATCAAGAACCCGCTGACGCCCATCCAGCTCTCGGCCGAGCACCTGCGGCGCGTGCACAAGGACCGCGGCGAGCCCCTCTCGCCGGTTCTCGAGGGCTGCATCGACACCATCCTGCTGCAGGTGCGCGTCTTGCGACAGATCGCCTCGGAGTTTGCGAGCTTCGCCTCCACGCCGACCGCCCGGCCCGCGGTGCTGCCGCTTCGGCCGATCGTCGACGAGGTGGTGGATGCCTACAGCACGGGCCTGCCCGATCGCATCCAGGTGACGCGCCACATCGCCGATGACCTGCCGCTCGTGCGCGTGGACCGTGTCCTGCTCGGCCGCGCGATGACCAACATCATCGAGAACGCGCTGCACGCGATGCCGTCGGGCGGCACGCTGTCGGTGGAGGTCACCCCCGAGGGCGACGAGTACGTGGCAATCGCGATCCGCGACACGGGCGTCGGCATGGACGACGAAGCGCTGGCGCGGCTGTTCGAGCCCTACTTCTCCACCAAGGCCACGGGCACCGGCCTCGGCCTGAGTATCGCGCGCCGGAACATCGAGCTGATGGGAGGGAGTATCGAGGTCAGGAGTGCCAGGGGGCACGGCACCACGGTGATCCTGCGCGTCCCGACGGCTCGACCGCTCGACGACGGTTCCGGCCAGTCAGGTTGAGGAGCGAGAGCGGAGGGACGGGAGGAAGGGCATGGAGGAGACACGAGGAAAGGAGCACGCGTGATGCGCACGATCCGCGTGAGGATCATCATCTTCACGGCAGTGGCGTCGTTGGCGTCCCAGGCGATGGCGCAGACCATCACGGCCCGGGAGGTGGTCGAGCGCATCCAGCGTGAAGTGGGCGTGCCCTGGAACGAGCCGACCGTGGACACCTTCAAGGCCGGCGATCCCGCGACCCCGGTCACCGGCGTGGCCGTGACGATGATGGCGACGCTTGACGTGCTGAAGCGGGCGGCGGCCGCCGGGCACAACCTCGTGATCACGCACGAGCCGACGTTCTTCGATCACCAGGATCCCACCGACGCGCTCGTGACCGCGAAGGACCCGGTCATCGAGGCGAAGCTGCGCTTCATCCGCGACCACTCGATGGTCGTGTGGCGCTTCCACGACTACTCGCATCGCAAGCGGCCCGACCTGATCCAGGCGGGCGTGCTGCGCGCGCTCGGGTGGAGTGCGTATCAGGACCGCGACGCCCCGTGGCTCGTCAGGATTCCCGACACCACGCTGAACGCCGTCGCCGCGCACGTCGCCGAGCGCCTCGGCGCGCACGACATCAGGGTCGTCGGCAACCCGGCCTCGCGCATCACCAACGTCGCGCTCCTGCCCGGCGCCTCCGGCTTCGGCGCACACCGCCGCCGCCTGGCCGAACCCGACGTGCACCTGCTCATCGCCGGCGAGGCGCAGGAGTGGGGGACGGTCGAGTACGTGGACGACGCGATCGCGGCCGGCCTGAACAAGAGCCTGATCCTGGTGGGCCACATTCCGTCGGAGCAGCCGGGGATGGAGGACGCGACCGCCTGGATCCGCTCGTTCGTGCCCGAGGTCCCGGTCGTGTTCGTCCCGGCGAAGGACCCGTTCTGGACGGACCGACGAGACGCCGGCGGCCCTCCCCGTCGCAGGTAAATAACTGCTTACCTGTCTTCCCCGTGCGCCTGCTGCTGCGCGAGCGGCACGTCGTCGGCGGGCACGTCGACCGTCCCGGCCCGGCGCGGCCGCACACGCGCCCACGCCATGCCGACAAACGCCGACACCAGGTAGACGTAGGCCAGCGTGAGGAGCGTCCACTGCGGGAACGTCGCGATGGCCGCGATGCCGAGGGCGGCCACGAAGAGGCCGTTCACGGGCCGGCGCTGGCCGAAGTCGATGGTCTTGAAGCTGCGGTACTTGATGGTGCTCACCATCAGCAGCGCGGGCACGAGCAGCATGGGGACGGCCAGGATGGCGTACCAGTCGGTGAGGC
This sequence comes from uncultured Vicinamibacteraceae bacterium, assembly GCA_964430855.1. Classification (GTDB taxonomy): domain Bacteria; phylum Acidobacteriota; class Vicinamibacteria; order Vicinamibacterales; family Vicinamibacteraceae; genus JAEZDP01. The sequence goes on from CAYSHC010000101.1 coordinate 9,043, forward strand.
CGAACGGGTACGCGAAGACCGTCGCGGCGGGCACGCCCGCCGCCGCCGGACTCGGCATGCCGACGAAGTAGCGCTTGTCGGGGTTGCTGCCGGTCTGGATGTTGAAGCGGGCCAGGCGGATGGCCGCCGCCGAGACGAACACGAAGCCCACCGCCCAGCCGACGCGCCCGTAGGCGCTGAGGCCCCACGCGTAGGCGAGCACCGCCGGCGCCATCCCGAACGACACGACGTCGGCCAGCGAGTCGAACTCCCGGCCGAAGTCGCTCGTGGCCCCGGTCAGCCGCGCGATGCGGCCATCGAGCATGTCGAGGACGACGGCGATGCCGATGAACGGCGCGGCGGTGGCGTATTCGCCGCGTGTCGCGAAGATGATGCACGCGTAGCCGCAGAACAGGTTGGCGAGCGTGAAAAGGCTCGGCAGCAGGTACATGCCTCGCCGGAAGCGCCGCGCCTCCGGGTTGCGCCGCCTGAGGACCTGCAGCATCGGCATCGGCGTCAGCTCCAGCGGGCGATCACGCTCTCGCCCCCGCGGACGCGGTCGCCCGTGCGCACCAGCAGGCGGCAGTCGCGCGGCACGAAGACGTCCATGCGCGACCCGAACTTCATCACGCCGTACCGCTCGCCGGTGACGACCTCGTCGCCGACCTGCGCGCGGCAGACGATGCGCCGTGCGAGCACGCCGACGACCTGCCGGCTCACCACCGTGCGGTCGCCGCGCCGCACCCACATCTCCGTGCGCTCGTTCTCCGCCGCAGCGCGGTCGTCGTAGGCAGGCAGGAAGCGCCCGGGCGTGCGGGCGATGCGCGTGACCTCGCCGCCGAACGGCACGCGGTTGACGTGCACGTCGAGCGGCGAGAGGAAGATGCTTGCCTGCTGCCAGTCGCCCGCTGGCGCGACGCCGCGCTCCCCCGGACCGGCATACACCACCTGGCCGTCGGCGGGCGCGACGACGATGTCCGGATGCTGCGGCGGGTACCGCTCGGGATCCCGGAAGAAGAACGTCATGAAGCCGGCCAGCCCGAGCAGTGGCAGCCCCAGGCCCGTCCGGCGGCGCGCGAGCAGCAGCGCAGCCGGGATCAGCGTCCCGGCGATGAATGGATACCCTGCACGATCGAGTCTCATGCCGTGTCATCGTCTCACGGCAGGGCCTTGTTGGGCACGCGTCGATCGCCCGAAACAGAGAAGCCCGTCACGACGGGTGACGGGCTGTGCGAAAACCGGAGGACGCGACCCTAGGCGGGGTGACTGGCCATCGTCGCCGCGCCACTGGAGGTCGGAGGATGCATATAGCGTCTGAGGATGTCCTCCATGCGATCCTTCAGCATCAGTTTCCGCTTCTTCATCAGCACTTCCTCGCGTTGTTCCTCTTCCGTGAGGTGGGGCCTCCCGGCGTAGAGCCTGAGCCGCTCGTCGAGCTCGTGGTGGCGGTCGTAAAGGGCCCGGAACTCTGCGTCGGTGCGGAGCAATTGCTCCTTGAGCTCCTGTGCATCGGGCATCGCTGCCTCCTTGCTGGCGGGGGAACCTCAAGGGTGTTCCCCCGGGTTCTGAGCCGCACTCTACCACCCGGATCCGGCAGGCGCAAGCTGGCCCGGACGGGCCGTACCGGCAGGCCGTTCCCAGTGCATCAGCACGGCATCTTCCACGGGCGCGACGTAGTACGCGGGCCGTCTGCCGACCTCGCGAAAGCCCATCCGCCGGTACAGCGAGATGGCCGCGTCGTTCGACGCGCGCACCTCGAGATGCAGGCCGTACGGCAGGTGTGGAGCAAGTGCCGCGCAGGCGTGAGCGAGCAGGGCCCGCGCATGCCCGCGCCGCCGGGCGTCGGGGTCGACGGCCAGGCGCAGCACCTCGCCCTCCCCCGCCACGCAACGCACCAGCAGCGCGCCTGCAAGCCTGCCCGCGACGTCGCAGCGCCAGGCCAGCGTCAGCTCGCCGGCAAGCAGCGTCCGGTAGCTGTCGGCGTCCCACGGCGCGTCGAAGGACCGGGCATCCAGCCGGGCCAGCGCCTCGGCCGCATCGGGCGTCGCGCGGCTGATGACACCGCCGGGGGCATGGAGAACCACGCTCAGGCTCCCGGCACGACCGCGCCGTCGCGTTCGCGGGCAATCACGGCGTCGGGCCTTCGCAGGTACGTGGGGGCGACGGCGTGCGGGGGAACGCCGGCGGCCGCTGGCGCCGACGCCAGACGGGCGAGCAGGCTGGCCGGAAGGCCGACGTCGACGTGCACGACGGGTCGATCTCCCAGTGCCTCGACGAGCGTCGTGCCGGAGCTGTCCCAGGCGTCACCAGCCACGAGGATCGGGCCGGCGCCGCCGCCGGCGCCCTGCACCGCGTCGCGCCAGCGCGCAGCCGCGGCGTCGGGCAGTTCCACGATCGGCGACAGCACGGCCGTCAGGCCGCTCGCCGTGCGCTCGCCGGCCGCGCCCGGCATCGTCGCGTACGCCGCGGTGAATACCTCGCCGCGCATGCCGCGCATCCAGGCCCCCACGAGTCCCTCGGCGGGCGCCTGCTGCGCTGCGCCCCACGCGAGCACCTCGAGCGTGGACGCCACGTGGACGTCGCGGCCAAGCCCGAGCGCCAGGCCCTGCATCGTGGCGAGGCCGACGCGCAGCCCCGTGAAGCCGCCGGGCCCCGACAGCACCGCGAGCCTGTCGACGTCGGCCAGCGTGTGCCCGGCATCGGCGAGCGCGGCCAGCAGCCACTCGGGGAGCCGTTCGGCCTGCGTCCGCGACGGATCGCCTGCGCGCTCGACGACCACGGTGCCGTTGCGCGCCACGGCCACGCTGCCGGCCCGGGTGGTCGTGTCGAGGGCGAGAACGAGCATGGTAGACTGCCGCCTTCAGGCGACACGCGCCCCATTGTAGCCGGGGCCCCTCGCCGCCGCTTGCCGGTGTCCGACTCCATCATCTCTGCGCCAACGACCTCGCTGACGCCTGCCATGCGTCAGTATCAGGAGGCGAAGCGTCTGCATCCCGACGCCCTGCTGTTCTTCCGCATGGGCGACTTCTACGAGATGTTCTACGAGGACGCCGTGGTCGCGGCGCGCGCCCTCGAGCTGACGCTCACCTCGCGGGGCAAGGACGCGGCCGGCGGCGCCATCCCGATGTGCGGCGTCCCCTACCACGCGGCCGACGGCTACATCGCCCGGCTCGTGCGCCAGGGGTTTCGCGTCGCGATCTGCGAGCAGGTCGAGGACCCGAAGACCGCCAAGGGCGTCGTCAAGCGCGAGGTCACGCGCGTCGTCACGCCCGGCACGCTGACCGATGCCGGCCACCTCGACGCGAAGGCGCCGGCGCTGCTCGGCGCGCTGCTGCCTGCTGCCGACGAGGCGCGCGTGCCGCCCGAGGCACGCGTCCATGGCGCGGCGTGGATTGACGTCTCCACCGGCGAGTTCACCGCATCCGAGTATCGGGGCCCGGACGGGCTGCGGCAGCTCGCGGAAGACCTCACCGTGCTGCGTCCCCGCGAGGTGCTGCTGCCCGACGGCGTGGACGCCGACGCCTGGCTGCCCGACCTGTCACGCCTCGACACGACGCGCACGACGCGCGACCCGTGGCACTTCTCGCTCGACGTCGCCGAGCGCCTGCTGTGCGACCAGCTCCAGACCAGCGGCCTCGCCGGCTTCGGCCTGGACGGCCACCCGAAGGCCGTGGCGGCCGCGGGCGCGCTGGTGCAATACCTGCGTGACACGCAGAAGGCCGACCTGGCGCACGTCCGCGCCATCGCCTATCGCGACAAGGGCGACGGGCTGCTCATCGACGCGACGACGCTGCGGCACCTCGAGGTGGTGGCGTCGACCGAGGGAACGCGCGAAGGCTCACTGCTCGGCGTGCTCGACGCCACGGTGACGTCGATGGGCGCGCGGCTGCTGCGGGCCTGGCTCCTGAAGCCGCTCGTGAATCTCGACGCGATCCGCGATCGCCTGGACGCCGTGGAGGACCTCGCGTTCCGCGCGATCGAGCGCGGCCGGCTCCGCGACGCCCTCGAGACCGTGCACGACGTCGAGCGCCTCGTGTCGCGTGTGGCGATGGGGTCGGCGGGGCCGCGCGACCTCGTCGCGCTGGCCCGCTCGCTCGCTGCCGTGCCGCAGGTGGTCGAGGCGGTGGCGCCGCTGCAGGCGCCGCTCGTCCGGCGGCTGGCCGACAACGTCGACCCGCTCGAGGACGTGCGCCAGCGTATCGCGACGAC
>CAYSHC010000102.1:0-13137 GCA_964430855.1 uncultured Vicinamibacteraceae bacterium
GCCCACGTGCAGCAGGCCCGTCGGACTCGGCGCGAAGCGTACGCGAAGCACGAGGGCAGGATATCAGGAGGGGAAAATCGGGATGGGGACGAGGAGGGGACCGGTCCGCGGTGAGCGGCAAGCGGTCCGCTGGTCGCGGTCCCCGGCCTACCCGTCCGTCAGGAGGGCGACGGCGTGGACGACGAGTGCGTCGGCCAGGGCGGGCGTGGCTTCAGGGGTCTTGCCCTTGATCGAGATCGCCCCCGGCGCGCAGTGCAGGGCGCTGGCGAGGCGCTCCCGGATCGACGGGGCGATGGGCCCGATCTTCGGGCGCCTGCACACCACGACGACGTCGAGGTTCTCGACCGCATAACCCGCGGCCCGCACCCGCGCGTATGCCTCGCGCAGCAGGGCCAGGCTGTCGGCGTCCTTCCACGCGGGATCGGTGTCCGGGAAGAGCCCGCCGATGTCGCCGAGGTTTGCCGCGCCAAGCACCGCATCGGTGACGGCATGGCAGACGGCATCACCGTCCGAGTGGCCCGACAGCCCCGGAGCGTCGGGAACCGTGATGCCCCCCAGCTTCAGCGCGCGCGTGACGTCAAAGCCGTGCGAGTCGTATCCCACGCCGATGCGCAGCCGCGGACGTGCCACAGCCGTGGCGTCGAGTGGACCGGGAGACTTCCCATGGACCCGGCGCACGGCCTCGACGTAGTCGTGTGCCGTGGTGACCTTGACGTTGCCCGGCTCGCCGGCGACGACCTCGACGCGATGGCCGGCCCGCTCGGCCAGCGTGGCCTCGTCGGTCGCATCCTCCGCGCGATGCCCCAGGGCGACCACCTCGTCGAACACGTCACGACGGAACCCCTGCGGCGTCTGCGCGAGGAACAGCTCCTCGCGTGGCACGCTGCCGAGCGACCAGCGGCGCTCGCCGGCGTCCTCGACCCGCTTCACCGTGTCGTGCACGGGAACGGCTGCGATGGCGGCGCCATGGTCGCGCGCGGCGTCCGCCACGCGCCTGATGACGTCCACGGTGACGAACGGTCGTGCGGCGTCGTGCACGAGCACGACCGACGCCTCGGGCGGCAGCGCTGCCGCGCCGTTGGCGACCGAGTCCTGGCGCCGCGCGCCGCCGGCCACCACGCGCCAGCCGCACGGCAGGTCGAGCGAGGCGCACAGCTGTTCGGCCCGGGCGATGTCGCTTTCCGGCACGACCACGACGAGGCCGGCGACATCGGGCGCCGCGGCGCATGCCGAGAGCGTGTGCCCCAGCATCGGCCGGGCGCCGAGCGGGAGCCACTGCTTGGGCGTTTCGCCGCCGAGGCGCGTGCCCTGTCCGCCTGCCGCCACAATCACGTACACGCTCACGAGACGACTCCCACGGGATGGTAACGTAGCACCGCCATGCGCCCACTCCCGCCGCGAGTGTCGATCCTCGCGTGCGTGGGCGTCCTGCTCGCCGCGGGCGCGGGCCTGAGCTGGTCGCTCCGCGCGCCCGACCCGCGCACCCGCGCCGCCTGGACCTCGGCCCCTCCCATCGTCAGGACCGGCCAGCCGCTGACGACGACGCTGTACCTGCCCTCGTGCCAGGTGACGGCGGTTCGCGTCCATGCCGCGCCGGGGGCGAGCGGCCTGCTCGACGCGTCGCTCACGGTTGACGGACGACCGCTCACGCCCGATGCCACGACACGGGTCGTCCTCGCGCCGGGCGCCCCTGCCGACATCCCGCTCCGCGAGGCGCCTCCACGCCGGCGGGCGACGCTCACGCTCGCGACACAGGCCCGCGACGTCCCCTTGCACGCGACGCGTCCGTTCGAGCTGGAGGCCGCTCAGGCGTCAGCGCTCGGCCTGCTGCCATGCGCGCTGGGTGTCTCGGAGGCCGCCGCGTGGACGATCGCCGCGGCGCTCGTCCTGCACCTGGTCGGCCTCGGATACCTCGCGGCGCGCGTATGGCGCGGACGTCCCGCGACGCAGCGTCCGGCACGCTGGCCTCCAGCCCTCGCCGCGGCCCTGACGGGCACGACCGTCGCCATCTACGCGGCGCTCGTCCCGCCGTTCGAGCCCCCGGACGAGATGGCGCACCTGCAGTACGCGCGGTTCGTGGCCACGACAGGCGGGCTGCCACGCACGCTGCCGCCCGACGCGCAATGGCGCGACTCGGCGTACGAGTGGGTGCAGCAGCCGGCCTATTACGTCGTGGCCGCGGGCCTGCTCCGGGCGTTCGGCGATCCGGACGCGCGTCCCGCCCCGCGCCCGCATCCTGAGTCGTTGCTCGCCGGCGGCCCGGACATGGCGATCTACCAGCACCCCGACACGTCGTCGCCGCCGGCCGCCCGACGCGGCATCGTGCTGCTGCGCGCGCTGTCGCTGCTGCTTGCCATGCTGACCGCGTGGTGGACGGCCCGGGCGATCGGCCTCGTGACGGGCGACGTCCGCCTTGCGGTCGCCGCCGCGGCGTGCCTCTCGCTCGTGCACCAGTGGGCCGCCGTGATGGGCAGCGTGTCCACGGACCCGCCGGCGACGGCCGCCGCCGCGGCAGCGACGTGGCTCCTGTGCCGATACCTGCACGGACCGGCCCGCTGGACCTCCGCGCTGGGCATGGGCCTCGCCGTCGGCATCGCCTGGGCCATGAAGGTCACCGCCACGTTTCTCGTGCCGATGCTGGCGGTGGCCCTCCTTGTCGTGGCCACCCGCGACGGCTGGCGGTTGGCGCTGCGCCAGGGCGTTGCCTGCACGGCGGGCGTCGTGCTCGCAGCCGGCTGGATACCACTGCGCGCGTCGCTGGTGTTCGGCGATCCGCTCGCCCGCGCCTTCAAGCGCGAGGTGCTGGCGCTCGGTGGCTTCGTGGTGCTCGACCGCCCGCCGATCCTGAGCGTGGCCTTCGCCGACGAGCTGCGGCGCCTGGTGTTCGAGCCGTTCTGGGCACGCTTCGGCTCGCTCGGCGCCGGGCCGCTGCCCGGGACGCGGCTCTGGTGGGTCTATGGCACGGCCACCCTCGTGCTGGTCGCCCTGGCGTCGGCAGGCTGCTCACGTGCGGCTCGCGACGGCGTCGAAGCGCTGCGCCGGCGCGAGCTGCCGGCGCCAGCTGCGGCATCTCTGATCGCGTGTGCGGTGGGGGTTGCCGCCGGCCTTGCGCTGTGGGCCTGGATCAATCTCGTCCCGCAGGACGACGTGATCGTCCACTGGACGCCGCGGCATATCCTGCCGCTCACGGCGCCGCTGCTCGTGACAACTGCCGCGGGCGTGCTGGCGCTCGCCGCACGGCTCCCGGCGACGCGACGCCACCTGCTGCGCCCCGTCGCGGCATCCGCGATCCTGCTGCTGGCCGTGGCGGGCCTCGCCGTCCTGCGCAGCGTCATCCTGCAGTTTCACTTCGGATTCTGAGCCGGGCGGCCGTACGCCCGCAGGCGATCGCGCGTGAGCGCCGACAGCGCGTCGGCATCGGCGCGCGGCATGTCCGTGGGCGTGTAGAGCACGACGAGCACCGAACGCGTCGCGTCGGTGACCATCGAGCGCGCCGAATCCGATGTGGGGTTGCCGAAGGGGCCGCGCTCGTCGCTGAGCACGAGCCGGCCGGCCAGGTTCACGCGGTCCTTGCGGATGCCCTCGTAGGCCTCGCCCTCGCGGCCGAGGCGCAGCGTGAGGATGCCGCCGATCGTGGCGGTGTCGTACAGCCCGAACGGCACCTGCGATTCGACGGAGCACCAGTTGACCACGTCGACCAGGTTGTTGACCATCGGCAGCCGGTCTCCCTTCTTCACCCGCCGCCACAACGCCTCCGACGAGGGACGCGTGCGCGTCGGGTCGACGCCGAACCGCCGATACATCGCGCGGGTGCGGCCTGCTGCCGCGTCACGGGCCGTGTCAGGCTCGCGCAGCCGCGCCTCGGCTGCCCGCAGCGCCTCGTCGAGCTCCGGGCCGCGCGGCGCCACGACGAGGTCGTCCACGCGGACGGCCACGGGCACCGCGATCGTCCGGGCCTCGGGCGCAACGGTCACGGTCATGCGACGTCGGCCTCCTGCTGCCAGCGCTCGACATCGCCCCGGATGGCGGCCTCGACCTGCGCGAGGATCTCGCGCGCGTCACCGCGACCGCGGCCGGCCGTCTCGATGGGCGGGTGCACGTGCAGGCGCACGTGGCCCGGGCACGTCATCAGCCGGCCCTTGCGCATCACGTGCCGCGTGCCTTCGATGGCGACGGGGACGATGGGGATGCCGGCGTCGAGGGCCAGCAGGACCGTCCCGGCCTTGAACTTGAGCAGACGCCCGTCCTGGCTGCGGGTGCCCTCGGGGAAGACGAGCAGCGACAGGTGCTGGCGCATCAGCCGCGTCACCTGCTGGAGCGTCGAGCGTCCCGGATTCTCGCGGTCGACGAGCACGTGACCCGTGCGCCGCAGGTGCCACCCCAGGAAGGGGAACCGCCCGAGCGACTCCTTGGCGATGATGCGCAGCTCGAACGGCAGGTGCCAGAACAGCACCGGGATGTCGTAGATGCTCTGGTGGTTCGAGAGGAAGAGGTACGACCGGCTCCTGTCGATGCGCTCGACGCCTGATGCCTCCACCGTGACGCCAGTCGTCCTGAGGATCAGCCACGACCAGGCGCGCGCGCAGCGGTGCGCGAACGAGCCACGGCGGTCGACGAGCGCCGACGCCAGTGACGCCGTGCCGAGGACGATGGTGTAGAGGCTGATGGCCGGGATGAGGAAGAAGACCGTCCGCCACCAGTGGAACGGGGGCATGGACACGCGGCGTCAGGTCTGCGAAACCGCGCGCGGACGCCGGAAGGCCGGCGCGTCCTGCTGCCGCTCCGGCGACGGCGTCGGGGTCTCCTGTCCCTTCTCTCCTGACGGGTCGATGTAACGCCCGAAGATCATCTTGCCCGCGGTGGTCTGGAGCACGCTCGTCACGACGACGTCGATATTCTTGCTGATCATCCGGCGCCCGTTGTCCACCACCACCATCGTGCCGTCGTCGAGATAGGCGACGCCCTGGTTGTACTCCCGGCCTTCCTTGATGATGAACACCTTCATCAGCTCGCCGGGCAGGACGACGGGCTTGAGCGAGTTGGCCAGCTCGTTGATGTTGAGGACGCTGACGCCGCGCAGCTCCGCGACCTTGTTGAGGTTGAAGTCGTTGGTGACGATCTTGCCCTCGAGCGAGCGCGCGAGCTCGATCAGCTTGAGATCCACTTCCTTGACGTCCGGGAAGTCGACGTCGGAGATGACCACGTCGAGGTGGGTCATCTTCTGGATCTTCTGGAGGATGTCGAGACCGCGCCGGCCGCGGTTGCGCTTGAGCGCGTCCGACGAGTCGGCGACAAACTGGAGCTCCTTCAGGACGAACTGCGGGATGACCAGCGTGCCGTCGATGAACCCGGTCTCGCAGATGTCGGCGATGCGGCCGTCGATGATGACGCTGGTGTCGAGGATCTTGTAGTGCTTCTTGGGGGCGGTCGCGCGGAACGCGCTGATGATCCGCGCCGGTTCGAGCCATTCGCCCTTGCGGCCGCCGATGACGAGGCCAAGATACGGCAGCGTCAGCAGCGTGGCAGTGTGCAGGAAGGCGACGCGGCGGTCGGTGGTGTCAGCCCAGAAGAGCGTGGTGGCGATCGTCTTGGCGATGGCCAGGCCGATGGTCCCGCCCAGCACGGCGCCGATCATCGACGAGACCGCGGTGTCGCGCAGCCGGACCTCGAACAGGACCAGCAGCACCGCCAGCCCGGAGCCGAAGAGCACGTTCACGGCCGCCAGGCTCGAGACCGGCGCCAGCAGGAACGCCGAGTAGGCGACCGCTGCGACAAACAGCACGCGTGCGAAGACGAACCACGTCATGCACTACCCCGAAGAAGGAAGCCCTGGCGTCTGGCGGGCGTCATCACGGCTCCGCCGTCCGTGCCGCGGCACGCAACGGGGAGATGACGCCTCGACCGCAATCATACTCTTCAACCCCACCCGATGACCTCGTCGAGCGCCTCGGCGACCGTGCGTACGCCGACGACTTCGCAGCCGAGGGCCTCGGTATCCGGCCCGACGTTTCCGGCCGGGACTATACACCGTATGAAGGACATCTGGGCCGCCTCCCGGATGCGCAGCAGCGCCTGGCCGGTGGCCCGCACCTCCCCGGCGAGGCCCACTTCGCCGAACAGCGCGGTGCCCGGCCGGACCGGACGGTTCCGCACGCTCGAGGCCACGGCCGCCAGAATCCCCAGGTCGGCGGCACGTTCCTCGACCGTGAAGCCGCCGGCCACGTTGACAAACACGTCCTCGGCCGCCAGGTTCATGCCGGCCCGCTTCTCGAGGACGGCCAGCAGCAGCGCCAGTCGCTGCTGGTCGACGCCGTTGGCCATGCGCCGCGCGCTGCCGTAGGCGCTCGACGAGACCAGCGCCTGCACTTCCACGAGTATCGGTCGCGAGCCTTCGATGCAGCAGAGGACGGCCGATCCCGGTGCCCCCGCCTGCCGCTCGGCCAGGAACAGTGCCGACGGGTTGGCCACCGGGTGCAGGCCCGTGCCGGTCATCTCGAACACCCCGAGCTCGCTGACGGCACCAAAGCGGTTCTTCACGGCGCGCACGACGCGGTGGGTGTGGTGCCGTTCGCCCTCGAAGTACAGCACCGTGTCGACGACGTGCTCGAGCACCTTCGGCCCGGCCAGCGCGCCGTCCTTGGTGACGTGGCCGACGAGCAGCGTCGGCAGGTTCTGCGCCTTGGCCGCAAACAGCAGCTGCGTGGCGGACTCGCGGATCTGCCCGACGCTGCCCGGCGCCGACTGGAGCTTGAGCGAGAACACGGTCTGGATCGAGTCGACGATGAGCAGCGACGGCCTGACGCGGGCGACCTCGTCGAGGATGCGCTCGGTGCAGGTCTCGGCCAGCAGGTACAGCGGCGCGCGGCCCACGCCGAGCCGTTCGCCGCGACCCTTCACCTGGTGCTCCGACTCCTCGCCCGAGCAGTAGAGCACCGGACCGGTCGTCTGCGCGAACAGCGCGGCCGCCTGCAGCAGGAGGGTGCTCTTGCCAATCCCCGGTTCGCCGCCGAGGAGCACGAGCGAGCCCGGCACCAGTCCCCCGCCGAGCACGCGGTCGAACTCGTCGATGCCCGTGGACAGGCGCTCGGCCTGCACCATGTCGATGTCGGCATAGAGGCGCGCCTGCGTACCGGACGGCGTCAGGCTGCCGTAGCGCGGCACCGCACCCGCGGGGGCCGGCGGCGCCGCCGTCTCCTCGACAAACGAGTTCCACGCCTGGCATTCGGGGCAGCGCCCGAGCCACTTGGGCGACTGGGCGCCACACTCGGTGCAGGCGAAGACGGTCCTGGGGGGCTTCATTGGGGGATGCCTGATGTCTGATGCCTCATGCCTGATGCTTCATGCCTCATGCCTTACGCGTCACGACCGGCACTGCTGGTGTCGCGCACGATGGTGCGCTCGATGCGGGCGCCGAGGCGGCAGAGCAGCTCCCAGGGAATCGATCCGATGCATGCCGCCACTTCCCTGACGTCGATGACCTCGTCGCCCTGACGGCCGATGAAGACCACCTCGTCGCCGGGTGAGACATCCAGGCCCGTGACGTCCACCGTGAGGCTGTCCATCGAGACCCGTCCGACGATCGGCACCCGGCGGCCGCGGACGAGAGCGACGCCGCGGTTGCCCAGCCGCCAGTCCAGCCCGTCGGCGTAGCCCGCCGGGACGACGGCCACGGCGCGCGGCGCGTCGGCGGCCGCGGTGAGGCCATAGCCGATGCCCTCGCCCGGACGGATGCCCTTGACCGCGACGACGCGGCTGCGCAGCGAGAGCACCGGCGTGAGCGGCAGCGTCGTCGCCAGCGGCGGCGGCACGACGCCGTAGAGAAGGAGGCCGGGCCGGACGGCGTCGAACCAGGTGCGTCCGTCGCGCAGGCACGCGGCGCTGTTGGCGGCGTGGCAGAGCACCGGGCCCAGCCCGAGCGACGCCAGGACACGCCGCGCCTCCGCAAAGCGTGCCTGCTGCACCTCGAATGCCGGGTGCTCGGGCTCGTCGGCCGTCGCAAAGTGCGTGTACAGCCCGGTCACGCGCAGCGCGCGGGCCTCGAGGACGGGCGGCAGCGTCCGGCGGAGGTTGTCGTGGCGGAAGCCGAGGCGGTTCATGCCGGTGTCCACCTTGACGTGGCAGTCGAGCACGACGCCCCGCCGCTCGGCCGCGGCGACGAGCGCGCGGGCGGCCCAGGGCGACGACACCGTGGGCGTGAGATCGTGCGCGAACACGGCGTCGAGGTCGGAAATGCCGAGGGCGCCGAAGACAAGGATGGACGCCCGCACGCCGCCCTCGCGCAGGGCGACCGCTTCGTCGATGTCGGCGCAGGCGAGCATGGCGACGCCGGCGTCCTCGAGCGCCCGGGCCACCGGCACGGCCCCATGTCCGTAAGCGTTGGCTTTCACGACGCCGATGACCGCCGGCGCCGGGCGTGCGGTGCCGGCGGCCTCCGCCGCCAGCAGCGACCGGAGCGCGGCGAGGTTGGCCCTCAGCGCGGCCAGGTCGACGAGCGCTTCGGTGTGCCGCACGGTCAGTAGTCGCCGCTGCGCTCGAGGTTCTCGAAGCGCGTGTACTCGTCGATGAACGCCAGCTTCACGGTGCCGATCGGGCCGTTGCGCTGCTTGGCGATGATGATCTCGGCCTCGCCCGTCGGCTCCTCCTCGGGCCCGCGGTAGCGGTCCTCACGATAGATGAACAGCACCACGTCGGCGTCCTGCTCGAGGGCGCCGGACTCGCGGAGGTCCGACAGGATGGGCCGGTGGTCGGACCGCGTCTCGGAGGCGCGGCTGAGCTGCGAGAGCGCCACGATCGGCACGTTCAGCTCCTTGGCGAGCGCCTTGAGCGACCGCGAGATGCTGGTCAGCTCCTGCTGCCGGTTCTCGAACCGGCCGCGCCCCTGCATCAGCTGGAGGTAGTCGATGATGAGCATGTCGAGCCCGTGCTCGGCCTTGAGGCGGCGGGCCTTGGCGCGCATCTCGAGCACGCCGATCGACGCGTTGTCGTCGATGTAGACGGGCGCGGCGGCGAGGCGCTCGGCCGCCTGCGCGATGGCGGGCAGGTCGCGCTCGAGCAGCATGCCCTGGCGGAGCCGGTGGCTGCCGACGCGCGCCTCGCCCGTCAGCATGCGCATGAACAGCTGTTCGCGCGACATCTCCAGACTGAAGATGCCCACGACCTTGCCGTGCTCGAGGGCCGCGTGCTGCGCGATGTTGAGCACGAAGCTCGTCTTGCCCATCGACGGGCGGGCCGCGACGATGATGAGGTCGGTCGGCTGGAGGCCCGAGGTGCGGTGGTCGAGGTCGACGAACCCGGTGGGCACGCCGGTGACCATGCTCTTGTACTGCTGGAGCTGCTCGACGGTATCGAGCGCCGAGTCCACCAGGTCGGCGAGCGGCACGAACCCCTGGCCGATGCGCGCGTCGGCGATGCCGAAGATGGCGCGTTCGGCTTCGTCGAGGATCTCGCTGGCGTCGCGGTCGGCGTCGTACGCGCCCGACATGATCCGCCCCGCCTGCTCGATCAGCGCGCGCAGCGTCGCCTTCTCCTTGACGATGCGTGCGTAGTACTCGACGTTGGTCGACCGCGGCACGCCGTCCACGAGGCGCGTGATGTAGGCGAGCCCGCCCACCGCCTCGAGCTGCGCCGCGCGGTCGAGCTCCTCGGCAAGCGTGACGAGGTCGATGGCCTGGCCGCGCTCGCTGAGCGCGATCATCTTCTCGAACAGCTGCCGATGCGCCTCGCGGAAGAAGTCTTCCGGGCGCACGATCTCGACGGCCGCGTTGATGGCTTCGTTGCGGATGAGGACCGCGCCGAGCACGGATCGCTCGGCATCGAGGTTGTGCGGAAGGGTACGCTCGTTCACGACGGACTGGGCCAACGGGTCGAAGTGTCGCCCCGCCAGGCCCCGCGCCATGCGGCCTGCGGGCGCCTGATGGACGAAAGGCCGCCGGCACGCGTGCGTGCCGACGGCCCCTCAGTCTACTCCCCTCGATCCGCCGCGGGGCGGATCGTCGCGAATCGGCCGGAACTAGGCCTCTTCGGCCGGCGCCGCCGCCTCGGCGGCAGGCGGCGGGTTCTCCGGCGCGACCACCACCTTCACCTGCGCGGTGACCTCCCGGTGGAGGCGGATCGGCACGTTCACCTCGCCGAGCTCCTTGATCGGGTCGCCCAGCTGGATGCGCCGCCGGTCGACCTCGAAGCCCTGGGCCGCGAGCGCCTCGGCGATGTCGGCCGAGGTCACCGACCCGTACAGGTGGCCGGTCTCACCGACCTTGCGGAGGATCGTCAGCTCGACCTGCGCGAACCGCGTGGCCAGCGCCTGCGCGACGGCCCGCTCCTCGGCCGCCTTGGCCGCGGCCGCCCGCTTCTCGAACTCGATCTGCTTCCGGTTGCCCGGCGTCACGGCGAGGGCCAGCTTGCGCGGCAGCAGGTAGTTGCGCGCGTAGCCCGGCGCCACCTTCACGATGTCGCCGCGCTCGCCGAGGTGCTCGATCTCCTGCTTCAGGATCACTTCGATCATGTCAGTCCTGCCTCTCAGTCGGTCGAGTACGGCAGCAGCGCGAGGAACCGCGCGCGCTTGATCGCGACCTGCAGCTTGCGCTGGTACTTCGCGCTCGTGCCCGTGAGCCGCCGCGGCTGGATCTTGCCGCGCTCGGGGACGAACTGCGCGAGCAGCTTCGCGTCCTTGTAATCGATGTAGTCAATCTTCTCCGTGCGGAACTTGCAGACCCGCTTGCGGCGGAAGCCACCGCGCCGCGGGCCGCGGTCCGGCCGCGCGCTGCGCGGGCGCGCCGCGGCGGGACGTCCGCCGTCCTGCTGCTGGTTCTCGGTGCTCATCGCTCTCCCTCCTCCTCGGCACGGTTCTCGGCCTGCGCCTCCTTGGCGAGCAGCTCCTCAGGCGTCGGCTCCGGCGGAAGCCCGCGCGCCACGCGGCGGCGCCGCGTCTCCTCGGCGCGCTTCTCGCGGGCCCGTGCGGCCTTCTTGAAGTCCTCGTCCACGCGCACGATCAGGTGGCGGATGACGAGGTCGCTCACCTTCAGCCGCCGATCGAGCTCCTTGACGAGCTCCCCGGTGCCGCTGAAGAGCACCACGGTGTAGATCCCTTCGGCGTGCGGTCCGATGCGGTAGGCGAGCTTGCGGCGGCCCCACGCGTCGACGTTGTCGATCGTGCCCTCCGCCTTTGTGACGTTCGATTCGACGAGCTGCTGAATCTCGGCGAGTTGCTCGTCGGTCGCCTCGGGTGAGGCGATGTAGACGAGCTCGTACTGCTTGAGTGCCGTTGCCATGTGTCTCCTTCTGGCCTGGCGGCCACCGCGGTCGGCCCTCAGGCCCGCTCCCGTGGTGGCAAGGAGTTGGTGTCACGCGCCTCCACCGGCGCGTTGAAGACGCTCATCGTCTTCTCGATGCCGTCGATGCAGAACGAGGCGACCGCATCGGCCGCCCGCCGCACCGTCTCGTCCAGGACCGCCCGCATCGCAGGGTCGATCCGTGCCAGCACGTGATCCGCGAGGTCCCTCCGCGGGTCACCCCGGCCCACGCCCACCCGCAGCCGCGGGAAGGCATCGGTGCCGAGCAGCCGGATGATCGACGCGAGGCCGTTGTGGCCTCCTGCCGATCCCCGGGCGCGCACCCGCAGCCGGCCTGCGGGCAGCGCGACCTCGTCGACGACGACGAACAGGTCGTCGAGAGGAATCTTGTAGAACCGGACGAGCTCGCTCACGGCGCGCCCGCTGAGGTTCATGTAGGTCAGCGGCTTGGCCAGCAGCACCGGCGTGCTGCCCAGGCCCTGCCGAATCCTCGCCGTCAGCGCCTCGGCTGGCGAGCTCTCGAAGGCCACCCCGTGCCGGGCCGCTACCTCGTCGACCACCATGAAGCCGACGTTGTGGAGCGTGTCCCGATAGCGTGGCCCGGGGTTGCCGAGCCCGACGACGAGCTTCACGCCTTCCCTTCGCGGCCGGCGCTACTTGGTGGCGTCCGGCTCGGCGCCCGCGTCCTCGGTCGCGGCGCCCTCGACCTTCGGCGCCACCACGTGCACGAGCAGCAGGTCGGCCGGGCTGACCGCCGTCCACTTCTTGCCTTCCGACACGTCGCGCACGTACACGCCGTCGCCGATCATGAGGTCGCGCACGTCGATCGTGATGTTGTCGGGGATGTCGATCGGCAGCGACTCGATCTCCACCTCGCGATGGACGAAGTCGAGGACGCCGCCCTGCTGCTTGACGCCGCGCGGCTCGCCCTGGAGGATGACCGGCACCTTGACCACCACGCGCTTCGACATGTCGAGGCGGTAGAAGTCGGCGTGCAGCAGCGCGTGCGTGACCGGCTCGAGCAGGTAGTCCTTGAGCAGCACCACCGTGCCCTGGCCGTCCACCTCGAGCGTGATGAGCGTGTTCACGCCGGTCTCGGAGTGGATGATCTTCGACAGCGCCTTCGGATTGACGGCAACGGGCAGCGGCCCCTCCGAGCCGCCGTAGACGACGGCGGGAATCTGACCGGCGGCGCGCAGGCGGCGGGCTGCGTTCTTCCCGCGAGTGTCGCGCCTGACCGCTTCGAGCGTGGCTTCCATAATGGCCCTTCCTGACCCCTAGACGAACAACGACGAGACCGAGGTCTCTTCATGAATGCTGCGGATGGCCTGCCCCAGCAGGCGCGCCACCGACAGGCACGTAATCTTCGGCGAGCTGGCGCACGCGCGCGACAGCGGAATCGTGTTGGTGACGACGAGCGACTCGAGCGGCGACGCGTCGATACGCTCGAGCGCCGGCCCCGACAGCACGCCGTGCACCGCACAGGCGACAACGCTCCGGGCGCCGTTGTCCATCAGCGCCTGGGCCGCCTTCACCATCGTCCCGGCCGTGTCGATGATGTCGTCCTGCAGCACGCACGTCCGGCCCCTGACGTCGCCGATGACGTGCATGATCTCGGCGATGCCCGTCTCCGAGCTGCGCCGCTTGTCGATGATGGCGAGCTCGGCGCCCAGCCGCTTGGCGTAGGCACGCGCCCGCTCCGCCCCGCCGGCATCCGGTGACACCACCGTGAGGTCCGGCACGTGCTGCCGCGACAGGTAATCGATGATCACCGGCGCCGCAAACAGGTGATCGACCGGGATGTCGAAGAACCCCTGGATCTGCGCCTTGTGCAGATCCATCGTCAGGA
>CAYSHC010000103.1:0-13093 GCA_964430855.1 uncultured Vicinamibacteraceae bacterium
TGCATCGCGATCCGCACCGTCGCGATGCGCGACGGCGTGGCGTACGTGCAGGCCGGCGCCGGCATCGTCGCCGACTCGAACCCGGCCTCCGAGTACGAGGAAACCCGCGACAAGGCGAGGGCGGTGCTGGGCGCGCTGCAGCTGGCCGAGCGCCTGAACAGGTAAGGACACGTCGACAGATGCTGCTGCTCATCGACAACTACGACTCGTTCACCTACAACCTCGCGCAGTACTTCGGCGAGCTCGGCGCGGACGTCCGCGTGTACCGCAACGACCGCATCACGGTCGACGAGATCGCGGCGCTGCGGCCGTCGCACATCGTGATCTCGCCCGGGCCGGGCCGTCCCGAGGACGCCGGGATCTCGATCGACGTGATCCGGCGGTTCGGCCCCGAGATCCCGATGCTCGGTGTCTGCCTCGGGCACCAGGCCATGGGGCACGCCTTCGGCGGGCACGTCGTCGCGGCGCCCCGGCTGATGCACGGCAAGACGTCGCCGGTCACGCACGACGGTGCGGGGGTCTTCGCCGGGCTCGAGCAGGGGTTTCCCGCCGGGCGCTACCACAGCCTGGTCGTGGCTCCGGACCCGTGGCCCGACGACCTCGTGATCACGGCACGCACCGAGCGGGATGGCGTGGTGATGGGGCTGCGCCACCGGACGTTCCCGATGCACGGCGTGCAGTTTCACCCGGAGTCGGTGCTGACCGGCCCGGGCCACGCGCTGCTGCGCAACTTCCTGGAGCTTTGACGTGTTCCCGGCACTGCTCGAGCAACTGCAACGTCACGAGGCACTGACGGTGGAACAGGCCGCCGCGGCCATGACGGCGATCATGCGCGGCGAGGCCTCGCCCGTGCACGTCGCGGGCTTCCTGATGGCCCTCCGCGCCAAGGGCGAGCGCCCCGAGGAGCTGGTGGGCCTGGCGCGCGCCATGCGCGAGGCCTCGGTGCGGCTGCCCGTCGACGATGGCATCCCCGTGTTCGACACGTGCGGTACGGGCGGCGACGGCGCGGGCACGGTGAACGTGTCGTCGATGGCAGCCATCGTCGTCGCGGCCTGCGGCGTGCGCGTGGCCAAGCACGGCAACCGGTCGGTATCGAGCCGGTGCGGCAGCGCGGACGTGTTCGAGGCGCTCGGCGTCAACGTCACGGCGCCGCCGGCGGTCGTGGCGGCGTGCCTGCGCGATCCGGGCCTCGCGTTCCTCTTCGCGCCGACCTTCCACCCGTCGATGCGCCACGCCGCGCCGGTCCGGCGCGAGCTCGGCGTCCGCACGGCGTTCAACCTGCTCGGGCCGCTCACCAACCCGGCGGGCGCGAGCCGGCAGCTCGTCGGCGTCCCGCGCCCGGAGCTCACCGAGCTCGTCGCGCGTGCGCTCGGCCTGCTCGGCTCGACGCGCGTGTGGGTGGTGCACGCGGCCGACGGCCTCGACGAGCTGTCGACGACCGGGTACACGAAGGTGTCGGAGTGCCGCGACGGCGTGCTGCGCACGTTCTTCGTGCACCCGTCGGACTTCGGCCTGCCGAAAGCCACGGTCCGCGACCTCGAGGGCCAGGACGCGGCGCACAATGCCCAGGTGACGCGCGAGGTGCTCGGCGGCGCTTGGGGCCCGGTCCGCGACATCGTCGCCCTCAATGCCGGCGCGGCGCTCTACATCGCGGGTGCGGCGTCACACGTGGACGAGGGCATCCGGCTGGCGCTGGCGGCCATCGACGACGGGCGGGCGACGCGGGTGCTCGAGCGCCTGGTCGAGCGGTCGCACCAGGCGGCCGACGAGGAGCCGACCACATGACGCTCGACGATCCCACGTCCGTCCTCGCGACGATCGTCGCGGCGACCCGCCGTCGCGTGGCCGCCGCGCGCGACGTGACGCCGCTCGGCGCGCTCGAGGCGCGGGTCGCGCAGGCCGGGCCCGGCGGCAGCCGGCAGCGGGCCGTCGAGACGCTGCGCGCCGGCGGCGTCCGCGTGATCGCCGAGTGCAAGCGGCGGTCGCCATCGCGCGGCGTACTGCGTGCCGACTACGACCCCGCCCGGATCGCGGCGGCGTACGAGGCCGCGGGCGCGGCCGCAATCTCGGTGCTCACCGAACCGGCGTTCTTCGACGGCGACCTCGAGCACCTGCGCGCCGTGCGCGCGCGCGTGTCGCTGCCGGTGCTGCGCAAGGACTTCACGGTCGATCGCTACCAGATTGCCGAGGCGCGGCTGGCCGGCGCCGACATGGTGCTGCTCATCGTCGCGGCGCTCGACGACACGACGCTTGCCGACCTGCTGGCGTACACGCGCGACCTGGACCTCGCCGCGCTGGTCGAGGTGCACGACGACGAGGAGGCGCGCCGCGCCGTGGATGCCGGCGCGGAGATCATCGGGGTCAACAACAGGAACCTCAAGACGCTGGCCGTGTCGATCGAGACGTCCTACCGCATCGCCGACCAGCTGCCGGCCACGTGCGTGCGGGTGGCCGAGAGCGGCCTCCGGACGGGCGACGACCTCGTGTCGCTGCGCGCCGCGGGGTACGACGCGTTCCTGATTGGTGAGCGTTTCATGACGGACGACGATCCGGGGGCGGCGCTGGCCCGCGTGCTTGCGGGCGCGGCGGCAGGCCCGGGGGCCGCGACGGCGGAGGCGACCCCGTGACGCGCGTCAAGGTGTGCGGCATCACGAGACCGGAGGACGCGGTCCTCGCGGCCGAGGCCGGCGCCGCCGCCATCGGCATGATCCTGTGGCCGGGCAGCCCGCGCGCCGTCACGACGGACCAGGCGCGGGCGATCGTGGCAGCCCTGCCGCCGCTCGTGCAGGCGGTCGGCGTGTTCGTGAACGCGCCGCCCGTCGACGTCGCCCGTGCCGCCGCGGCCATCGGGCTCGACCTCGTTCAACTCCACGGCGACGAACAGGCTGACCAGTGGCGGGGCTTCGAGTGGCCGATCGTCCGGGCGACGTCGCTCGAGACCGCCGGCGGGGACGCGTGGGATGGCATCGCGCGCGCGTGGCTGCTCGACGCGCACGACCCCCGGCGGCGCGGCGGCACCGGCCGCACGATCGACTGGGACGCCGCTGCCGGCGTCGCGCGTCGCCGCGCGGTGATTCTCGCCGGCGGGCTGACGGCCGACAACGTGGCGCAGGCCATCGCGCGCGTGCGCCCCGCCGCGGTCGACGTCTCGTCAGGCGTCGAGCGCGCGCCCGGAATCAAGGAGGCCGCGCGGCTGCGGGCCTTCGTCGCTGCGGTGCGGCAGGCCGACGCGCAGGGCGCGTCGACGCCGTCCCGCGAGGAATCAGCATGACGACCATCGCATCCGATCTCGACATCCTGCCGGCCTTCGGGCGGCGCGATCCCGATGCGCGGGGCTACTTCGGCGAGTTCGGCGGGCGCTTCGTGCCGGAGACGCTCGTGGCCCCCATCGAGGAACTGACCGAGGCGTACCTCGCCGCGCGCCGCGACCCGGCCTTCGTGGCCGAGCTCGGCACGCTGCTGCGGCACTACGTCGGGCGGCCCACGCCGCTCTACGAGGCGGCGCGGCTCAGCCAGGTCGTCGGGACGCGCGTGCTGCTCAAGCGCGAGGACCTCGCGCACACGGGCGCCCACAAGATCAACAACGCCCTCGGGCAGGCGCTGCTCGCCCGGCGGATGGGCAAGCGGCGCGTGCTCGCGGAGACGGGCGCCGGCCAGCACGGTGTGGCGACGGCCACGGTCTGCGCGCTGCTCGGCCTCGAGTGCGTGGTCTACATGGGCGTCGACGACATGGAGCGGCAGGCGCTCAACGTGTTCCGCATGCGCATGCTCGGCGCGGAGGTGCGCGGCGTCGACGCCGGCTCGCGTACGCTCAAGGACGCGATCAACGAGGCCATGCGTGACTGGGTGACCAACGTCCGCGACTCGTACTACCTGCTCGGGTCGGCGCTCGGGCCGCACCCCTACCCGCTCATGGTGCGCGAGTTCCAGTCGGTCATCGGCGAGGAGGCCCGCCGGCAGTGCCTCGAGCGGTTCAATCGCCTGCCCGACGCCGTGGTGGCCTGTGTGGGGGGCGGCAGCAACGCGATGGGGATCTTCGACGCCTTCGTCGCCGATGACGCCGTTCGCCTGGTGGGCGTCGAGGCGGGCGGTGACGGCATCGTCAGCGGACGGCACGCGGCGCGGTTTGCCGGCGGCGCCCCGGGCGTCCTCCAGGGAACGCGCACCTTCGTGCTCCAGGACGACGCCGGCAACATCGAAGGCACGCACTCCATCTCGGCGGGGCTCGACTACGCCGCCGTGGGACCCGAGCACGCGGACCTGCTGGCGCGCGGCCGCGCCGAGTACCTCTACGCGACCGACCACGAGGCACTGGAGGCCTTCGGGAGGCTCGCGCACCTCGAGGGCATCGTGCCGGCGCTCGAGTCGGCGCATGCCGTGGCCGCCGTCGGACGCCTGGCCGAGCAGGTCGGGCGGGACGGGCTGCTGCTGGTCAACCTGTCCGGGCGCGGCGACAAGGACGTACAGTCGATTCAGGCGCTGACCGAGCGCGGCGGAGCTGGAGCATGACGACACACGACCGCATTGCACGGGCCTTTGCGCGGGCACGCGAGGAAGGGCGCCCGGCGCTGGTGACCTACGTCACGGCGGGCGACCCGGACCTTGCGCGATCGGCGGAGGTCGTCCACGCCGTCGCCGAGGGCGGCGCCGACATCGTCGAACTCGGCGTGCCGTTCTCCGATCCGCTGGCGGACGGGCCGGAAATCCAGCGTGCCTCCGAGCGGGCGCTCAAGGCCGGCACCACGCTCGACGGCGTGCTGAGGCTGGCGGCCGACCTGCGCGGCACGCTCGACACGGCGTTCGTGCTGTTCACCTACGCGAACCCCGTCGTGCGGATGGGGCTCGAGACGTTCGCCCGGCGCGCCGCCGAGGCGGGCGTCGACGGCGTGCTGCTGCTCGACATCCCGCTCGAGGAGTCCGACGAGGCGCAGGCCGTGCTTCGCGCCCACGGCCTCGCGCCGATCTTCCTCGTCAGCCCGACGACGAGCGACGAGCGGATGCGGAAGGCGTGCGCGGCGGGCCGCGGGTTCATCTACGCGATCTCGCGGCTGGGCGTCACCGGCGTGCAGACCAGCGTGGCTGGCGAGGCGCGGGCGCTCGCCGAGCGCGTCCGACGGGCCGGGTCGCTGCCCGTCGCGATCGGCTTCGGCCTGTCGAGCCCGGAGCACGTTGCCGAGGTGGGGCAGTTTGCCGACGGCGCCGTCGTCGGCAGCGCGCTGATGGCCCAGGTGTCACGCCACGGCTCGAGCCCGGAGCTCGGCGCGCGCGTGCGCGACTTCGTGCGCTGGCTGCGCGACGGTGTGCCGGCATGAGCGAGCCCGCGCGCATCGCCGCGTTGCGCGAGGCCATCGACGCGCTCGACGAGCAGCTCGTGCGGCTGCTCAACGAGCGCGCGCAGTGCGCGCTGGAGATCGGCGAGATCAAGCGCGCGACGGGCATGGAGATCTATCAGCCGGACCGCGAGCGCGCCGTGCTCCAGCACGTGCGCGGCGTCAACCGTGGGCCGCTCGACGGCGACGCCATCACGCGGCTCTTCGAGCGCATCATCGACGAAGCGCGGCGCCTCGAGCGCGTCGTGCAGCAGGCGCAGGACGAGCGCCGGCAACGGACCAGCGGCAGTGACTGAGAAAGCGAGAGCGACATGGTAGTGGTGATGGAAGAGCGCGCGACCGAGGAGCAGATCCAGGGCGTGGTCGCGCAGCTCGTCTCGATGGGCTTCGACGTGCATCGGTCGACGGGCGCGCTGCGCACCGTCGTGGGCGCCGTCGGCGGGCCCGCCGAGCGCGACCCGCGACTGCTCGAGATGCTCGACGGCGTGCCCGAGGTGGTGCGCATCACCGAGCCCTACAAGCTCGCGAGCCGGACCTTCAAGAGCGAAGACTCGGTGATCAACGTGGGCCCGGTCCGCATCGGTGGCGACGAGGTCGTGGTGATGGCCGGGCCGTGCTCGGCGGAGAGCCCCGAGCAGGTGATGACGACGGCGGCCGCCGTCAAGCGCGCGGGCGCGAAGGTGCTGCGCGGCGGCGCCTTCAAGCCGCGGAGCTCGCCCTACAGCTTCCAGGGACACGGCGAGAGCGGCCTGCGGATGCTGCGCGACGCGGCCGACGCCCACGGGCTCCAGCTCGTCTCCGAGGTGATGGACGCCAGCCAGATCGAGCTGATGGACCGCTACGTCGACATCTTCCAGGTGGGCGCGCGCAACATGCAGAACTTCACGCTGCTGCGCGAGCTGGGCCGCCTGCGCAAGCCCGTCCTGCTCAAGCGCGGCATCGCGGCGACGATCGAGGAGTGGCTGCTGTCGGCCGAGTACGTCCTCGCCGGCGGCAACACGGGCGTCATCCTGTGCGAGCGCGGCATCCGCACGTTCGAGAACGCCACCCGCAACACGCTCGACATCTCCGCGATCCCCGTCGTGAAGCAGCTGAGCCACATGCCGGTGTTCGTCGACCCGAGCCACGGCACCGGGCGGCGCGACAAGGTGGCGCCGATGGCCCGCGCCGCCGTGGCGGCGGGGGCCGACGGCCTGCTGATCGAGGTGCACTGCGACCCCGACCACGCCCTCAGCGACGGCGCGCAGTCGCTCTTCCCGGGGCAGTTCGAGCGCCTGATGGCGGAGCTGCGCATCATCGCGCCGGCCATCGGCCGCAGCATCTGTCTCGAGCCGGTGGCCCGGCGCGGATGGGGACAGTAGGCGATCCGCCGCCGTTCGAGCGCGTGCTCGTCGTGGGGTGCGGCCTCGTCGGCGGGTCGCTGGCCCTTGCCGTGCGGGCGCTGTGGCCGGAGGTCGGGATTCGCGTGCTCGACCCGGCGGCGCCGCCGTCGCTGCGCGAGCGCTTCGCGCTGGCGACCTCGCCGGCCGACGCCGGCTGGGCCGATCTCGTCGTCCTCGGCGCGCCGGTCGGGCAGAACGTCGCCCTGCTCGGCGCCATCGCGCGACACGTCACCGCGTCCGCGGTGGTCACCGACGTCGGGAGCACGAAGCGCGACATCGTCGCGGCCGCGCGGCGTGCCAGGCTCGCCGGGGTCTTCGTGGGCGGCCACCCGATGGCGGGCAGCGCGCAGAGCGGCTTTGCGCACGCGCGAGCCGACCTCTTTGCCGGCCGCCCCTGGATTCTCACCCCCGACAGCGACGACGCGCCAGGCGCCGCGCGCGTGGGCACCGCGCTGGCGCGCCTCACGCAGCTCGTCTGCGCCATCGGCGGCCACCCGGCGCTCATGGGGGCCGACGAGCATGACCGGCTGATGGCCTACGTGAGCCACATGCCGCAGCTCGTGAGCAGCGCCGTGATGACGACCACCGGCCGCGTGGCCGGGCGCGACGGGTTGCGCTTCTCGGGACCTGGCCTGGCCGACGTGACGCGCCTCGCGGGCAGCAGCCCCGCGCTGTGGTACGACATCCTCAGCAGCAACGCCGACTACGTGCACGAGGCCATGCGGGCGCTGGCGG
The DNA here is from genome assembly GCA_964430855.1 of uncultured Vicinamibacteraceae bacterium. Lineage (GTDB taxonomy): Bacteria > Acidobacteriota > Vicinamibacteria > Vicinamibacterales > Vicinamibacteraceae > JAEZDP01. The sequence goes on from CAYSHC010000103.1 coordinate 7,448, forward strand.
ATGTGCTGCCGCCCGCCGAGCCCGCGGAGCGGCTGCCCGCGGCGGCGGAGGCCCTGATCACCGAAGGCCGACGCTGGCGCCAGGCCCTCGAGGCCGCCGCCCCTGGCGCTGCGGCCGAGCGTCGCGTGCTGCACCGGCCCGCCGTGCGCACGTACCTCGAGATGCGGCGGCCCGACGCGTTGAACCGCGCGCCCTTCCCGCACGACGACGTGCGGGTGGTGCGCCTGGTCGACGCGCCACCGTCGCTCTATCGCTACCTGTACCGGGAGGTGGGGCGGCCCTGGCACTGGATCGAGCGGCGCGACTGGTCGGACGCGCGGATTCGTGACCACCTCGCCACGTCCGGCGTGGAGGTGTGGCTGCTCTCGGTGGGCGGCGTGCCCGCGGGGTTCTTCGAGTTGCGGCGGACGTCGCACGAGACCGAGATCGCGTACTTCGGGCTGCTGCCGGAGTTCACAGGGCAGGGATTGGGTAAGGCCCTGTTGACGCGTGCCGTGGACGAGGCGTGGCGGTCGGCGCCCGAACGGGTGTGGCTGCACACCTGCTCGCTCGACCATCCCGCGGCGCTGCACAACTACCGGGCGCGGGGATTTGTCGTCTACCGCGAGGAGGCCTACGACGCGCGCATCCCCCTTGATGCGCCATAGGCCGCGACGTGGCGCGCCGCGCGGCGTGCGCCACGTCAGTCGTAGGGACCGAGGTCGCGGATCCCCGGGCGCACCTGCACGGTCGTCCGCCCGGAGCCGACGACCTTGTCGTTCTTCTTCATCCTGAAGCGGACGTCGTAGTGGCCGGCCACGTTGTAGACGTGCGTCCCGGTATAGTAGCGGCGGATCTCGCTCCTGCCCGGCTCGTACGGCTCGCAGTCCATGCTCGCCTCCGACGAGGTCCCGTCACCCCAGATCCACTCGACGGTGGTGCAGTAGTACTCCTCGAAGTCGTCGGCGCCGCCCCGCAGTTCGGCGCGGAGCGACACCCGCGCGGGCGAGAACGCCAGGTTGGGGGACGCGCGGAGCACGATCTCCGGACGTTCGTCCTTGGTCGGGGCCCGGCGCGCCGACCCGCCGTCCTGGGCGGCGGCCGTCGCGGCCGTCACGATCAGCGTCAGTCCGACTGCGAGCACTCGCATCTTCGCGCTCCTTGCCATAGCTCCCGGGACCTCCATCCTACCGTGCCGCAGGGCCCGGCGCCACGCGGGGCGCGGTATACAATCGCTGCGCATGTCGTCGCCCGCATTCTTCAGCACGCCGGACGTCTCGCTGCAGGTCGCACGCCTCGCGGAGGTCGACGCCGAGGTCCTCGTCGTGCCCATCCCCATGGACGGCGGCCGCGCCGCGGCGGACGGGCTGCCGGACGCGTTGCGCCCTGACATCGAGGTGCTCCAGCGGCTTGCGGGCAGCACCGGCCGGCCGTTCGAAACGGTGTGGACGCGCCTGCCCGGCGCCCGCGCCGCCGACGTCCTGCTCGTGAGCGCCGGGGCGCCCGCCGACAGCGGGCCCGACCGCGCGCGGCGGCTCGCCACGGCCGGCGCTCTCGCTGGGCGGGGGCGCGGCCGCGGTCGCGTAGCCTTCGTGCTGAGGGCCCCGTTCGACGTCGAGGCCGCCGCCGAAGCCGTCGCGGACGGGCTCGTGGTGGCCGCCTTCCACGTGGACGCCTACAAGACGGGGGAGCGCCGTCTGGCTCCCCTCGAGCGTGCCAGCATCGTCGTCGAGGGCGGGTCGGCCGATACGCTCGCGGCGGCCGTGGATCGCGGCCGGATCGTCGGCGAGGCCGTCAACGTCACGCGGGCCCTCGCGCACGAGCCGCCGAACGTGCTGACGCCTGCGGCGCTTGCCGACCGCGCGGCGGCGCTGTTCGACGACGACGCTGTCACGGTCACCGTCCTCGACGAGGAGGCGATGCGCGCCCGCGGGATGGGCTTGCTGCTGGGCGTGGCGCAGGGCAGCCGGCAGTCGCCGCGCCTCATCCACCTGGCGACCGCGGCGCCGGGCAGCGAGGGCGGACCCGTCCTGGGCCTCGTCGGCAAGGCGGTCACGTTCGACACCGGGGGCATCTCGATCAAGCCGTCCGAGAGCATGGACCGCATGAAGTACGACATGAGCGGCGGGGCCGCCGTGATCGGCGCGATGTACGCGCTCGCGCGGCTCGGTGCGCCGGTGCGCGTCGTCGGGATCGTGCCTGCCGTCGAGAACATGCCGGGCGGCAATGCCTTCAGGCCCGGCGACGTGCTCACCGGCGCGGGGGGCACGACCGTCGAGATCACCAACACGGACGCGGAAGGGCGCCTCGTTCTCGCTGACGCGCTGTGGTACGCGAAGGAGGCCGGCGCGACGCACCTGGTCGACGTGGCCACGCTCACGGGAGCCATCGCCGTAGCTCTCGGGCGCATCACCAGCGGCCTGTTCGCGGCGCCGGACGCCTGGCGCGAGGCCGTGGCCGAGGCCGGCCGGCAGGGCGGCGACGCGCTGTGGCCCATGCCGATCGACGAGGACTACCGGGAACTGCTCAAGAGCGACATCGCCGACATGGTGAACGCGGCGGGCACGCGGTACGGCGGCGCGATCAGCGCGGCGCTCTTCCTCAAGGCCTTCACCGGCGACACGCCGTGGGCCCATCTCGACATCGCCGGCACCGCCTGGGCCGACGAGGCGAAGCCGTGGCAGCCGAAGGGGCCGACCGGCGTCGCCGTGCGCACGCTCGTGTCGCTGGCGCGCTCGGCGGGCCGCTGGATCTGATGAGAGGACAGGACGCGACGCCCGTGCCGCCGACGGCCGCCGAGCGGCCCGCAGACGCCACGCCGCAGGCGCCATCCGACGCCCGCGTCGCGCCACCAGCCGGCGACACCCCGTTGCCGAAGGACATCCCGCTCACGTCGATCGCCGTCGAGCAGGTAGGGCCCGTGACCCCGGAAACGAGCGTGGCCGACGTCCTGCTCGGCTCGCTGGCGCTCGTCGCCGCGCTGATCGTCGCGTCGCTGCTCGTGGGCGGCCTCGTCGGCGCCGTTCGCGTCTACGTCAAGCACCGCCTGGGCTTCGGCGGGCCCGAGGCCGACCGCGAGGAGCACGTCGCGCTCGAGATCGGCAAGGACTGAACCGGTTACTCCTGCGACTGCGTGACGACGGACTTCAGCGAGCGCTGATACCGCAGGATCGCGTCGCGCAGCGCCATGGCGATCTCGTCGCGGTACTTCGACGTCTTCAGGCGCTGGCCCTCCGATGGCGTCGAGACGAACCCGATCTCGGCGAGCACACTCGGCATCGACGCCCCGATCAGCACGACGAACGGCGCCTGCTTCACGCCGCGATCCGGCAGGCCGCTGTAGGTGCGCCGCAGCCGATCGACGATGTGCCGCTGCACCATCTCGGCCAGATCGCGCGACTCATCGATCTTGTTGTTCAGCGTGATGGCCTTGACGATGTCGGGCAGCTCACGCATGGTGCCGCGCGAGGCGGAGTTCTCGCGGGCCGCCACTTCCTCGGCGTCGCTCGTCGTCGCGAAGTTCAGGAAGTAGGTCTCGACGCCCTCGGCCGTCCGCCGGCGGCTCGAGTTGGCGTGGATCGAGAGGAAGAGGTCCGCATTGTGGCGATTGGCGATGCGCGTGCGCTCCTCCAGTTCCACGAACACGTCGGTGCGACGCGTCAGGACGACGTCGATGTTGCCCTCGGCCTTCAGCAGCTTCTCGAGCCGCAGGGCGATGTCGAGCACCAGCTCCGACTCGCGGATGCCGGGGCCGAGCGATCCGGGGTCGTGACCGCCGTGGCCCGGGTCGATGACGATACGGGAAACGCCGAGCCCGAGCTGCCGCGCGAGCGAGTACGCGCCGCGGCTGTTCGACTCGGCCGGCGCGGGCAGCGCGACGGCGTTCGGACCGGAGGGCAGCGTGGGCAGCGTGGCATCGGCCGCCTTCGCCTCTGCAGCCTCCGTGGCAGGTGGCGGAGGCGTCGTCGGCCGCGCCGCGCTGACGGCGTCGGCAGGCGGCGGCGCCGGCGCCGGCGGTGCGTCGAGCGACGGCGTCGTGGCGCCCGCCGGCGCCGTGTCCGCCCGCGCGACGCTGGTCACCGCTGGGGCGGCGGGCGCCGTGCGCTGCGTCAGCCGTCGCGTCGTGTCGGCATCGCGGTACAGGTCGACGACGAGGCGGTACGGGTTGTACAGGGTGAACAGGCTGTGGCGCACCACGCCCTCGGTCTCGAGGACGACGCGCGTGACGCCTTCCTCGGGCCGCGTCCCGAGCCTGATCTCGGGCACGACGTCCCCGTCGTCGAAGCGCATCGTCCGATCGGTGAGGGTCTCGGCGGGCGCGGTGTCGGCGAAGTCGAAGAACAGTCGCCTGGGGCCGGTCAGCTGCTCTTCGATGTAGGCCACCTCGCTGTCGAGCTCGAGGGTGACACGCACGACCTCGGGCAGCACGGCCCGCTGGATGTTGACCAGCTGCGCGAGCGTCTTCGTCGAGGACGGGGTGCCCGCGGCGCTCGCCTCCTCGTCGCTCTCGCGGGCGACCGCGATGTTGGCGTTGGCCAGTTCCGCGGCGGCCGGCGGCCTGGCCGGGGCGGGCTCGGGGCTCGCCTTGGCCGGGGGCGCGGTGGCGGCAACCTTCGGCGCTTCGCGGACCAGCTTCGGTGACGACTTCGAGATGCGCCGCAGCCGCGCGTGCGCGTCCTTGGTCAGCGAGCTCGACGGGTACTCGCGCACCAGCCACTGGAGCAGGCGGACGGCGGTCTCGAGGTCCTCGCGCGTCCCGAAGCGGATGTGCGCGTCGTAGGCGATGTTGGCCGCATTCCACAGCGCGTTGTCGGCGTACCCGCTGCGCGGGAAGCGGCGCGGCACTGCCTCGTAGTCCCTGATCAGGGCGCGCAGCTGCGAGAGCGGCGCACGCTTGGCGCGGTTGGCCCCGCGCAGCTGCCGTTCGCGCGCCAGCGCGCGTTCATACGTGCTGCGGGCGCTGTTGGCCGACTGGCGCGACCGCTGCGCCGCCGCCTCGAGCGGCACGGTGGTGACGCCTGCCGGCAGGAGCATCAGCAACAGTCCGAGCCATATCGTCACACGTCGCATGAGCGTGTCTCCGGCTGCCCTGCGGGCAGGGCCGGCCGATCAGCGCAGTTGCGCATCGACCTCATCGAAGTAGTCCTTGGGGACGAGCACCTCGCGGGCCTTGCCACCCTGCCCGCTCGAGACGAGGCCTTCGCCTTCCATCATGTCGACCAGGCGCGCCGCGCGGCTGAACCCGATCCGCAGACGGCGCTGGAGGTAGCTGATTGAGGCCTGGCCGCTCTGCACGACGATGCGCGCGGCCTCGTCGTACAGGTCGTCCTTCTCGAACCCGCCGACCTGCTCGGTCGGCTTCTCTTCGTCGGTCACCGACGCGTCGTAGGTCGGCGTGCCCTGCTTGCGGAGGAAGCTCGCAAGCCTGGCGGTTTCCTGCTCGGAGATGTAGGCGCCGTGCAGGCGCATGACGCGCGAGGAGGCGGGCGGCAGGAACAGCATGTCGCCCTTGCCGAGGAGCGCCTCCGCGCCGTTGGCGTCGAGGATGGTGCGCGAGTCGACCTTCGACGACACGCGGAACGAGATCCTCGACGGCATGTTGGCCTTGATGAGGCCGGTGATGACGTCCACCGACGGGCGCTGCGTCGCCAGGATCAGGTGGATGCC
>CAYSHC010000104.1:0-12931 GCA_964430855.1 uncultured Vicinamibacteraceae bacterium
TCAACCCGTGGCTGAGTCTCCTTCAGAAGTGTCTGCTTGACGGGGAAGCTTACGCGACAACAGCTCGTTGACTTGAGGGTGCGCAACAGATGCGTGCGAGCATCTGCCTAGAGGCGATATCGTTCTCGCAGAATCCGCGGATTGCACGGAGTAGGCAGCATCAGCGCGACCGCAGGAACGCGATCAGATCGGCGACGTCCTGCGCCGTCATCCCGAGCTGCGCGGCACTCATCATCAGCGAGCCGGGCAACCGCTCGCGATCGCGCACGCGGTGCGCCGGGATGATCTGCGTCACGCCGCCCATGCTGCGCATCATCAACGGGTCGCCGTCCTTGATCAGCAGGCCCTCGATGGTCAGGCCGTCCGTCGTCCGGATGACGGTGCCGGCGTAGCCGTGCGCGATGTCGGCGTCCGGCTCGACGATCGCCGTCGCGACGACCTCGTCGGACTTGCCGAGGACCCACCCGTCCAGCGCCGGCCCCACGTCCGCGCCCACGCCTTCGAAGGTGTGACACATCGTGCACCGGGTGATCACGTCTGCGCCCCTCGCGGCGTCGCCCCGGCGGGCGACCACGTCGTCCACGCGCAGGACGGGCGCCGCCGGATCCGCCGCAGGCCTGACGACCTCGTGCAGCGCGACGTTCGCAGGGTCGTAGATGCCGTGCTTCGCGAGCGCCGGCAGCAGGTCGTGGCCGCGCCAGTCGTTCGAGATGCGGCTCAGGACCCACCAGGTGGCCGTCTCGCGCAGCGGGCCGTCCGCCGACGCCAGCGAGACCATGGCAGCCGAGGCGCGGGGGTCGTCGATGAACGCCAAGGCGTCGGCCGCGCGCCTGCGGGCCTCGAACGGCAGCGACGCTGCGGCCGCCCGTGCGGCGAGCCCGTCGACGGCCGCGGGCACGTGCAGGCGCCAGGCCAGCCACGCGAACGCGTCTGACCAGCGCAGCGGATCGGCGTCGCCGAGCTCGGCCGCCATCGCCTCGTAGAGCGCCGCCTCCTTGCCCATCGCGCCCGTGCCCAGCGCCTCGAGGTAGCTGCGATCCCTGCCGTCGAAGCGGCGGGCGATTTCGACGAGCAACGGCAACGCCGTACCGCCGTCCACGTCGCGCAGTGACAGCGCGACTTCGCGTCGCACGCCCGCGTCCTCGTCACGCACGAGCCGCCGGGCGACGGGCAGCACGTCATGCCCCGCACGCCGCATGGCGCGGTACGCGGCGATTCGCATCGCGGGCGTCTGCTGCTCCTCCGGCGCGCCGGCACGGCGCTCGCCTGCCGCGCCCATCTGGTACAGCAGATGGATGGCGCGCGCGCGCATGAAGTGGTCGGGGTCGTCGAGCAGCGCCGCGACGGCATCGACGGCGGCGGCGCCGCGTGTCTTCAATCCTTCGAAGCCGAGGGCGCGGACGTTGACCGCTGGCGACCTGAGCGCCGTGACGAGGCCGGGGATCGTCGTCTCGTCGAACGACGGCGGCGCCGGCGAATGGCCCTTCGGGGCAATCCTGTAGATCGCACCGGACGTCGCATCGTCGAGGTCCTGGTGCCCGCCGACGCGCGGGTCGATCCAGTCGCTGACGTAGAGCGCGCCATCCGGCCCCACGGCTACGTCGGACGGGCGGAAGAGCGTCGCGATGGCGCCCGTCACGCTGTTGCTGCCACCGAGGAAGTCTGATCCCGCCCACTGCCCGGACGGGTTCGACGTCATGAAGTCGCGACGCTCGAACCGGAAGCCCGCGCCATCCGGTATCGCCTTGTACGCGAAGATCACGTTGCGTCCGGGCTCGGCCGCGAAGAACGTCTCCTTCCACGCCTCGCCGAGCGCGCCGTTCTCGTAGAACACGTTGCCCGTCGGCGAGCCGCCGCCGTACACGTCGCCTGCCGGCGCGATGCCGGGATCATCCTGACGCCACTCGGCCACGCCGATGCTCTGTCCCGGGCGCTTGTCGGCCTGCCACGTCCGCTGGCCGTCGTTGGACGCAAAGCCGAAGTTGGCGTACTCCATCACCCAGCTCACGCGGCACGCCGGCGGATCGTCGTTGTCGTTCTGGAAGACGTCGCCGAACGACGTCACCGACTGCTCGTAGCTGTTGCGGTAGTTGTGGCCGATGATCTCGGCGTCCGTGCCGTCCGGGTTCATCCGCACCGTGAAGCCACCGACGTACACGTGCCCGTCGTCGCTGGCCGCGCCGGCGTGCGCCGCGGGGTCGTGCGGGTACGTGTACGGCCCGATGGGCTCCGGGCGATACGGCCCGAAGATGCGGAACGTCTTCCCCGAGCGGTCGGTGAACATCGCCCCGGTATTCCCGGCGTTGAACACCCATTTCCCCGCCGGATCCACAGTGACCGAGTGGAGCGAATGGTCGTGGTTGACGCCCTGGAAACCCGTCAGCAGCACCTCACGCGTGTCGACGGCCGGGTCGAAGCGCAGGTTGCGATCGACGTCCGTGTAGACGATGAGGTCGGGCGGCTGCGAGACGACGACCTTGTTGTCGATGACCGCCACGCCGAGGGGCGCGATGAGCGCAGGCTCCTGCACGAACGTGTGCGCGCTGTCGGCGCGTCCGTCGCCGTCGGTGTCTTCGAGCACGACGATGCGGTCGCCCTCGGGCTGGCGGTCGTGGTGGCGGCGGTAGCGCACGCCCTCGGCCACCCAGATGCGGCCATCCCTGTCGATGTCGATGTTCGTCGGATTGAACAGCTGTGGCGACGCGGCCCAGAGGGTCACTTCCAGGCCGTCAGGCACGGCAAACAGCTCGGGTGGCACCTGTGTCGGCTCGGCCAGCCGCGGCGGCGCGACGGGCGCCTGCCTGCCCGCAGGCGGGCGTTGGACGCCGGACGGGTGTGGCGCGCGCGAATGGGCTGCCGGTTCCTGCACGAGCAGGACCAGCGCCGTACCGAGGAGGACGAGGGCGCACGGCCCCCCGCGTCTGAGCATGGGCATCGCCCCTCCAGCGACCGTGTACGTTGCGCCGCAAGTCTATACACTTCGGCGAGGAGGACACCATCGATGACGCGCCCTGCATACCGCCAGGCCCGGCGACGGCCCGTGCAGCCCTCGTCGCACCGCCACGGCCTGCCGGCCGTGATCACCGCCCTGCTGCTCGCCTGCGTGGCCGCTGCGGCCGCCGCCCAGCAGGACGCCGCCGACATCGACCGCCTGGTGCAGTACCTCCAGGTGCAACCGGGCATGCGGGTAGCGGAGATCGGCGCGGGCGACGGCAGCCTGACCGTCGCCATGGCGAAGGCGGTCGGCCCGGACGGGCACGTGTACAGCAACGAGATCAGCGACGACCGGCGCGCGGCCATCCGCAGCGCCGTGGAAGCCGCAGGCCTCCGCAACGTGACCATCGTCGAGAGCGCCGCGGCCTCGGCCAACCTGCCGGACGGCTGCTGCGACGCGCTCTTCATGCGGAACGTCTACCATCACTTCGGCGACCCGGCCACGATGAACGCGAGCCTGTTCCGCGCGCTGCGCCCTGGCGGCCGCCTCGCCGTGATCGACTTCCCGCCGCGCGGCGGCACCGAGGCCGACAATCCTGGAGGGCGCTCCCAGGGCAATGCACACGGCGTGACGACAGCCACCGTCGAGCGCGAGCTGAGGGCCGCCGGCTTCGAGCTCGAGCACACCGAGCAGCAGCGCGGCGACCGCTGGTTCATGGTGGTGGCACGGAAGCCCTGAGCCACGCGATCAGGTCGGCGACGTCCTGCGCCGACAACCCCAGATCGGCGGCGCGTGGCATGAGCGAGCGAGCCATCCTCGCGCGTGCCGCGACGCGGCCGGCAGGAACGACCTGCGTCAGCCCGCCCATGCTGCGAATCATCAGCGGGTCGCCGTCGGCGAGGAGCAGTCCCTCGATCGTCAGGCCGTCGGTCGTCGTCAGCGCGGTGCCCGCGTAGCCGTGGGCGATGCCCGCGTCGGGATCGAGCAGCGCCAGCGCGATGGCATCCGGACGCTTGCCTCGCGCCCAGCCGTCGAGGCCGGGACCGAGGTCGGTGCCGCTGCCGTCGATCACGTGGCACATCGCGCAGCGCGAGGCCAGCGCACGTCCGCGCGACGGGTTCCCGTCGAGCGCGAGCACGTCCCGGAGCGCCGGGCCACTGGCACCATCGACACGCGGGAACGTCGGGGCATCGCGCAGCGCCGCCGACGCGGGGTCGTAGATCCCGGCTGCCTTCATGCGCGGCAGCAGGTCGAAGGCCGACCACCGCTCGCGCGCGCGGCTCAGCAGCCACCAGGTCGCCGTGTCGCGGAGGGACGCGGCGCGCGTTGCGATCTCGAGCATGGCCGACGCGGCCTCGGGCGCCTCGATGAAGGCCAGGGCGTCGGCCGCCCGCCGCCGCTGGTCGAGCGGCAGGCCGTCCGACAGCGCGCGCTTCCGCAGCGCCTCGATGGCCTGCGGCGGATGGAGCCGCCAGGCCATCCACGCAAAGGCGTCCGACCACGACTCGGGCGTGCCCGTCCCCAAGGTCGGCAGCAGGCGGTCGTAGAGCGCCGCCTCCTTCCCTGTCGCACCGGTGCCCAGCGCTTCGAGGTAGGAGCGATCGCGGCCGTCGAACCCCTCGGCTATCGCCTCCAGCAGCGGCAGTGCCGTGTCGGCGGGCGCGTCGCGCAGTGACAGCGCGACCTCGCGACGCACGCCCGGGTCGGAATCGCGCGCCAGGCGCCGGGCGACGGGACCGGTGTCGAGGCCTGCACGCCGCATGGCACGGAACGCCGCGATGCGCAGGTCCGCGTCGTCCAGAGCCTGCGGGAGGCCGACACGCCGCTGTCCCTCGGGCCCCAGGCGATACAGGAGGAAGACGGCCCGCGCACGGATGTACGGGTCGGGGTCGTCGAGGAGCCTGGCGACCGGATCGACGGCGTCCGCGCCGCGTCCCACGAGCCCGTAGAAGCCAATCGCCCGCACGTTGACCGCCGGCGAGCGCAGCGCGGTGATCAGCCCGTCGATCGTGCCGGGGTCGAAGGCCGGCGGCGTTGACACGAAGCCGCGCGGCGCAATCCTGTAGATGGCCCCCGACACCGCGTCGTCCAGATCGCGGTGGAAGCCCACGATGGGGTCGATCCAGTCGCTGACGTACAGCGCGCCGTCCGGTCCGACGGCGACGTCCGACGGCCGGAACAGCGTGGCCAGGTCCGCCGTGGTCGTCTGGGGTCCGCCCGTGAAGTCGGTGCCGGCCCAGCGCTGCTCGATGTTCGATGTCATGAACACCTGCCGCTCGAGGCGGAAGCCCGCCCCCTCGCGACGCGGCTGGTACGCGAGGATCTCGTTGCGTCCAGGCTCGGCGGCGAAGAAGGTGCCCCGCCATCTGTCGCCCAGGACGCCCTGCTCGTAGAAGGCGGTGCCCGTCGGCGAGCCGCCGCCATAGATGTCGCCCGCTGGCGTGACGCCGGGATCGTCCTGCCGCCAGTGCGCGGTCGGCACGTCCTGCCCCGGACGCCTGTCGGCCTGCCACGTACGCTGGCCGTCGCTCGACGCGAAGCCGAAGCTGGCGTACTCCATGACCCAGCTCACGCGGCACGCCGGCGGGTCGTCGTTGTCGCTCTGGAACACGTCGCCGAACGACGTCACCGACTGCTCGTAGCTGTTGCGGTAGTTGTGGCCGATGATCTCGACGCGTGTGCCGTCGGGCTGCATCCGCGCGGTGAAGCCGCCGACGTACACGTGCCCGTCGTCGCTGGGCGTGCCCGCGTACTGGTCCGGATCGTGGGGCGAGCTGAACGGCCCGACGGGCGTCTCGCGGTAGGGGCCGAAGACGGTGAACGTGCGGCCCGAGCGGTCAGTGAAACGGGCGCCCATGTTGCCGCTGTTGAACACCCACGTCCCGTCGGGGCCGACGGTCACCGAGTGGAGCGAGTGGTCGTGGTTGATGCCGTTGAAGCCCGTCAGCAGCACCTCGCGCGTGTCCACCCCGGGGTCGAACCGCAGGTTGCGATCGACATCCGTGTAGACGAGAAGGTCGGGCGGCTGCGACACCACGATCCTGTTGTCGATGACCGCGAGACCAAGCGGCGCGACGAGCGCCGGCTCCTGCACGAACGTGTGCGACGTGTCGGCCCGACCGTCGCCGTCGGTGTCCTCGAGCACGACGATGCGGTCGCCCTCCGGGCGGCGCGCGTGGTTGTGGCGGTAGCGGACGCCCTCGGCCACCCACACGCGTCCGTCCCTGTCGATGTCGATGTTGGTCGGGTTGAACAGCTGCGGCGACGCCGCCCATAGCGTCACCTCGAGGCCGTCGGGCACCTGGAACAGCTCGGCCGGCACCACCGTGCGGTCCGCGAGGCGCGGCAGGTCCGGCTGCTGCCGGCGCCCGACAATGACGGCACTGGCAAGCAGCGGGACGACCAGCACGGCCACGATCGTGCGACGTGAGCCCATTTCCCCTCCCGATGGTCCCGGTTGCGCCAGAGTGTACACGGACGGGTCCGACGGGCGCGCGCTGCCGTATGCTGTGGCCGTGCCCGGACATTCGCCCGACGCCAGCCTCCAGGCGCTGCTTGACGCGCGGACCATCGCCGTCGTCGGGCTCGACACGCGTACGCACCGGCCGGCCTACGCGATCGCGTCGTACCTGCAGCGTGCCGGCTACCGCATCGTCCCGGTGCACCTCGGGCGCTTTCCTGCCGACGCGATTCTCGGCGCGCCTGCGTATCGATCGCTGCGCGACGTCCCCGAGCCGGTGGATCTCGTCAACGTGTTCCTGCGCAGCGAGTTCACCGACCCGATCATCGACGACGCGATAGCCACGGGCGCGAAGGCCATCTGGCTGCAGGTGGGCATCGTCAATCCCGCGGGCCTGGCGAGAGCGCGCGCGGCCGGCCTCGTCGCCACCGAGAACCGCTGCACGATGGTCGAGCATCGGGCCGCGGCGGGAGGGTGGCGGTGAACGTCAGGCAGGCCGTCGATCCGGCGGCGGCGCGCGTCAGGTCGGGCGCCGCCCGCCTGGCGTCGCTCGACGCGTACCGTGGCCTGATCATGCTCACCCTCCTGTGCGGCGGGATCTTCACGTCGCTCGAGGGCCACCCGCTCTGGCACTGGCTTGCCGTGCAGAACGAGCACGTCGCCTGGGAGGGGGCCGTCTACTGGGACCTCATCCAGCCGGCCTTCATGTTCATGGTGGGCGTGGCGATGCCCTTCGCCTTCGCCGTGCGCACGGCACGCGGCGACAGCTGGGGCCTGCAGTTCCGTCATGTGCTGCGGCGGGCCGGCATGCTCGTCCTGATCGGCATCCTGCTCGACCATATCGGGGCCGACAGGATCCAGATCGGCTTCATCCGTGTGCTCCAGCAGATTGCGTTCGGGTACGTGGCCGCGTTCTTCCTGCTGGGACGCTCGTGGCGCGTCCAGGCGGGCGTCGCGGCGGCCGTGCTCGTCGGCTACCAGCTGGTGTGGATGTTCAACCCGTGGAACGGCCCCGGCGGCCCGTGGGCGCAGGGCAACGAGAACATCGGCAGCGCCTTCGACTACTGGCTGCTCGGCCGCCACTACGCCTGGCACTACGTCGGCATGAACGCCATCCCGTCGGCCGTGACGATCCTCTTCGGCGTGATGGCCGGCGAGTGCATCCGCACGACGACGAACCCTCGGCGCACGGCGCTCGTGCTGGCCGCCCTCGGCCTCGCCGGCATCGCGGCCGGTCTTGCCGTCAGCCCGTGGTTCCCCATCATCAAGCGCATCTGGACGCCGAGCTTCACCGTCTATTCGGGCGGCTGGGTGACGCTGATGCTCGCGGGCTTCTACTGGCTCGTCGAGGTACGCGGCTGGCGGCGCTGGACCTTCCCGCTGGTTGTCGTCGGTACGAACTCCATCGCTGCGTACGTCATCGGCAACGCGTTTGCCGGGTGGTACCGTGGCGCCACCGGCGCGTGGTTCGGCGCGGTGGCGCCGGTTGTCGGCGACGTCTGGCTGCCCGTGCTCCACCGCGCCTCGTTCGCGCTGGTCGCGTGGGGCGTCCTCTACTGGTGCTACAGGCGCCGCATCTTCTTCAAGGTGTAGCCGGCTTCAGGCCCGTGTAGAACGTGCCGAGCGCCTTGATGATCGTGGCGCCGGATGCCTCGTTCAGCTGACGTGTCTGCAGGACGGCACCGCCCTCGCACAGCACCGCCGTGATCCCGAACTGCCGGTGCGGGCCGTCGGTCCAGGACGTGCCGCCGTACTGCGACGGGCCGGCCAGGGTCAGGGGCTCGACCAGGCCGAGCCTGTCGGTCTTCGCGAGCACGTCGCGCAGCGTCTCCCACGTGCCCAGCGCGCTGCCGAACTCGGGCCCTGGCGAGATGCGCGGTTCGACGATGCCGGGCCAGGTGTGGATGGCCCAGATGGTCGTCACCGGGGCCTCCGACCTCATGAGGTTCTCGAGGTCACGCTGCCAGAGGTACGCCTCGTGCGCCTGGGCCTCCGGGTCGGCGCCCTCCGCCCTGTAGCTGCGGTTCATGTCCACGCCCTGGGCGTTCACGCGATACCAGCCGTGCGAGGGCGCGTCGGGGCTCATCATCATCACGACGTGCACGATCTGCCGCGCGCGGACGTCCGCCGCCTCGTCGCTCAGCAGCCAGTCCACCAGGCCGGCCAGGCGCCATTGCGAGTTGTGCTCGCCGGGGTGCTGGTTCGCGAAGTAGTGCACCCAGCGCCGCTCGCGCGGGTGCGGGCTGTCGGCGTCGGTGATCTCGAGGCGCAGCATGTCGCGCCCGCCGAGCGTCCTGCCCACCGTGTGCACCGTCACGTGCGGGCTCTCGCGCCAGCGGTCAATCAGCGCCAGGGCGTCCTCCCACGACATCGGCACCTGGGTCCCGATGTGCACCTCGTCGGCCGTGAACGGCGGGAAGTGGAGCGTGTCCTCGAGCGGCGAGGCGAGGTAGCCCTGCTCCCACGCGATCGGAAACCAGTGCTGCCCGTCGTAGGAGAACGACTGGTGGTACTCGTTGAACGCGTAGTTGGTGCCCTGCGGGAAGCGGACGTCGAGCCGCAGGGGATTGCCACGCGCGTGGCGCAGGATGCGGACGTTCAGCTTGTTGGGCCAGCCAGGCTGGTTCGGCGCGGCGCCCAGCGTCACGCGGAAGTGGTTCTCGCCCAGCTGCTCGATGGTCGCACCCTCGGAGCCGAGCGGCCCGTCGAAGCTGAAGTCTTCCACCGAGAGCGGCGTCGGCCGTGGCGACGTGGCCCCGTCGCCACGGCATCCGGCCCCGGCGACAAGGCAGGCAAGGCAGGCGACGGCAAGGGAGGGTCGAGCTCGCATCGACGCAGGATACCCGAGCTCATCGGACGCCGGACGCCATCGCGCGGAAGGTCCTGCCGACGGGCCGCCGGCCCAGCCACTGCACCTGCCGCGCGATCCACGCGGGGTCGTCGCCGTGGCCGAAGCGCACGTGGTACGGCATCTGGCTGAAGACGTCGATGCAGGCGGCCTGCGCCTCGAGGTCGATGGCCAGCTTCGAGAGCGACACGCCGTCGTGGTCGTCGTCGGTCCACGGATTGTGGAACGTGCCAGGCAGGGCTTCCGGCCGCACCTCGTCACGGATGGTGACGCCATGGCGAGCAGCACGGCGAGGGCTGCCACGGCAGCGTGCCGCGCGGCGCCCTCCCCTGCCCCCTGTCGTCTGCATGCGCGCAGCATCGCACATCCAGGCCGATCGCCGGCACGCGTGGCGATGGCGCGGGCCGGAGATAGTACGATGAGCCATGCAGAGACGGCGGTGGTGCGCGCTGGGCGCGTGCCTGCTCGCGCTCGTGGCGCGCGGCGCCGGGAGTGCGCAGGAGGCGCAGGCCCCGCCGCCGACGGTGGTGGTCGTCAGCGTGGATGGCGTCATCGACCTCGGCCTCTCGCCGCTGGTGGCCAGGGCGGTCGAGGAAGCGCGCGCGCGGGACGCCGCCGCCCTCGTGCTCGACATCAACACCTTCGGCGGTCGGGTGGACGCCGCGGTGGCGATTCGCGACGTGCTCGTGAACGCCCCCGTCCGCTCCGTGGCGTTCGTGAACCAGCGCGCCATCTCGGCAGGCGCCCTCATCGCGCTGGCCTGCGACACGATCGTGATGGTCCCGGGCGGCACCATTGGCGCCGCCGCACCAGTCACGGGCACCGCCGAGCCCGCCGGCGAGAAGGCCCTCTCGTACGTAAGGAAGGAGTTTCGCGCCACGGCGGAGATTCGCGGGCGCCCGACCGCGTTTGCCGAGGCGATGGTCGACGAGTCCGTCGAGATCGCCGGCGTCGTCGCCGCGGGCAAGCTCCTGACGCTGACCGCGTCCGAGGCGCTCGAGCACGGCGTCTCGGACCACACGGCGGCCACGCTCGACGCGGCGCTCGCGGCGGCCGGGCTCGCCGGCGCGCGCGTCGCGTCGCTCGAGCCCACGTGGGCCGAGGCGGTCGTGCGCTTCCTCACGCACCCGGTGATCAGCTCGCTGCTGATGACGATCGGCCTGCTGGGGCTCATCGTCGAGATCCGGACGCCCGGCGTCGGCGTGCCCGGCCTCGTCGGCGTGCTGTCGCTGGGGCTCTTCTTCTGGGGCCACTGGATCGTGCAGCTGGCGGGCTGGGAAGAGGTGCTGCTGGTGGCCGTCGGGCTCGCCCTGATCGCGGTCGAGATCCTCGTGCTGCCGGGCGTGACCGTGGCCGGCCTGGCTGGCGTCGTCGCGCTCGTCGCCGGCCTGGCCCTGGCGCTGGTCGGCGCCGGCGCGACCATGGCGTCGGTCGTCACGGCGCTCGGCCGCGTGGCGATGGCGATCCTCGTGGCGCTGGCCGCCGGCTTCCTGCTGCTGCGCCTGCTCCCGAGGCTGCCGTTCGGCCGCCAGCTCGTGCTGACCACGGAGCTGCCTCCCGAGGGTGGCTACGTGTCACCGCCGCCCGCCGATCGCTCGTGGCTCGGGCGCACGGGCATCGCGTCCTCCCCGCTGCGTCCCGCGGGGATCGCCGAGATCGACGGCACGCGCGTGGACGTTGTCTCCGACGGCGCGTTCATCGACCCCGGCACCGCCGTCGAGGTCATTCGCGTGGACGGTAATCGCATCGTCGTGCGCCGCCTGCGCACGGAGGACCGTGACCATGACTGATCCTGCCGCCATCGGCGCGCTTGGCCTGCTGCTGCCCGCCGTCGTCCTGCTGCTCGTCGTGCTCTATGTCGTGCCGCTCCCCCTGTGGATCGCGGCATGGTCGTCGGGCGCCTATGTCGGCCTGCTCACGCTGGTCGGCATGCGGCTGCGGCGCGTCCCGCCGGCGACGATCGTCACGGCGCGGATCAGCGCGGTGAAGGCGGGGCTGGACGTCTCGGTGGACGAGCTCGAGGCCCACTACCTCGCCGGGGGCAACGTCGTCCGCGTGGTCAACGCGCTCATCTCGGCCGACAAGGCGAACATCGACATGCCGTTCAAGCGGGCGGCGGCCATCGACCTGGCCGGACGTGACGTCCTCGAGGCGGTGAAGATGTCCGTCATCCCGAAGGTGATCGAGACCGCCCGCATTGCCGCGGTCGCGAAGGACGGCATCCAGCTGATCGCGGTGTCGCGCGTCACGGTGCGGACCAACATCGACAGGCTCGTGGGCGGCGCCGGCGAGGAGACGGTCATCGCCAGGGTCGGCGAAGGGATGGTGAGCACGATCGGGTCGGCGGCGTCGCACAAGGACGTGCTCGAGAACCCCGACCACATCTCGAAGAACATCCTGTCGCGCGGGCTCGACTCCGGCACCGCGTACGAGATCCTGTCGATCGACATCGCCGACGTGGACGTCGGCGAGAACATCGGCGCGAAGCTCCAGATCGACCAGGCCAACGCCGACAAGCAGATCGCGCAGGCGAAGGCAGAGGAACGGCGGGCGATGGCCGTGGCGCTCGAGCAGGAGATGCGCGCCCGCGTCGTGGAGGCGGAGGCCGAGGTCCCGCGGGCGATCGCCGAGGCCTTCCGCCAGGGGAACCTCGGGATCATGGACTACTACCGGATGAAGAACATCGAGGCCGACTCGGCGATGCGCGAGTCGATTGCCGGCGAGGACGAGGACGACACGCCTGGCGGTCCGGCGCCGCGACGCTAGGGAGGCACCGACGCCATGTCCATCGAGACGGTCGTCTTCCTCGTCCTCTTCACGCTGCTGCCGCTGCTCGAGCAGCTGGCGCGGCGCCGGCGGGAGGCGCGCGAGCGGCGGCGTCGCGCCGGGAGCCCGCAGCCCGGCCCCGCGCCGCCGCCTCGGCGCCCATTGCCGGCGGAGGTGAACCTGCCGACCCGGGCCCCGCGGCCGGCGCCGCCGCCGCTGCCACAGGCACCCGTCCCCCCGATCCCGCGGACGCCTCCCGGCCACGTCCCCCTGCCCGGCGGGCACCACGACCTGGACGAGGACGACGAGGTGGACGCGCCCGTGGTCGTCGCCAGGCCGCCAAGGCCGCGCCCGCCGGTCACGCGCCCGCAGGCGGCGGCGGGACGGCCGCAGGTGGCCGCGCCGCAGCGGGCAGCCCGCGCACGCGCGGGCGAGCCGGGCGCCGTGCCCGCCCGTCGTCACCGCGCAGGGCGGCTCCGCGCGGTCGTGCGTTCACCCGACGGCCTCGCGCAGGCCGTCGCGCTGATGGCGATCCTGGGGCCGCCGCGCGGCATCCGCCCGTACGAGGGGCCGGACGCCAGCCGCTGACGCGTCAGATCCTGGGAAGGGTGACGCCCCGCTGTCTGAGGTACTTGCCCGCCTTGTCGGCGTAGGACACCTCGCACGGCTCGTCGCCCTGGAAGAACAGCACCTGCGCGATGCCCTCGTTGGCGTAGATCTTCGCGGGCAGCGGCGTGGTGTTGCTGATTTCCAGCGTGACGTAGCCCTCCCACTCCGGCTCGAACGGCGTCACGTTGACGATGATGCCGCAGCGGGCGTAGGTGGACTTGCCGAGGCAGATGGTGAGCACGTCGCGGGGGATGCGGAAGTACTCGATGGTGCGCGCCAGCGCGAACGAGTTCGGCGGGACGATGCAGACGTC
>CAYSHC010000105.1:0-12777 GCA_964430855.1 uncultured Vicinamibacteraceae bacterium
GGGGCACGCCCCGGAACAGCGCGAGCACGCGCGGGTCGTTGGCGATCACCGAGTTGGCGGCGTCACCGCGGAAGCCGTCGCCCGGCAGCACGACGCCGTTGAAGCGCGGGCCGCTGACGACGCGGCCGGTGTCGGGATCGATCACGGCCGCGTTGTTCGGGTCGTAGAAGTTCGGGTCGAAGTTGGCGATGTTGTTGGTCGTCGAGTACCACGGCGGCCAGTAGATGTAGCGGACGCCGCCCTCGATCGTCAGCTTCGACGTCGGACGCCACGAGTCCTGGACGAACGCGTCCACGGCCTTCGAGCGCCACTTCGTGAAGTTGCGCTGACCGAGCTCGGCGTAGTTGCTGAACAGGCCCATCGCGACGTTCGCGATGGCCACGCCCGTGCCGTCCGGACGCCCGTCGAGGAACTCGAAGCGGCCGTTCTGGTTGTTGGTGCTGCCCGGGATGGCGCTGACGTTGATCTGGTCGAAGTCGTCCTCGCCCGAGTACTCGAACTGCAGGCCCGCCTTGAACGTGTGCCGGCCGCGGACGTACGTCGTCACGTTCTGGATCGTGTGGATCGGCCCCGACGAGAACGCCGGGTAGGGGCCGCCGTCGAAGCCGCTGAAGTTGGTGATGCTCGTCGTCGGGATCTTGTCGGCGATCTCCTTCTCCTGGAAGATGTAGGGATAGTTGATCCCCATGCGGCTCCGCTGGTAGTTGCCGCCCTCGAAGACGTTGATGAACACGTCGTCACGCGAGAAGGTGTAGGTCAGCTCGTTGATCAGGTTGCTCTTCAACGTGCTGGTCCAGCTGGCCGTCTGCGTGAAATTCGGGCGCTCCCAGGCCGTGCGGACGAAGTCGAACGAGCCGCGGAACGGATCCACCGCGATCCAGTTGGACCGCGAGAACCGGTACGCGAACTGGTTGTTCGCATTCAGGCGGTAGTCGAAGCGGATGTTGTCCTTGCGCTGATCCTGCGGATTCGGACTGGTCTGGATCAGGTTGTCGCGGCCCTGCTGGAACCCCGGGGTCGGCAGCGGGTACCCGTTGATCATCGCCATGCCGTTCGGCGACAGGCGCTCGGGCGGGATGATGTTGTTCGGGAACGGCTCGCCCGTGAGCGGGTCGATGATCTGGCGCACGCCGTTGTAGAAGGGGTTGTTCGGGTCGAGCAGCTCGCTGAAGTCGCCCTGGCGCATCTTGAGCGTGGGCACCGTGGCGGTGTTGGTGGCCACCTGGAAGAAGTCCACCCACTCCTGCGCGCCGAAGAAGAACAGCTTGTCCTTGAACATCTCGCCCGGGATCGGGCCGCCGAAGGCATAGCCGTACTGCTTGTAGTCGAAGGGCGCCGGCCCGCTGTTCTGGTCGGGATTGCTGCTCCGGTTGCGGCCCCACTCGTTGGCCTGGAGGCTCTCGTCGCGCAGGAAGAACGAGGCGCTGCCGCTGTAGCGGCTGCCGCCGCTCTTGGTCACCATGCGGATCTGGCCGCCGCTCGCACGCCCGTACTCGGGCATGTAGTTGCCGGTCAGCACCTGCACTTCCTGGAGCGCGTCCACGTTCTGGATGCCGATCACGGCACCGGCCGAGCGCGTGCGGATGGCCGTCGCGCCGTCCACCGTGATGTTGTTCTCGTCCGAGCGGCTGCCGTTGATGTTGAAGCCGCCGTTGGACAGGCTCGAGAAGCCGTAGTTGTTGAACGAGCCGCCGCTCACGCCCGCCTTCAGGCCCGCCACGCCGATCGGGTTGCGGCCGTTGAAGGCGAGCTGCTCGATGTCCTTGGCCTCGACCGTCTTGCGGAGCGCGACGTCGGTCTGCAGCGGCGCAGCCTCGGCCGTGACCGTCACCTCTTCGGAGAGGTCGCCGGTCTCCAGCGTGAAGTCAATCGTGTAGCGGCCGGACGCGTCGGCCTGGACGTTGTTGCGGGTAGTGCGCTTGAAGCCCTGCAGCTCGGCGCTGATGTTGTACAGGCCGGGCGCCAGGTTCGGGAAGTTGTAGAACCCCGTGGCGTCGGTCACGGCCACGGTGGTCTGATTGGTCTGCACGCTGGTGGCCGTGACCGTGGCCCCGGGAATCACGCCCCCCTGCGCGTCCCTGACGGTGCCGGCAATCGAGGCCCTGTCGAATTGCGCCCACGCGGGCGCGGCCGCGAACAACATCGCTGCGCCGAGCAGCAGACATTGCACGCTTCTCCCCAAGAAGCCATATCGCATGTCCATTCCCCCCAAGACGATGCCAGGGCGAAGGCGCCCCGGCCGGATTGCACGATGGCGTGACTTCAAGGCTCACCGCCACGGGCCCACGCGCCAGTGGCCGACAGGTGGTTACACCAGTGGACCCCCGGCGCGGTGACACCGTGGTTGGGTTAGGGCTTGAAAGTCAGCGGATTCTACGCACAGCTGCGTCCACTGGTCAAGGGCCGATCCGTGGCGTGGTCAAGTGGATAAACAATTGGTCAGGTCCGCGCGGGAAGCCCCGGGGCCGCGGCCTTGCGTACGGCCCGGGTTCATAGTATTTGTGCGCACGTCGGTTCCACCCACGGACAAGTGGTACTACCACCACGGGGACTCGCCATGACTACGAGACGACAATTCCTGCGGCTCGCCGGTGCAGGTGCGGCCGGCCTGGGCCTCACGTCCGCACGCAGCTACGCCCGCATCCAGGGCGCCAATGACCGGGTCCGCGTCGGGATCGTCGGGTTCTCGAACCGGACGCGCGGCAGCCTGATCCCGGCCTTCCAGCAGCACGCCGCCGCGCTCAACTTCGAGATCGTGGCCGTCTCCGATATCTGGTCGCTCCGCCGGGAGGCGGCGCGGACCTACCTCGAGAAGATCACTGGCCAGGCCCCCGCGCTCTGCCGCAACAACGACGAGCTCTATGACCGCAAGGACGTCGACGCGGTCATCATCGGCACCGCCGACTTCCAGCACGCGCTGCACGGCGTCGAGGCCGTCAGGGCGGGCCGCGACGCCTACATCGAGAAGCCCCTCGCCAACACGATGGAGGACGCGCGCGCGATCCGCGACGCCGTGAAGGAGACGGGCCGGGTCGTCCAGATCGGCACGCAGCGCCGCAGCGCCGCCAACTACCAGGCCGCGCACGACTACCTGAAGAGCGGCAAGTTCGGCGACATCGTCGCGGTCGAGATGACGTGGAACGTCAACCAGCCTGGCCGGTGGCGCCGGCCGAAGGAGGTGCCGACGCTGCGCGAGGCCGATACCGACTGGGGCCGCTACCTGCTCAACCGCCCGAAGGCGCCGTTCGACGCCCGGCGGTACCTCGAATTCCGCCTGTTCTGGCCGTACTCGTCGGGTATCCCTGATCAGTGGCTCGTCCACCAGATCGACACGGTGCACTGGTTCACCGGGTACCCGCGCCCGCGGAGCGTCGTCGCCAACGGCGGCATCTACCTGTGGAAGGACGGCCGCACCAACTGGGACACCTTCACCGGCGTATACGACTACGGCCCGCTCGACGACCCGTCGAAGGGATTCCAGGTGGTCTACAGCTCGCGGATGACCAACGAAGCGGGCGGCGTGAAGGAGTACTACTTCTCCAACGGCGGCATGCTCGACCTCGACAGGAACACGGTCAGCGACACCGGCGGGCTGCGCGAGACCTACGCGAAGGCGATGGGCATGCCGCCCAACCTGCTGCCGTCGATGACGCTGGCCGAGGCCGCGCAGATGGAGACGGCCGCCGACACGGGCGCCGACAACGCGACGTCGGCCAACATGCGGAACTGGATGGAATGCATCCGGTCGCGGCAGACGCCCAACGCCAGCGTCGAGGCGGGCTACAACCACTCGGTCGCCCTGTGCATGACGATCGCGGCCATGCAGACCGGTCAACGTGTCACGTTCGATGACGCCCGCCAGGAGGTGGTGGTGGGCGCGGGAGGATCCACGAGTGCGTCCCTGCGGTAGCTTCCGACTGTTCCTGGCCGGCATGGCCGCCGTCGCCCTGGCTGGCTGCGCGTCGCCCGAGGCCGACGAGACTCCGCAAGGTGCCGCCGCCGGCACCGCCGGCGCGGCACCGGCCGTCGCCATCGTCGTCGACGAGGTCCAGCGGCGCGCGGAGGTCACCGTCGACGGCCAGCCCTTCACGGCCTACATCTGGCCCGAGACGCTCGAGAAACCGACGCTGTACCCGATCAGGACCGCCTCGGGCACCGTCGTCACGCGGAGCTTCCCGCCACTCGATCACGAGCGGCAGGACCATCCGCACCACGTCGGCCTGTGGTTCAACTACGGCGACGTCAACGGCTTCGACTTCTGGAACAACAGCGACGCCATCACCGGTGACCGCAAGGCCCGCATGGGCTCGGTCGAGCACCGGTCCATCGTCTCGGCATCTGGCGGCGCCGGCGAGGGCACGCTGGAGGTCGCGGCGGACTGGGTCGCCGCCGACGGCACGACGCTGCTGAACGAGCGCACGACGTTCGTGTTCCGTGCGGCGCCGGGCGTCCGGATGATCGACAGGACGGCCGTGCTCACCGCGGCGGAGGGCGCGGGCGACATCCGCATGCCCGACAACAAGGAAGGCATGCTCGGCCTGCGGGTCATCCGCGCGCTCGAGGATCCGACCGAAACGTCCGGCGAGTTCCGTGACGCCTCGGGCGCCGTGACGAAGATGGCCGACATGGACATGACCGGCGTCACCGGTTCGTACCTGTCGAGCGAGGGCAGGGTTGGCAAGGAGGTGTGGGGCACGCGCGGCCGATGGACGAAGCTGTCCGGCACGCTCGACGGGCGGCCGCTGACGGTGGCCATCCTCGACCATCCGGACAACCCCGGCTACCCCACGTACTGGCACGCGCGCGGGTACGGGCTGTTTGCCGCGAACCCGCTCGGGCAGAAGGAACTGAGCGGCGGGCGCGAGACGCTCGACTTCTCGATCCCCGCCGGCGGCAGCGCGACGTTCGCCTATCGCGTGCTGCTGCTCGACGCCGACCCGACGGCCGAAGAGATGGAGGAGTATTACAAGGCGTGGACGGCCGGATCGTGAGCCGGAGCGTCGAAGCGATAACGAGTCGGGGCGACGGCGGGGGCATCGGGCCCACGCCCGCCCACGAGGACCACACCATATGAAGCTGAGCAACAGATTCGGGACGACGGCGCTGGCAGTGCTCCTCGCGGCAGGGGCAGGCGTGGCTGTCGCGCAGGGCGCCACGTCGGGCAGCGGCACCGCGGCGCAGGCCCAGGCCGCGGAGAAGAAGGGCGCCGTCGACGAGGCGCAGATTGCGGCGCTCTACAAATCGAAGTGTTCCGTCTGCCATGCGGCCGACGGCAACTCGCCGCTCCCCAACATGAGCTTCGCCGACGGCGTCTGGAAGCACGGGACGACGGTGAAGGAGATGGTCAACACCATCAGCAACGGCGTGCCCGGGACGGCGATGATGCCGTTCAAGACGCAGCTGTCGCCCGAGGAGATCGAGGGGCTCGCGCGCTACGTCCGCAAGTTCGACAAGAACCTCAAGTAGGCAGGGACGGCGCTTTGCGCCGTCCGCGTTCCTCCCCTCCTCGGCCTTCCTGCTCCCGCCCTCCTGCCTCCGCTGCTCCGCACCCTGGGAAGCGTCACCAGCTGTGAACGGTTCCGTCCACCGTGCGGTTGACGGGCAGCCAGGCCGGGTCGTACGGGTACTCCGCGGCCAGCTCCTCGTCGATCTCCACGCCGAGGCCGGGCGCCTCGCCGGGATGCATGTAGCCGTCCTGGAACGTGTACTCGTGCGGGAAGACGCGATCGGTCTCGGCCGTGTGCGGCATGTGCTCCTGGATGCCGAAGTTGTGGACGCTCAGGCCGAAATGCAGTGACGCGGCCATGCAGACGGGGCTCAGGTCCGTCGCGCCGTGGCAGCCGGTGCGCACCTGGTACAGCTCGGCGAGCGCGGCGATCTTGCGCAGGTGCGTGATGCCGCCGGCGTGCACCACCGTCGCGCGGATGTAGTCGACCAGCTGTTCCTGCACCAGCTGCTGGCAGTCGAAGATCGAGTTGAACACCTCGCCTACGGCAATCGGCGTCACCGTGTGCCGACGGATCAGGCGGAACGCCTCCTGGAGCTCGGCGGGCGTCGGGTCTTCCATCCAGAACAGCCGGTACGGCTCGAGCGACTTGCCCACACGTGCCGCCTCGATGGGCGTGAGGCGGTGGTGCACGTCATGCAGCAGGTGCAGCTCGTCGCCGAACTCGGCACGGAGCCGCTCGAACAGCTTCGGGATGAAGGTGATGTAGGCCTCGCTGCTCCACCGGTGCTCGGACGGCGCGCCCTTCTCCGCCGGCTCGTACGGCTGGAGGCCGCGCGGCACGCCATACGTGCTGCTCAGGCCGGGGATGCCGCACTGCACGCGGATCGCCTTGTAGCCCAGGTCGAGCGACGAGGCGACGGCACGCACGGCGCCGTCGAGGTCGGGACCGTTGGCGTGGGCGTACACCAGGACGGCGTCGCGCGACGCGCCGCCGAGCAGCTGGTAGAGCGGCACGCCGGCGACCTTGGCCTTGATGTCCCACAGGGCCGTGTCGATGGCGGCAATCGCGCTCATCGTCACGGGGCCGCGCCGCCAGTAGGCCCCCTTGTAGAAGTAGTGCCACGTGTCCTCGATGCGGCGCGCGTCGCGCCCGATGAGCAGCGGCAGCAGGTGGTCGTTCAGGTAGCTCGCGACGGCCAGCTCGCGGCCGTTGAGCGTGGCGTCACCGAGACCGGTGACGCCATCCTCGGTCGTCAGCTTGAGGGTGACGAAGTTCCGGCCGGGGCACGTGACGATGACCCTGGCGTCGGTGATCCGCATCGGAGCTACCGCTGCACGCGGCCGCTCGCGTCGCCCTGCACCAGCCTGTCGACCTCGGCGACGCTGACGCGGTTGAAGTCGCCCGGAATCGACTGCTTCAGCGCGCTCGCCGCCACGGCGAAGCGGAGCGCCTGCTCGGGCGTCCGTCCCGAGAGGAGCCCGTAGATCAGCCCGCCCGCGAAGCTGTCGCCGCCGCCGATACGGTCGACGAGGCGGACGTCGTAGCGCTGGCTCTGGTGGAACGCGCCCGAGGGATGCTCGTAGAGCACGGCGCTCCAGCCGTTGTCGCTTGCCGAGAAGCTCTCGCGGAGCGTGATCGACACGATGCCGATGTCGAACGCCGAGGCGACCTCCCGGGCCGTGGCCTGGTAGGCCTCGAGGTCGAGCCGGCCGGCCGTCACGTCGCTGCCCTTCACCTCGAAGCCGAGCACCGACTGGATGTCCTCCTCGTTGGCGATGATGACGTCCACAAACTCCATCAGCGGCCGCATCGTCGCCTGCGCCTGTGCCTCGGTCCAGAGCTTCTTCCTGAAGTTCAGGTCGACGCTCACGCGGACGCCGGCCGCCCTGGCGGCCTCGAGCGCCTCGCGGGTGCACGCGGCGGCGTCGGCGCCGAGCGCCGGCGTGATGCCGGTGCAGTGGAACCAGGACGCGCCCTCGAAGATGGCGGCCCAGTCGACGGTGCCGGGCTTCAGCTCGGCGATCGACGAGCGCGCACGGTCGTAGATGACCTGCGAGGCCCGCTGGCTGGCGCCGGCCTCGGCGTAGTAGATGCCGATGCGCTCGCCGCCACGCAGGATGTAGTCGGTGCGCACGCCCTCGGCGCGCAGCGCGCGGATGGCAGCGTCTCCGATGGCGTGCGCCGGCAGCCGCGTCACATAGTGGCTCTCGAGGCCGAAGTGGGCCAGGCTCACGGCGACGTTGGCCTCGCCGCCGCCGAACGTGGCGACAAACTGCGGCGTCTGCAACAGGCGCTCGAACCCCGGGGGGCTCAGGCGCAGCATGATCTCTCCGAAACAGACGGTCTTCATGACTCCTCTCACACGCCTCGTGCGGCGTTCACGCTCGCGACGAGCGTCCGGGCGTTGGCCGCGATGACGTCGAAGCGGCCCTCGTCGATGGCCCTGGCGTCCAGCAGCGCGCTGCCGACGCCAACGGCGCAGGCGCCGGCCTTGATCCACTCGCCGGCGTTGGTCAGCGAGACGCCGCCGGTCGGCAGGAGCTTCACCTGCGGCAGCGGCGCCTTGACGTCCTTGATGTAGCCGGGCCCGAACGTCGTCGCGGGAAACACCTTGATCGCGTCGGCGCCGGCCTGCCATCCCGCGAGGATCTCGGTGGGGGTCAGGCACCCCGGCATGATCGCGACGTCGTAGCGGTGCGCCAGCTCGATGGTCGGCAGGCTCAGCACCGGCGAGACCAGGAACTGCGCACCGGCAAGGATCACCTGCCGCGCGGTCTCCGGGTCGAGCACCGTGCCCGCGCCGAGGATGAACCCCTCCGGCAGGTCGCGCGCCAGTTGCTCGATCAGCCCGACGGCCCCTGGCACGGTCATGGTCACTTCCATCGCACGTACGCCGCCGTCGATGAGCGCGTCCACCACGCCGCGCAGCCGCTTGCCGTCGCGCAGACGGATGACGGCGACGACGCCGCTCTGTTCGATGCCGGTCATTACCTCGAGTCGCGATGCCATGACGAGAACGCTCCGCGTGCCTGCTGCCTAGTCGATGCGTGCCGGCTCCATGCGCGGCACGAGCAGATGGATGACGAGCAGCGCGGCCAGGTACAGCGTGCCGGCCGCGATGAAGATCGGGACGTAGTTGTCGTTGGACGCGTCGAGCCACACGCCGACGGCAATCTGCATGATGGCCCCGCCGCAGGCGCCCATCATCCCGCCGAAGCCGATGACGCTGCCGACCGCGCGGCGCGGGAACATGTCGCTCACCAGCGTGTACAGGTTGGCGCTCCAGGCCTGGTGGCCCGACGCGGCAATGGCGATGAGCGCCACCGCCACCCAGATGCTGTCAACCTGCGCGGCAAACACGATCGGCGTCACGCTCAGCGCGAAGCAGAGCATCGTCAGCTTGCGCGCACGGTTGACGCTGAACCCGCGCTGGATCAGCTTCGAGCTCACGAACCCGCCCATCACGCTGCCGAAGTCGGCCACCAGGTAGACGGTCACGAGCGGCAGCATCGCGCCCCTGATGTCCACCTCGTACGCCTTGTTCAGGAAGTCGGGCAGCCACGTGAGGTACAGCCACCACACGGGGTCGGTCATGAACTTGCCCACGGCGTAGGCCCACACCTGCCGCCGCGGGTTGAGGACGATGGCCACGACGAGGCCGGTGACAAACAGCGCCAGCGCGGCCAGGCGCGCCTCGAAGAACGTCGCCGCCACCGTGCCGCCGACGAAGCAGACAGCCGCGACGATGCCGGCGACGAGGAGGCCGGGGACGCGCACGCCCGGACCGTCGGGTGGGTCACTCTCGATGAGCGCCAGCTCCGCGGCGTTCACCTTCGGGTGCTCGCGCGGGATCTTGTATTGCCGCAGCCACACGGCCAGCCACAGGAACCCCATCGCGCCCGTGGCGACAAACGCCCAGTACCAGCCGTAGCGGAGCGCGATGATCGGGACGATGATCGGCGTCAGCAGTGCGCCGATGTTCGTGCCGGCGTTGAAGACGCCCGTGGCAAACGCGCGCTCGCGCTGCGGGAACCACTCCGCGATGCTGCGCACCGCGCCAGGGAAGATGGCCGCCTCGCCGAGGCCGAGCAGCACACGGCACAGCGAGAAGCCGGCCACCGAGGCCGACATCGTCAGGCCCAAAGCGCCGAAGGCGCCCGCCAGGGGCACGCCGATCACGGGTGCCTCGGCATGCAGCATCGCCGCGACACTCCACAGGAAGATGGCGATGGCCAGGCCGCGCCGGGTGCCAATCCGGTCGATCAGCCAGCCCGACGCCAGCATCCCGACCATGTAGGCCACCTGGAAGAAGAAGTTGATGTAGCCGAACTGCGTGTTCGTCCAGCCGAACTCGTCGGTGAGCGGCTGCTTCAGGACCGCGAGCACGTTGCGGTCGATGTAGTTGATCGTCGCCGCGAAGAACAGCAGCGCGCAGATGACCCAGCGCACGCTCGACGGGCGTCCCCCCGGCGCTGCCGACGTGCGCGGCGGTGGCGTGGCGGGATCGGCCATCGGCGAGGCGTGGGGTGGCTGCGTCACTGGTTGACGCCGCTGGCGAGGAACCCGCCGTCCACCACCAGGATCTCGCCGGTGACGAAGCTGGCAGCCTCTGAGGCCAGGAAGACGGCCGCGCCGGCCAGTTCGGAGATCTGCCCGAAGCGCCGCATCGGCGTGCGCAGCTTGAACTCGCGTCCGCGCTCCGTGCCGTCGAGCAGGCCGGCGTTGAGGTCCGTGCGGAACACGCCGGGCGCCACCGCGTTGACGTTGACGCCGTACGGGGCCCACTCGATCGCCAGGCTCCTGGTGAGCGACGCGACGGCTGCCTTGGAGGCGCCGTAGGCCGCGACCTCGTAGAGGGCGACAAACGACGAGAGCGAAGCGATGTTGATGATCCGGCCCCACCGGCGTTCGATCATCGACGGCGCGAACACCTGGCACGTGCGGAGCGTGCCCGTGAGGTTGGTCTCGAGGATCGCCGCCCAGTCGGCTTCGTCCATGTCGAGGGTGGGCACCCGCTTGGTGCGGCCGGCGCAGTTGACGAGGATGTCGGGCGGGCCCAGCTGCTCGGTCACGCCGGCATGGAGCGCGGCGATCGACTCGCGGCTGCCGACGTCGACCGTCAGCGTGGCCGACCGCCGGCCGAGCCGCTCGATCTCGCCCGCCATCTCGGCGACGAGGCCCTCGCGACGGCCCGTGGCCACGACGTCGGCGCCGGCCTCCGCGAGCCCGAGCGCCATCGCCTTGCCAATCCCCGACGTGCCGCCTACCACCACGGCCACGCGTCCTGTCAGATCGAATCCCTTGAACACGTCCGTCCGCACCTCGCGCCGCAGGGTCAACCGGCATCCTGCGCGTGAACGACTGGCCGCACTGACTGTCCGGCGCCGCCGTTTCTATCAACTGGCCGACGGCGCGTCAAGCAACGTCGGGGCTGCCGTCCGCAGGATGGCGCGCGGCGCACGCACGCACGCGGCGCGGACGCGCGCCGGTCAGCCGACGGCCGCCACCGGCTGCGCGCGGTTCGTGGCCGGAGGCGTGCGATCGTCCTCGCCCGACTCGCGCGCCTGGTGCCGGCGGGCGAGATCGAGGTGCTCGTCCATCGACTGGCGGGCGCGCTCGGGATCGCGCTGACGCAAGGCGTTGTAGAGGGACCGGTGATGATCGGCGGCCTCCTTGAGGTCGCGGCTGTGCAGCGCCATCTTGCGGCGCTGTTCGTAGAAGAGCGCCGAGACCATCTCCACGAGCGAGGCGAGGATCGGGTTGCCCGACGCGGCCGCCACCGCGCGGTGGAACCGGATGTCGTGGACGAGGAAGGCCTGCGGGTCGTCCATCGACGCGTACATCCCCGTGATCTCTTCGGAGATGCTCGCGAGCTGATCGCCGGTGGCACGCTCGGCCGCCAGGCCCGCGACGCCCACTTCGAGCACGCGCCGCGCCTCGAACATCTCGTCGCGCGAGAACCCATGCAGCGCCGCCAGGAAGCTCAGGGGCTCGCTCCCGAGCGTCGGTGGACCGCCCCGAATGAAGGTGCCGGCCCCGTGGCGCGACTCGACCACGCCCATCGCCGACAACGCACGCAGCCCCGCCCGCACGCTCGGGCGACTGACGCCGATCTGCTGGGCGAGCTCCCGCTCGGGCGGCAGCCGGCCACCCGGCCCGAGGTCCCCACGCTCGATGAGCTCGCGCACGTGGCGCACCACCAGCTCGGCCGCCAGACCCTTGAACGGTTTTTTGGATGGCGAAGGTTGACGCGTGGTCATACCAACCGCTCCTGCGAGAGTATGTTGCGACGCGAAGGTAGGAACGTATCACCGCCCCGCCACCCTGTCAACGACGTGGCTTACGGCGCTGACACGCTCCGCCCGGCGGGCGCGGCAGGCGTCTGGCGCGCACAACCTGTCACCACACACATGAACTCGACAGATTGGTATCACCTTTTCTCGGCGATCCATGATGCCGTAGCGCGGAATCCAATTTCTGTCCACGTCCGGGCCGAACCCTTCCCCGCCCGGGCCGCATGCGGCCCGGAGACACGCCCGTCGACGCGACGACCTCAGCCCCGTAAACGCACGAAGGGCGCAGCCGCGGGTGCGGCTGCGCCCTTCGGTGGCGATGCAGATGGGACCAAGCGGCGCCTGCGGGTGACGCGCGCCGCGGCCAAACACGCGTCAGGCCGTCAGACCCACCAGGCCTCGACGGGCTGCTCGCGCAGGATGAGCGGCTGAAGGAAACGCACCGCGTTCAAGAAGCCCTCGTCCACCGACGCGAGTGCGTCCTCGTGCTCGATCGAGACGACGTAGTCGTAGCCGACGAGGCGCAGCGCGCTCATGATCGCGGCCCAGTCGGAGGCGCCGTGGCCCCAGCCGACCGTGCGGAACAGCCACGCGCGCTCGTTCATGTGCACGTACGACTTCGGGTCGATGATCCCGTTCACGCGCACGTTCGACCTGTCGATGGCGACGTCCTTCGCGTGGAAGTGGTAGATCGCGGGGCCGAGCGCGCGGATGGCCGCCGGCACGTCCACGCCCTGCCAGAAGAAATGGCTCGGGTCGAAGTTGACGCCGATGGTCTCGCCCACTGCCTCGCGCAGCTTCAGCGCGGTCTCGACGTTGTAGACGACGAAGTTCGGGTGCGCCTCGAGGGCGACCTTGATCCCGCGGTCGGCGGCAAACGCCGCGGCCTTCGTCCAGTACGGGATCACCTTCTTCTCCCACTGCCACTCCAGCACCTTCAGGTGATCGGGGGGCCAGGGGCTGGTGATCCAGTTCGGGTACTTCGACCCCTCGCTGTCGCCGGGGCAGCCCGAGAAGGTGATGACCACCGGCAC
>CAYSHC010000106.1:0-12391 GCA_964430855.1 uncultured Vicinamibacteraceae bacterium
CCCGAAGTTTCCGCGTCCGTCGGAACTGCTGTTCCTGCTGCGCCATCACGCGCTGACCGGCGACGCCATCGCGCTCGAGATGACCACCGAGACCATGCGCGCGATGGCGCTCGGCGGGATGCGCGACCACGTGGGCGGCGGCTTCCACCGCTACGCGGTGGACGCCCAGTGGCTGGTGCCGCACTTCGAGAAGATGCTCTACGACCAGGCGCAGATCGTCCTGGCGCTGCTCGAGGTCGCACAGGCCGACCGCGACCCGTTCTACGCGTCGGTCGCCGAGGACACGCTCGCCTACGTGCGACGCTCCCTGACGTCGCCCGAGGGCGGGTTCTACTCGGCAGAAGATGCCGACAGCGTGCCCGCGGACGAGCGGCACCTGGCGCATCCGCGCACCCTCGAGGGCGCGTTCTACCTGTGGAGCCTCGAGGAGGTGGAGAGCGCCGTCGGCCCTGACCTGGCGCCGCTCGTCGTCGCGCGGTTCGGCCTGCGGCCGGGCGGCAACGCGCACGACCCGACAGGGGAGTTCCGCGGGCGCAACGTGCTCTACACGGCGCTCGACCTCGAGGACGTCGCGCGCGAAACCGGCCGTCCGCTCGATGAGGTCATCCGCGGCCTGCGCGTGGCCCGCCAGCGGCTGTTCACGGCGCGGCAGGAGCGTCCGGCGCCCTCGCTCGACGACAAGGTCGTCACGGCCGGGAACGGCCTGATGATCGCCGCGTGCGCGCGCGCGGGGCGCGTGCTGACGGGGCAGGGCGCTTCGCCGACCGAGTGGCTCACGCTCGCCGAGCGCGCCGCGCACTTCCTGCGCGAGACGCTCTGGGATCGCGACACCAACAGGCTGCGGCGCTCGTGGCGCGCGGGGCAGGCGGGCGTGGACGCGTTCGCGGAAGATTACGCATGCGTCACGTGGGGCGCGCTCGAGCTCTTCCAGGCCACCGGCGATTCCGTCTGGCTCGAGTGGGCCATCGACCTTCAGGCCCGCCTCGACGAGGACTTCTGGGACGACACGGCCGGCGGCTGGTTCAGCACCGCGGGCGACGACCCGTCGGTGCTGCTGCGCATGAAGGAGGACTACGACGGAGCGGAGCCCTCGGCCAGTTCCGTCGCCGTCGCCAACCTGCTGACGCTGGCGCACCTCACCAACGACGTGGCCGCGTTCACGCGTGTCGAGCGGACGCTCGCCCGCGGCGGCCTGCAGCTGGGACGCGCGTCGCGCGCCGTTCCCTTCATGCTGGCCAACCTCGTCGCCTATCACGCACGCATCCGGCAGATCGTGGTCGTCGGCCACCCCGGCGAGGACGACACGCAGGCGCTGCACCAGGAGATCGCGCGGCGGTACCTGCCGTTCGCCGTCGTGGTTCCGGTGGACGCCGGCGCGCCCCGGGACGCGCTCGGACGGCTGCTGCCGTTTGTGGCCCCGCTGACGATGCGTGATGGACGGGCGACGGCCTACGTCTGCGAGGGCTTCAGTTGCCAGGCTCCCACGACCGACCCCGAGGAACTGGGCCGCCAGCTCGACGTCCTGGCAGGTGCGCGATGAGCCGTCGCGTGCGCCTCGAGGTGATCGTCTCGACCGTGGACGATGCGCGTGCGGCCTGCGACGCGGGCGCGCACCGGGCCGAGGTCGTCTCGCGGCTCGACGAAGACGGGCTTACCCCGTCCCGCGCGGTGGTCGAGCAGATGCTCGCCGCCGTTCCGCTTCCGCTGCGCGTCATGGTGCGGCCCGCCAACGAGTTTGTCGTGACGGCGCCCGAGGCGCGCGCCGCTATCGTCGCCGACGCTGCGCAGTGGGCCGGCCTGCCGCTCGACGGCATCGTCACCGGGTACGTGACGCCCGACGGCCGCGTGGACGAGGACCTGCTGCGCGCCGTAGCCGATGCCTCGGGACACCGCGTGACCTACCATCGCGCGATCGAGCGCGTCACCGTGCCGATGGGCGAGGCGGTCGAGACGTTGCGGCGGGTGCCGTCGGTGGACCGCATCCTGACGAGCGGCGGCGCCGGCAGCTGGCCGGAACGCGCCGGGGCGCTGACGCGGCTGCAGCGCGACGCGCGTCCCCTCGTCGTCATCGCCGGCGGGGGCGTGGACGCCGACGGCGCGGCCTGCCTCGCAACCGTCAACGCGATCCGCGAGATCCACGTTGGCCGGACCGTCCGGGTGGGGCAGCGTGTGGACGGCGCCGTGGACCCGGCGGCGGTCAGGCGCGTCCTGGGCCTGATCGCGCGCGGAGGATTCGGCTGACGGCGTCGGGATCCATCTGCACGCCGATCTCGGTGATGCGGCCGTCGACATCGACGACGAGCGCCAGGTCGGCGGAGGTGGTCCACGGCTCGCCGGTGTCGCGCAGCGTACCCGAGACCTCGGCGTGTGCCGTCGCGAGCCCGCGCGAGACGGAGAGGTCGCGCAGGACCACCTCGGGCGCGGTCAGCGCGTAGCGCAGCGCGGTGAGGAGAAGCCGGTAGGCGCCGTGGCCGCGGGCGACGAGACGGACGAGGGGATCGGAGACGGGCCGCCCCATGATGTCCTCGTAGGCGACGCCGTTGAGGCGGAAGGTGGCCTGCCGGTGCAGCAGGTCGTCGGGCAGGTCGAGGCTGCCCCGGTTGACGAGCGCCATCCACTCGGCGACGCGCGTCATGAACTCGCCCGGCGTGAGCACCGCGCGAGTGTAGCAGGCTGCTATGATGGCGGCCTATGACTTATGACGTCGAGATCATGCTCCGCGGCAACGAGCGCGTCTACAGCGAGCGGGTGCATCACATCGGCAACGAGCCGGCCGACTGGACGGTGGAGGATGCCTCGACGCTCATCCATACCGTCCTGCGGGCTATCGATCGCGTCCTCAACCCGGACCGCGACGACGAGCCGACGACGTCGATTCGCGGTGTGAACTGGATCATCTCGCACTTCGAGGGAAAGCCCGTCGTGGCGCTCGAGATCCACAGCGCCTCGGCCGTCGCCGGGCCGTTCCCGATCGAGGCCAGCCGGCTGGAGTCGCTGCTGTCCGAGGCAGTGAAGAGCCCCATGACGCGCACCGGCGTCGTGCACTGAGGAACGAGGAAGTACCGGGGGTGGGAGTCGAACCCACATGACCCTTGCGGGTCGTCGCGTCTTAAGCGCGATGCGGCTGCCAGTTTCGCCACCCCGGCGTGTCCCCGGATGATGCCACACGTCCGGGGCCCGCGCGCCCCTGCCTGTCCCGCACGCGGTGAACACCCGCGCTACGGCCGCCGGGCCTCCTGATCGCGGTCGCGGATGGTGACGGCCACGCCCACGTCCGCAGGCGGTGGCCGATACATGCCGCCGGAGGCCGAACGCCGCGGGGGAGGCGGCGCGATGGCGCCGCCGTTGTCGCGGAGGTCCGGTCCCACGCTGTAGATCACGTACCCGTCCGCGCTCGCGACAAAGTGCAGCGGTGCCTCGGCGTACGGGTCGAGCGGGAGGGCGTCGATGCAGCGCGGCGCCAGCTCGTCGAGTGACGCGGGGAGGCGGCCGGCCTCCGCGCGACGGTAGCGCTCGACCGCGATGGCGACGCGCGCGGCGCGATCCATGGCGAGCGTCTCGCGATGCCAGGCGTCAACGAGCACCCGCGGCGCGTCGCTCTGCCACAGTCCCATGAACCACCGTCCACGCACGAATGGCGATGCCGGCGGCGTGGCGTGCCTCGAGGCGTCGAGTGCGAGCAGCGCCGGGCCGCGGACGGCCGGAGGCTGCCGGGCCGTCTCCAGCGCCTCTGCCCACGAGGCGAGGTCGTGGCGGATCTGCCGGGCGTACCACGGCCGCCACAGCCACGGGAGCACGCCCTGCCATGGCAGCGTGTGGCGGCGCGGCGACATGGTGGACGGGCCGAACGCAATCCGCCACACGCGCTCGAGGTACCGGGCGCGGCCGCGCTCGACGGCCGCGGCGAGCGCGTCGGGAGTTTCCGCGGCGGCGAGCGCGGCCTGCCACTCGCGCAGCGCTGCCTCTCCGGGTCGCGAGCGCGTGAGCACCCGACCGACGTCCGTGTCCGTGGCGGCCAGGCCATCAGAGGCGATGGCGCGGCGCACGACGAGTCCGGTGAGGGCCGAGCGGACGGCGCCATCGCCGTCGCCCCGCGCCGCGAGCCGGGTCGTGCGCAGGTGCACGAGCCGTGACAATCCGCTCAGCCCGGCGGCCCGATAGGCGAAGTCGGTCGTGCCGGACAGCGGTGTGAACGGCTCGGAGGCGGCCTCGTCTGCCAGCATCAGCGCGTGGCGTCCGGCCTCCAGCAGGCCGTCGGCCTCCGGCGCCATCGGGTCCACCGTCCAGAGCTCGCCTGGCACGCTCGTCACGAGGAGCGCGGCGGCTGCGAGTGTCGTGGACGCCGGCGTGGCTTCGACCGGCGGGATCGCCACCAGTTCCCCGCGCGCGTGGATGCGTTCGATCTCCGTGACCAGCCGGCGGCGCTCCACGTGATCCCAGAGGGCATGACCGGCCAGTCCGACGCAGAGCAGCAACAGGATCAGCAGCCCCGGGCGCACGCGACGCGGCGCCGGCGTGGCGCGGATCATCGCTCGCCTCCCTCGAGCTCTCGTGCCATCGCGTCCGCCTCGAACGTCGCAAGGAGCGCCGCTGCCCGCCGGTGATCCTCGTCCGTGCCGCCGAGCCAGGCGCCCAGGTGTGCCGCGTCGCTGTCGGCGGTCGGGACAGGGCCGCGCGGCGTGATCGTCGCAGTGGCCATGTGGATGCCTGTCGAGAGGGCCAGGAGCGCCGCGGCGGCGAGATACCATCCGCGTGCCGATGCCGGCCGCGGGCCCGCGACGATCCGCTCGCGCAGGTCGGGCGCCGGCCCGCAGGGACGATACGCACGCAGCCGCGTCACGACGGGATCGTCGGGGGTCATGACAGGGTCTCCCGCAGGCGCGCAAGGGCATAGCGATAGCGGCTGGCGGCGGTGTTGATCGACGTGCCCGAGAGGTCCGCGATTTCGCGGAAGGTCCGTCCTTCGAAGACGTGGAGGTACACGACCTCGCGCTGTTCCGGCGGCAGCACGCGCAGCGCACGCTCGATCGCGAGGCGCTCGTCGTCCCGGGCCGCCTGCGCGGGGCCGGCCGCTTCCAGCAGCGGTTGCTCCCGGGGCAGCCAGCGCCGGCGCCGGCGCAGCCACGTGAAGCACGCGTTGCGCACCGACGTGCGCAGGTAGCGCTCGACGTGTTCCGGGGCAATGCGCGCGGCGAGCAGGCCTGCAAACGCGTCCTGCACCGCGTCCTCTGCGGCAGTGGGGTAGGTGAGCAGCATCAGCGCGTACCTGTAGAGGCCCGGTCCATGCACGTCGTACAGCCGCCCGGGGAGCTCGGCCTGGTCGTCTGGCGGCGGCGCGGGCATGGCGACGACTCTACAGACGCCCGGGCCTGGCCTGTTTGTCTACGGCCAGGATGCCGACCGCGATCGTCTCGCGAAGCGAACATGGGCGGCCTGTCGTACTCTTGGGGCGACATCCACTTCCAAGGAAAGGCTGGCCGTGAGCACGCATCACTCCTCCCCCTCGTCGCCAAGTCGCCGTGATTTTCTCGGCAAGGCCGTCGCCGGCGTGGCGTCGGCGTCGCTTGCCGGCCGCGCCGGCAAGGCGTCCGCGCAGTCGACGGCCGCCTCGGCCGCGCGTGTGCTGGGCGCGAACGACCGCATCAGGGTCGGTCTCATCGGCTGCGGCATGCAGGGCAACGTGCTCCTCGGCCGCGGCTTCGAGCCGCGTCGGGAGCGGCTTGGCGACTTCGACTACGCGGCTGTCTGTGACGTGTGGCAGCCGCGTCTCGACTACGTCCGCGAGCGGACGAAGGCGGAGTTCGCGACGCGCGACTATCGCGAGGTCCTCGCACGCAAGGACATCGACGGCGTCGTGGTGGTCGTGCCCGATCACTCGCACTTCCGCATCGCGAGCGAGGCGCTGCTGGCGGGCAAGGACGTGTACCTCGAGAAGCCGATGACCTACACGATCGACGAGGCCGCGAAGCTGCACGATCTCGTGCGCCAGACCGGCCGGGTCCTGCAGGTGGGCGGATCGGGCGTCAACACGCCGCTGCACTGGAAGGTGCACGAGTACCTCAAGGCCGGCCGCATGGGCAAGGTGCTGTGGGGGCTCGTCAGCTACAACCGCAACACGTCGCCCGGCGAGGGCATGTGGGACTACCCGATTCCGGGGGTGGGCGGGGAGTCGTGGCCCGACGCGCCCGTCACCGCCGCCAACCTCGACTGGGAGATGTGGCTCGGTCCGGCGAAGAAGCGGCCCTTCAGCGCCGAGCGCTACTTCCGCTGGCGCAAGTACTGGGAATACTCGGGCGGCAACGCCACCGACCTGCTGTTCCACCGCCTGGGCGCGATGTGCACGATGATCGGTTTCGACTTCCCGACGCGTGCGACGGGCGCGGGCGGCATCTACATCCAGAAGAATCGCGAGGTGCCCGACACGTACATGACCGTCGTCGAGTACCCCGGCGAGTACTGCGTGAACATGGTCTCGTGCATGGGCAACGCGACGTCGGCGCCGATCACGGTGTACGGCAGCGCGGGCACGCTCGAGATCGTCCCGCCGGGGCGTCCGGCGCCGGGCACGCCGCGCGACGCGCCGAGCCGGCAGGGCAAGGCGGTGATCCGCGCCGAGCGACAGCGGCTGAAGGAGTTCCAGGAGGCCAACGACGGCCAGACCGAGGTCACGCTCGAGGCGGATCAGCCGGCCGAGGACCTCATCGACAACTGGCTCGAGTCGATGCGCAGCCGCAAGGCGCCGGTCTACGACGTCCTCAAGGGGTACCAGATCACGGTGGCCATCAACCTCGGCGTGCAGTCGTACCGCGAGGGACGCACGATGGGGTTCGATCCGGTGCGGCGCGAGGTGCTCGATCGGATGCCGCCGCGTCGCGAGTACCCGCCGAAGGACGCATGAGCCGGCGCACGATGTGGCGGGCGGGGCCTTTGGCCGTACAATCTGCTCGGCACCGCAGCGCGGTGCCGGAAGGACACTGACGCCAAAATGAACGCCCAGGTCGGTATGGATATCAACGAGCGCGCGCGCCGCGCGCTCGCGCGCATTCCCCCGTCGGTGAAGCTGTCCGACGCGCTCGTGGCCGATGTCGCCGACGCGATACGCGGCGCCATCCGCAGCGCGTACCAGCACGCCGCGGTCGTGGCGTCCAGCCGCGTCCACGAGGGGGGCGATCTCGTCGAGGCCCGCGCCCGGCGCGAGGAGGCGCTGGAACTGGCCCGAATCTTCGACAAGCTCGCCGACGAGACGCGCTGATCGCCGTGCCGTAACGGACTGAGGGGGGGGGCGGGATGCTGAAGGAGTACCGGGAGTTCATCGCACGCGGCAACGTCGTGGACCTTGCCGTCGGCGTCATCATCGGCGCCGCCTTCGGCGCCATCACGTCGTCGCTCGTCGACGACATGCTGATGCCGGTCATCGGCCTGCTGCTCGGCAACGTCGACTTCAGCACGCTGTTTGTCGTGCTCAGCAACCCGACCAACGCGCCCGTCCCGGTGACGCCCGACGAAGCCAAGGCCGCGGGCATCGTGACGCTGAACTACGGGCGGTTCGTCAACACGATCGTCAACTTCCTCATCATCGCCTTCGCCGTGTTCCTGCTCGTGCGCTTCGTCAACCGGCTGCGCCGCGAGCAGCCCGCAGAGCCGGAGGCCCCGCCGGCGCCGCCCGAGGAGGTCCTCCTGCTCCGTGAGATCCGCGACAGCCTGCGTCGCTGACCTCGGCGCGACGCCGATCGTGGAGTGCGTCCCGAATGTCTCCGAAGGACGCGACTCCGCGACGCTCGAGGCCTGCCACGCGGCCATCGCCGGCGTGCCGGACGTCCGTATCCTGCACGTCGATCGCGGGGCCGACGCCAACCGCACCGTCTTCACGTTCGCGGGCCCGCCCGAGGCCGTCGGCGACGCCGCCATCCGGCTGGCGCATGCCGTGGCGCGCACCGTGGACATGCGCCGTCATCGGGGCGCGCATCCACGGCTCGGCGCGCTCGACGTCTGTCCGTTCGTCCCCGTGCGGGGCGTGACGCTCGAGCGCTGTGCCGTGCTGGCGCGACGTGTCGGGTCTGCGATTGCGCACGATCTGGACATCCCCGTGTACCTCTATGAGGCGGCCGCGTTTCGCGACGACCGCCGGAACCTCGCGGCGATACGCGCGGGCGGGTACGAGGGCCTGGCCGACCGGATCGGCACCACGCCGTGGATACCCGACTTCGGGCCGGCGCGGGTCTCCCCGACCATGGGCGCCGCCATCGTCGGGGCTCGGACGTTCCTCATCGCGTGGAACGTGTCGCTGGCAACCACCGACGTACAGGTCGCGCGGCGCATCGCGGCCAGGGTGCGCGCGTCGGGGGAGGGCGGCGTGCGTGCCGACCGACGGGGCGGGACGCCGGGACGGCTCGCCGCCGTCCGGGCCATCGGCTGGAGCATGCCGGCCTACGGCTGCGTGCAGGTGTCGATGAACGTGCTGGACGCGCAGGTGACACCCTTGCACGTCGCCTTTCGGGTGGTGCAGGAGGAAGCCGCGCGCGAGGGCGTCGCCGTGCTTGGGTCCGAGCTGGTCGGGCTCGTGCCCGCGGCGGCGCTGGTGGCCGCCGGGCGGGCCCTCGGCGGCGGCGACAACGAGGAGGCCGCGATGCGGGCGGCCGTCGCGGGGCTCGGGCTCGACTGCCACGGCCCGTTCGCGCTCGACGAACGCGTCCTCGAGCGCGTCCTCGCCCGGGCCATGCGTGACGGCCACGCTACAATCGGCGCGTGAGGATGCGTTGCCGCACGGCCGCGCTCGTCGCCCTCCTGGCGCTGGTGTGCACCCTGTCTGCGGGTCCGGCACGCGCCCAGCCGCCCGCGATCGACGAGCAGATCGTCGTCACCGGCTCGGTGGCGCCCGCCACTCTCGGCGCCGTCGGCCGGAGCGTGACCGTCATCACCGCCGACGACCTTCGCGGCCTTCCCATCCGCAGCGTGACCGATGCCTTGCGCCTCGTGCCGGGGCTCTGGGTCCGCGAGCGCGGGCCGTTCGGCTCGCAGACGGACTTCTCGCTGCGGGGCGCCGGCTTCGGACAGGCGCTCGTACTGGTCGACGGGGTACGCCTCAACGACGTCCAGTCGGGCCATCACAACGGCGACCTGCCGCTGACCATCGACGACATCGAGCGCATCGAAGTGCTCGGAGGCGCGGGCGCGTCGCTCTACGGGGCCGACGCCGTCGGCGGCATCATCCACATCGTGACGCGACAGGGCCGTGGCACGACACCGTCGGCCCGGATCGCGGCGGGGCAGCACGGGCTGCTCCAGGTCGATGCCCGCACGCCGCTGTCGGCGTCGGGCGTGCTCCGCAGCCTGAGTGGTGCCTTCGAGCGAGCCGACGGCTTCCAGCCCGTCCGTGACTTCCAGCACGCGCAGGTACGGCTGGCGGCACGCCTCGGGGGGACGTCTCTCACGGTCGCTCATCTCGACAAGGACTTCGGCGCGGCGGGCTATTACGGCCCCGCGCCGTCACGCGAGTGGACGACGCAGACGCTCGTGGCGGCCGACGGCCTGTGGCACATGCGGCCCGGGCGACGGCTCCAGCACACGGCGTGGTATCGCACGCACGGCGACCGCTTCGTGTACGACTCGTCTGCCGAGGCCGCGGTGCCGAACACGCATCGGACGCACAGCGCCGGCGGCACGCTGCGCTGGTTCGAGCGGCTGACGCCGGACCTGCACCTGTCTGCCGGCGGCGAAGCCGCGGTGGACGTGCTTCGCTCGACGGCGCTCGTCGATCGCGAA
The DNA here is from genome assembly GCA_964430855.1 of uncultured Vicinamibacteraceae bacterium. Lineage (GTDB taxonomy): Bacteria > Acidobacteriota > Vicinamibacteria > Vicinamibacterales > Vicinamibacteraceae > JAEZDP01. Next base: position 9,763 of record CAYSHC010000106.1, read on the forward strand.
GAGGCCCGGGCCAGCGCCTTCGTCGAGCTGGAGGCCGTCACCGGCCGCCTCAGGTGGTATCCCGGCGTCCGCCTCGACGCCTACTCGACGTTTGGCCGGGCCTGGAGCCCCTCGCTGGCGCTCGCGTGGCAGGTCCGCCCCGCGGTCAAGGTCCGGGCGGCGGCGGGTCGTGCGTTTCGCGTGCCGTCGTTCACCGAACGCTACTACGTGGACCCCGTGCACCAGGCCAGGGCGTCGCTGCGGCCGGAGCGGGGCTGGACCGGCGAGGCCGGCATCGACTGGTACCCGGGCGGACGCTGGACGACGTCGCTCACAGGGTTCGTGCGGCGCGAGCTCGACGTCATCGACTGGGTGCGACCCGATTTGCAGGCACGCTGGGAGACGGCCAACATCAGGCGGGTGTCGACACGGGGCCTCGAGGCCGGCGTGCGCGGGCGCGTGGCCAGCGCCGCCGTCGGCGGGCACTACGCCTGGACCGACGTCGAGACCGACAGGATTACCGGGCTGTCGAAATACGTGCTCGATCACGCCCGCCACGGCCTCTCGGCCGATGTGTCCGTGCCCGTCGGCGGCCGGGTCAGCGTCAGTGCCCGCGTCGAACGTCGCGTCCCCGTGTCGCGGCCGGCCTATACGCTGGTGGACCTGCGGGCGCAGCGGCCGTGGGGACGCGTGACAGTCTTCGCGGAAGCTGCCAACCTGTTCGATACGCGCTACCTCGAGGTTGTCGGCGTGCCGATGCCCGGCCGGTGGGTGCGGGGCGGCCTCGAGATCCGGTGACCGCGGCTCCCGCGTGCGGAGCGAACGGCACGCCGCGCGTTTCGTTTGAAGGGAGAGGAGTCGTCGTGGCGCGAGGGTGGGAGAGCAAGGCCGTCGAGGAACAGCAGGCGATGGCGTCGTCGCGGAGCGCCGACGACGGGGCGCCGCCGCTCAGCGCCGAGGAGGCCGCGGCGGCGAGCCGGATCGCGTCGCTGAAGCTGGCGCGCGCGCGGATGCTCGCGGACCTCCAGCAGGCCTGCCGGCCCGCGCACCGCGCCATGCTCGAGGCGGCATTGGCCGATCTCGAGGCCGAGCTTCGGCGCGCCGGCTCACGCGATTTCGGCGGGTCGCCATCCAGCTGAGGGTCACGGCGGCCATGGCAACCATGCTCAGACGTTCGTTCCTCCTCCTGTTTGTTGCCGGTGCCGTCACGGCGTGCAGCCGGGGCGACGAGCCGGCCGGCGCCGCCGAACCTGTCCGGCAGCCGGCTGACCTCTCGCGTACCGACGTCGCCGAACCGCAGGACACGCGCCCGAGGATCGTCGCGCTCGGCGACAGCCTGACGGCGGGCCTCGGCTTGAACGCGTCGGAGGCGTGGCCGGCGCTCATCCAGCAGCGCCTCGACGAAGAGGGCTACGCCTACCGCGTCATCAACGCCGGCGTGTCGGGTGACACGACCGCCGGGGGCCGGAGGCGGCTCGACTGGGTGCTGGGCGACGGCGACGTCCGGGTGCTGGTGCTCGAACTCGGCGCCAACGACGGACTGCGCGGCCTGTCGGTGGACGAGATGAAGGCGAATCTGGCGGCGATGATCCGTGAAGCCAGGTCGCGCGACATCAAGGTGCTGCTCTGCGGCATGGAGGCACCGCCCAACTTCGGCCCCGAGTACACCGCGGCCTTCCGGCAGGCGTTTGCCGACCTCGCGGCCGAGCACGACGTGGCCTTCCTGCCCTTCTTCCTCGACGGCGTGGCCGGCGTGCCGTCGCTCAACCAGCCCGACGGCATCCACCCCAACGCCGAGGGGACGCGACGCGTCGCCGAGCTGGTGTGGCGCGCGCTCGAGCCCCTCCTCGACCGGAGCACGCCGACTTCATGATTGAACTGCGCGGCATCTCGAAGACCGTCGACAGCGGGGGCCATCCCCTGACGATCCTGCATCCCATCGACCTGACCATCCCGGCGGGGCAGAGCGTTGCCATCGTCGGACCGTCGGGCAGCGGCAAGAGCACGCTGCTGGGCCTGATTGCGGGGCTCGACGCGCCGACGACCGGCGAGGTGGTCATCGACGGCATCACCATCACGGCGATGGGCGAGGACGCGCTGGCGCGCCTCCGTGGCCGGCTGATCGGCTTCGTGTTCCAGTTCTTCCACCTGATGCCGTCGCTCACGGCGTACGAGAACGTGCTCGTGCCGATGGAACTGGCCGGCGCGCCCGATGCGCGCGCGCGGGCGTCGGCGTTGCTCGGCGAGGTTGGACTCGCGGCCCGCGCCCACCACTACCCGTCGCAACTCTCGGGTTGCGAGCAGCAAAGGGTCGCCCTCGCGCGGGCGCTCGCCAACGCGCCAAAGGTGCTGCTCGCAGACGAGCCGACCGGGAACCTCGACAGCCGGACCGGGCAGCACGTGATCGACATGCTGTTCGACGTGAACCGCGTCCGCGGCACCACGCTGGTGCTCGTCACCCACGACCGCGAGCTCGCCGCACGCGCCGACGTGCAGGTGATCATGCGCGACGGCCGGATCGTGGAGCAGATCGTGCGCCCGCAGGCCCCGGCGGCGCACGGAGTGGACGCCTAGATGTTCACCCTTCGCATGGTGTGGCGCGAGCTGCGGGCGTCGTGGCTGCGCCTGGCGTTCTTCTTCCTGTGCATCG